>JASGFG010000025.1:0-44795 GCA_047605605.1 Paracoccaceae bacterium | reverse complement strand
GTGCGGCTGGGGTGGTTTCCCATCGGCGGTTACGGGACGTTCGCGCATCTGGTGCTGCCGGCGCTGACGCTCGGGATTCTCGGCTCGGGCTGGTATAGCCGCATGATGCGGTCCTCGATGATCGAGGTGCTGCGCGCCGACTACATCCGCACCGCCCGCGCCAAGGGGCTGAGCCGCGCGCGCGTGATCCTGCGCCATGCGCTGCCCAATGCCATCCTGCCGATCATCGCCATGATCGGCATCGACATCGGCATCTTCATGGGCGGCATCGTCGTGGTGGAAAGCGTGTTCGGCTGGCCCGGCATGGGCCAGCTGGCCTGGCAGGCGATCCAGCGCGTCGACATCCCGATCATCATGGGCGTCACGCTGGTCTCGGCCACGGCCATCGTCCTGGGCAACTTGCTGGCCGACCTGATCGCACCCTTGGTCGACCCGCGCATCAAGCTTCGCTGACAAACAAGAAACCAACAGGAGAGAGATGATGAAACACTGGCTTGCCTCCACCGCACTGGTGCTGACACTCGCCCTTCCGGCGGCGGCGCAGGACTATACCCCCGATCCGAACGCCAAACCCGGCGGCGACATCGTGATCACCTACAAGGACGACGTGGCGACGCTGGACCCCGCCATCGGCTATGACTGGCAGAACTGGTCGATGATCAAGTCGATCTTCGACAGCCTGATGGATTACGTCCCCGGCACCACCACCCTGCGCCCCGGCCTTGCGGAAAGCTATACCCTGTCGGAGGACGGGCTGGTCTTCACCTTCAAGCTGCGGCCCGGGGTGAAGTTCCACAACGGCCGCGAGATGACGGCCGAAGATGTGAAATATTCGCTGGACCGCGTGACCAACCCCGAAACCCAATCGCCGGGCGCGGGCTTTTTCGGCTCGATCGCCGGGTTCGACAAGGCGGGGCCGGATGGTCTTTCGGGCGTCAAGGTGATCGACCCGCTGACGGTGGAAATCACCCTGTCGCGGCCGGATGCGACCTTCCTGCATGTCATGGCGCTGAACTTCGCCTCGGTCGTGCCGAAAGAGGCGGTCGAGGAATTCGGGGCCGATTTCGGCAAGCATCCGGTCGGCACCGGCGCCTATTCGCTGGCGGAATGGACCATCGGCCAGCGGCTGGTCTTCGCCAAGAACGCCGATTACTGGCGCGCGGGCGTGCCCTATCTGGACCAGATCACCTTCGAGGTCGGGCAAGAGCCGGTCGTGGCCCTGCTGCGCCTGCAAAAGGGCGAGGTCGACGTGCCCGGCGACGGCATCCCGCCCGCCAAGTTCACCGAAGTCATGGGCAACCCGGACGAGGCCGCGCGCGTGGTCGAGGGCGGACAGCTTCACACCGGCTATATCACCATGAACGTCACGCAAGCCCCCTTCGACAAGGTCGAGGTGCGGCGCGCGGTGAACATGGCGCTGAACAAGGACCGGATCGTCCAGATCATCAACGGCCGGGCCGTTCCCGCGAACCAGCCGCTGCCGCCGTCGATGCCGGGCTATGCCAAGGATTACAAGGGTTACGCCTACGACCCCGAAGGCGCGAAAAAGCTGCTGGCCGATGCCGGTTATCCCGACGGGTTCGAGACCCAGCTTTACGTCATGAACACCGACCCCAACCCGCGCATCGCGCAGGCGATCCAGCAGGATCTGGCCGCCATCGGCATCAAGGCCAGCCTGCAGAACCTTGCGCAGGCCAACGTGATCGAGGCGGGGGGCGCGGGCACCGCGCCGATGGTCTGGTCGGGCGGCATGGGCTGGATCGCGGATTTCCCCGATCCGTCGAACTTCTATGGCCCGATCCTGGGCTGTGCGGGCGCGGGCGAAGGCGGCTGGAACTGGTCGAAATACTGCAACGAGGCGCTGGATGCCGAGGCAGTCAAGGCCGACAGCTTCAAGGACCCGGCCGATCCCGCGCGTCTGGCCATGTGGTCCGACATCTACGTCAAGATCATGGACGACGCCCCCTGGGCGCCGGTGTTCAACGAACAGCGCTATACGATGAAATCGCCGCGCATGGGCGGTGACGATGCGCTTTACGTCGACCCGGTGTCGATCCCTGTCAACTACGACTATGTCTATGTGAAGGAATAAGGCCATGTGTCAGGCCTGCACCTATACGATCCACGCGGCGCAGCATCATTTCGGCTGGGACAATTCCCTTGCCCCCGCCGAAACGGTGGAGCCGGGATCGACGATCCTGTTCAAATGTCACGATTCCTCGGCGGGCCAGCTTGGCCCGTCTTCGACGGTGGCGGATGTGACCGCGCTGGATTTCGGCAAGATCAACCCGGTTTCCGGGCCGATCTTCGTCGCCGGGGCGGAACCGGGGGACGTGCTGAAGATCACGCTCGACAGCTTTGCCCCGCAGGCGCAGAACGGGCGGGGCTGGGGCTGGACGGCGATCATCCCGGGCTTTGGCCTCCTGGCGGATCAGTTCACCAACCCCGCCTATCACGGCTGGGATTATGATCCCGTCGGCATGGCGCCCGCGCTTTACAGCAAATTCGCCAAGGTTCCGCTGAAACCCTTTGCCGGGACCATCGGCGTGGCACCCGCAGCACCCGGCCCCCATTCGGTCGTGCCGCCGCGCCGGGTGGGCGGCAACCTCGACATCCGCGATCTGGCGGCGGGCAGCACGCTCTACCTGCCGGTCGAGGTAGCGGGCGCGCTGTTCAGCGTGGGCGACACCCATGCGGCCCAGGGCGACGGCGAGGTCTGCGGGACGGCCATCGAAAGCCCGATGGATGTGGTGCTGACGCTGGATCTGATCAAGCAGACGCCGCTGGCCATGCCGCGCTTTACCACGCCCGGCCCGGTCACGCGCCATCTGGACGCCAAGGGGTATGAGGTGACGACCGGCATCGGCCCCGATCTGATGACCGGCGCGCGCGATGCGGTGGCGGGCATGATCGACCTGCTGTCCGCCCAGCACAAGATGCCGGCCGAGGTGGCCTATATGCTCTGTTCGGTCTGCGGCGATCTACGCATCTCGGAAATCGTCGACATACCGAACTGGGTCGTCAGCTTCTACATGCCGCGTGTCGTTTTCGCATGACCGCCAAGGCACCATCTGCCGCGGCCCCCGTCCTTTCGGTGCGGGGGCTGACCGTCGCGGTCCACGGCAGGCCGTTGGTCGAGGGGCTGACCTTCGACCTTGCGCCGGGCGAGACGCTGGCCATCGCGGGCGAAAGCGGATCGGGCAAGTCGATCACCTCGCTGGCGATCATGGGGCTTTTGCCGCCGCAGGTCCGGGCCGCGGCCGGGCAGATCCTGCTGGACGGGCGCGACCTGCTGACCCTGCCCGAAGCCGCGATGCGCGGCATTCGCGGCGACCGGATCGCCATGATCTTTCAGGAGCCGATGACCAGCCTGAACCCGGTGATGACCGTGGGCGCCCAGCTGGTCGAGGCGATCACCGCGCACGACCCCCTGTCGCGGGGTCAGGCCCGCGCCCGCGCGCTGGCCGCGCTGCAATCGGTGCGGATTTCCCAGCCCGAGCGGCGGATGGGGCAATACCCGCACGAGCTTTCGGGCGGGATGCGCCAGCGGGTGATGATCGCCATGGCCCTGGCGCTGAAACCCGATGTGCTGATCTGCGACGAGCCGACCACCGCGCTGGACGTGACGGTGCAGCGCGAGGTGCTGGACCTGCTGCGCGACCTGCAACGCGAGACGGGGACGGCGCTGATCCTGATCACGCATGACATGGGCGTGGTGGCCGAGATGGCGACGCGGGTGATCGTGATGCGGGCGGGCGAGGTGGTCGAAACCGGCCCCGTCGCGCGCATCTTTGCCGCCCCGCAGGCGCAATATACCCGCGACCTGCTGGCCGCCGTGCCCCGCATGGGCGATGGCCGGGGCGGGGTTGCGGTGGCCAGGGCCGCGCCGGCCGCGCGGCTGCTGGATGTCTCGGTCGCCTTCGACATTCGCGGCGGGCTGATGCAGCGGGTCACACACCGCGTTCATGCGGTAGAGCATGTCAGCCTCGACATCCTGCCGGGCGAAACCTTTGCACTGGTCGGCGAAAGCGGCTGTGGCAAATCCACCATCGCCCGCGCGCTGGTCGGTCTGGTTCCGCATCAGGGCCATGTCGAAGTCGCGGGTCAGGCGCTGTCGGGCCTGACGGCGCAGGGGCGGCGCGCGATCTGCCGCGAGGTGCAGATGGTGTTTCAGGACCCGATGGCCGCGCTCGACCCGCGGATGACGGTGGGCGATCTGGTGGCCGAGCCGCTGGTCATCCACGGCATCGGCACCCCCGCCGAACGCCGCGCCCGCGTCACCGACCTGTTCGACCGCGTGGGCCTGCCGCGCGATGCGGCGGATCGCTATCCGCACGAATTTTCCGGCGGTCAGCGGCAGCGGATCTGCATCGCCCGCGCGCTGGCCCTGCGGCCGAAGCTGATCATCTGCGACGAAAGCGTTTCGGCGCTGGACGTCTCGGTTCAGGCGCGGGTGCTGTCGCTGCTGGCCGAGTTGAAGCGCGATCTGGGCCTGTCCTTCCTGTTCATCAGCCACGACATGGCGGTGGTGGAAAACATCGCCGACCGCGTGGGGGTCATGTATCTGGGCCAGATCGTCGAGACGGGCACGCGGGCGCAGATCTTCGGCAACCCGCAGCACCCCTATACCCGCCGCCTGATCGCGGCGGTGCCGGTGCCCGACCCCACCCATCGGCGCGCGCCTTCCGCACGCCTGTCGGGCGAGGTGCCAAGCCCGATCCATCCCGCCGGACAGGGGCCTGTGCGCGTCGATCTTCGCGACATCGGCGGCGGGCATCTGGTTGCGACGCCGGAAAATCCGGTGGAGACTGCGGCGTGATTTCCCGCCAGTCCCGCCCTCGTCCCGACGCGAACCTCCCCCCGGCAATCGCGCCATCATACTGAGAACCGATGCACCGCTATCGCTTCATCCTGTTCCGCCCGATCCAGTTCGTTCCGGTGCTGTTCGGCATTTCGGTCATCACCTTCGTGCTGGTGCGGCTGATCCCCGGCGATCCGGCGCGGATCCTGCTGGGCGCGCGGGCGACGCCTTCGGCCATCGCCAATATCCGCGCGCAATACGGTCTGGATGAACCGATGTGGACGCAATACCTGTATTTCCTGAAGAACCTCGCCGCGGGCGAAATGGGGAAATCCACGCTTTACAAGATCGACGTGCTGCGCCTGATCGCCACGCGGGTAGAGCCGACGCTGGCGCTGGTCGCCATGGGGGTGCTGCTGGCCCTGCTGATCGCCGTGCCTTTCGCCGCGCTGTCCGCCCGGCGGCAGGGCAGCGTGGTCGATCATGGCGTGCGGCTGGTCTCGACCGCCGGGCTGGGGTTTCCGTCCTTCTGGCTGGGGGCGATGCTGATCCTGCTGTTTTCCGTCCGGCTGGACTGGCTGCCGGTGTCGGGCTACGGCGAAACCCTGCGCGACAAGCTGGTGCATCTGATCCTGCCGGGGCTGACCATCGCGCTGTCGCTGTCGGCGGTGCTGACGCGGTCGCTGCGGGCGGGGATGATCGCGGGGCTGGCCTCGGACGTGGCCACCGCCGCCCGCGCGCGGGGAATGCCGGAAAATGTGGTGTTCTGGCGCCATGTGGTGCCGAATGCGATGGTGCCCACCGTCAATCTGCTGGCGGTCAACATCGGCTGGTTGATCGGCGGCACGGTGGTGGTGGAAAGCGTCTTTGCCGTGCCGGGGCTGGGACAGCTGATGGTGCGCGGCATCTTCAGTCGCGACTACATGGTGGTGCAGGGCGTGGCGCTGACCTTTGCCGTCGCGACCGTGCTGATCAACTTTGCCGCCGACATCATCACCGTGGCCCTGGACCCGAGGATCAAGCTGTGACCCAACGGGCAAGCCTTGTGTTCCTGCCCCGCTGGGGCGCGCTGTTCGGGCGGCGGCCGATGCTTGCGGCGGGCATCGGCATTCTGGGCGCATTCGTGCTGATGGCGGTGCTGGCGCCGTGGGTCGCGCCCTATGATCCGATCTTTCAGGATACGGGGGCAAAGCTCTTGCCCCCGTCATGGGCGCATCCCTTCGGGACCGACAACTTTGGCCGCGATGTGCTCAGCCGGGTGATCTGGGGCGCGCGCGTCGACCTTCAGATCGCGGTGATCGGCGTGGTCTTTCCCTTTGTCATCGGCACGGTGGCGGGCACGGTCGCCGGGTTCTTCGGCGGCTGGGTCGATGCGCTGTTCATGCGGGTGATCGACGTGGTTCTGGCCTTTCCGTTTCTGGTGCTGATGCTGTCGATCATCACCATCCTTGGCCCCGGGCTTTCCAGCTTTTACATCGCGATGGCTTTGGTCGGATGGGTCAGCTATGCGCGCCTGATCCGCGCGCAGATCCTGGTGCTGAAAACCCAGGATTTCGCGGTGGCGGCGGAATCGCTGGGCTTTTCGCGGGCGCGGATCATGTTCCGCCACCTGCTGCCCAATGCGCTGGCCGGGTCGCTGGTCTTCGTGATGTCGGATGCGGTGCTGGTGCTGCTGAACGGGGCGGCGATCAGCTATCTGGGCCTTGGGGTGCAGCCGCCAAACGCCGAATGGGGCGTCATGGTGGCCGAGGCGCAGGGCTTCATCACCCAGGCCTGGTGGATCACCCTTTTCCCCGGCCTTGCCATCGTGGTGCTGGCCTTCGGCTTTTCGCTGACCGGCGATGCGCTGGCCGATCTGCTGGGGGTGCGGGAATGACGGCGCAGCTGGCGATCCGCGATCTGTCGGTGGCCTTTCGCGACGGGGCCGAGGAACGCCTGCTGCTGGACCGGGTTTCGGTCGCGCTGAACCGGGGCGAGATCCTGGGGCTGGTGGGCGAAAGCGGGTCGGGGAAAAGCCTGCTCTGCCGCACGGTGATCGGGCTTTTGCCGTCGAAAAGGCTGCATGTGACCGGCGGCGGCGTCACGCTGGACGGGCAGGATATTCTGGGCACTCCGATGGCGGGTATCCGCGGCCCCCGCATCGGCATGATCTTCCAGAACCCGACCAGCCATCTGGACCCGGTGATGACCATCGGCAAGCAGATTGCCGAGGGGCTGACCCATCACAAGGGGCTGGCCGGGCCTGCGGCGCGCGCGGCGGCGACCGATCTGCTGGCGCAGGTGGGGTTCCCCGATCCGGCCCGCGCCTATCGCAGTTTCGCGCATGAGCTTTCGGGGGGAATGCGGCAGCGGGCGATGATCGCCGTCGCCCTGGCCTGCGACCCCGAGATCCTGATCGCGGATGAACCCACCACCGCGCTGGACGTGACCATTCAGGCCCAGATCCTGCGCCTGCTGATGGAATTGCGCGACCGCCGGGGCCTGTCGATCATCCTGATCACCCATGACCTTGGGGTGGTGGCCCAGACCTGCGACCGCATCGCGGTGATGCGGGCGGGCCAGATCGTGGAACAGGGGGAAAAGCGCGCCCTGCTGGCCGCGCCGCAACACCCCTATACGCAGGCGCTGATCGCCTCGCACCCGTCGCTGTCTCATGCGGGCGCGGCACCGGAACCCCATGCCCACGACCGCCAGCCCGTCTTTGAAATCGACGATCTGGAGGTCGCCTTTCCCGCGGGCGGCGGCTTGCTGACCAGACGGCCGCCGTTCCGCGCGCTGAAAGGCGTGTCGCTGCGGATCTGGCCGGGCGAGACGGTGGGCATCGTCGGCGAAAGCGGGTCGGGCAAATCGACGCTGGCGCGCACCATGCTGGGGCTGACGCGGGCGACGGCGGGCCATGTGACCTTCGACGGCCATGTCCTGACGCGCGACCGGGAAAAGACGCTGAAACACCTGCGCCACCGGGCCGCGATGGTGTTTCAGGATCCGTTCAATTCGCTGAACCCGCGCCTGACCATCGGCCAGACGCTGGCCGAGGTCTTGCGGACCCAGGGTGAAACCCCGCCCGCCGCGATTCCCGCCCGCGTGGAGGCGTTGCTGGACATGGTGGGCCTTGACCGCGCCTTCGCCAGCCGCCGCCCGCGCAGCCTGTCGGGCGGGCAGTGCCAGCGCGCCGGGATCGCGCGCGCCCTGGCAGTGAACCCGCAGGTGATCATCGCCGACGAATGCGTGGCCGCGCTGGACGTGACGATACAGGCGCAGATCGTCGATCTGTTCCGCGACCTGACGCGGCGCACGGGGCTGACGCTGGTGTTCATCGCCCATGATCTGGCCATCGTGCGCAACCTGTGTGAACGGGTGGTGGTCATGCACCATGGCCAGATCGTCGAGGACGGCCCCTCGGCCCGCGTCTTTTCCGCCCCCGCCATGCCCTATACCGCGGCGCTGATCGCCGCGATCCCCGACATCGACCCCGACCGCCCCATCAACGGCGGCACTTCCCCCAACCAGCAGGAGTATGCGACATGATCAGGAACTGGGCAAAGGCCACCCTTCTGGGCCTTGCGATGATGACCGCGCTCGTCTCTGTGGCCGAGGCGCAGGGTGTGCTGACCATCGGCCGGCGTGAGGATTCCTCGACCTTCGACCCCATCGCCACGGCGCAGAACATCGACTTCTGGGTGTTTTCCAACGTCTTCGACGTGCTGGTGCGCGTCGACAACGCGGGCAAGGAACTGGTGCCGGGCCTCGCCGAGAAATGGGAGGTCTCGCCCGACGCGCTGACCTATACCTTCCATCTGCGCGACGCCAAATTCTCGGACGGCACGCCCGTCACGGCCGAGGATGCGGCCTATTCGCTGACCCGCATCCGCGACAGCGAACTGTCGCTGTGGTCGGACAGCTACAAGATCATCAAGGACATGCAGACGCCCGATGCGAAAACGCTGGTCATCACCCTGACCGGCCCGTCGGCGCCGTTCCTGTCGACGCTGGCGATGCCCGGCGCCTCCATCGTGTCCAAGGCCGCGATGGAAAAGGGCGAAGAGGCTTTTGCCGAGAAACCCGTGGGGTCCGGCGCATTCTCGGTCGAGGAATGGCGCCGCGGCGACCGCGTGATCCTGAAGAAGAACCCCGAATACTGGGATGCCGCGAAGGTCAGCCTTGACGGGGTGGAGTGGATCTCGATCCCCGACGACAACACCCGGATGCTGGCCGTCCAGGCCGGAGAACTGGATGCCGCGATCTATGTGCCCTTCTCGCGCGTGGAGGAACTCAAGAAGGACGCGAACCTGAATGTCGTGGTCGACCCCTCGACGCGCGAGGATCATCTGCTGATGAACCAGGAACATGCGCCCCTGAACAACGTCAAGGTGCGCGAGGCGATCGACTATGCCATCGACAAGCAGGCCATCGTCGACACCGTGACTTTCGGCATCGGCGAGGTGGCGAATTCCTACATTCCGAAAGGCGCGCTTTACCATTCCGACGCCAACGGCGCGCGCGGCTTCGACCCGGAAAAGGCCAAGGCCCTGCTGGCCGAGGCGAATGTCGGGCCGATCGCGCTCAACTACGTCGTCAACGCCGGGAACGAGGTCGACGAACAGATCGCCGTCCTGCTGCAACAGCAACTGGGCAATGTCGGCATCACCCTGAACCTGCAAAAGATGGACCCGAGTCAGACCTGGGACATGCTGATCAACGGCGAATACGACCTGTCGGTGATGTATTGGACCAATGACATCCTTGACCCCGACCAGAAGACGACCTTCGTTCTGGGCCATGACGTGAACATGAACTACATGACCCGCTACAACAACGAGACGGTCAAGAAACTGGTCGCCGACGCCCGGCTGGAGATGGACCCCGCGAAACGCGAGGCGATCTATGCCGAGATCCAGAAGACCGCCAAGGCCGATGTCCACTGGATCGACCTCTACTACAGCCCCTACATCAGCGTGACCCGCAAGGGGGTGGAGAATTTCGGCCAGAACCCCTTGGGCCGGTTCTGGCTGGAAGAAACGAAAAAGACCAACTGAGGTCGCTGGCGGCGGTCTGATCCGGGCCGCCGCCCCCCTTTTCCCGACAGGAGCGATGCGATGACCGATCTGAACCTGACCGCGCTGGAACGCGCGCTGGATGCGCTGCCGAACCACCATCCCGGCCCCGGCGGGGTGGCGGGCGTGGTCAAGGACGGCAAGGTGATCGCCGCCCGCGCCTGGGGCTATGCCAACCTCGACACCGCGCAAGAGATGACGCGGGCGACGCGCCTGCCGATCTGTTCCATCTCCAAGCAATTCACCTGTCAGGTTCTGCTGGCCACTGTGGACGATCCCGCCCGGCTGGATGGCAAGGTCGCGGCCTTCCTGCCCGAATTTGCCGGCACCCTGCCGACCGTGCGACAGCTTTGCGACAACCAGTCGGGCCTGCGCGATTACTGGGCGCTGACGATCCTGCACGGCGCCAGGGCGGAGCAGGAATTCCGGCGCGAGGATGCGCTGCCCCTGATCGCGCGGATGAAAACCGGGCATTTCCCGCCCGGAACCGCCTATTCCTATTGCAACTGCAACTATCGCATCCTGTCCGAACTGATCGAGGGCGAAACCGGGCAGCCGCTGGCCGACCTTTACCGCCGGCATGTCTGGGAACCGGCGGGGATGAAAACCGCCGTGCTGACCGCCGACACCCGCCACCCCGAAGATGGCGTCGTGGGGTATGAAGGCACCGATGCCACCGGGTTCTTTCCGGCCGACAATGCGATCTTCTGGATCGGGGACGCGGGCATTTCCGCCTCGCTGGACGACATGCTGGCCTATGAGCGGTGGATCGACGCCACCCGCGACGATGAGGGCGGGCTTTACCGCCGCACCTCGGCCCCGCCGGTCTTTGCCGACGGGACGCCCGCCGCCTATGGCTATGGGCTGGCGCATCACGACATCGCCGCGCACAGGTTCATCGGCCATGCGGGCGCCTTGCGCGGGTTCCGCGCACAGCGGCTGAACGCGCGCGACGCCCGCCTGTCGGTGGTGGTGATCTTCAACCACGAAGGCGATACCTTCGGCGCGGCCCAATCGCTGATCGAGGCGGCGCTTGGTGTGACGAAACCGGAACCGGCCCCGATCCCCGAAGGGTGGGACGGGCAATGGCTGGCCGATGACGGCTTGCTGGTGCAGATCGACTCCGCCCGACGCAGCGCGACGCTCCGCTATGCGACCGGGGGCGAGACGGTCACGTTGGCGCCCGATGGCAGCCTGAGGGCGCCCGGCGTCGTGCTGGCCGGCGGGGGCAAGGCGCTGACCATGACCCGGGCCAAGGACAACACCGCCCCCGCCCTGACCCCCCTGCCCCGTCTCGATGCCGCCGATGGGGCAGAGATTGCCGGGCGCTATACCTCGGCCGAACTGGGCGCAGAGATGGAGATCGCCTTCCGCGACGGCGCAGCCTTCGCGCGGTTCACCGGCCTGCTCGGCACCGGCCGGATGGAGCGGATGGCCCCCGCAGGCCGCGATGTCTGGGTCGTCGCCACCCGCCGGTCGATGGACGCCCCCGCCCCCGGCGACTGGACGCTGATCCTGCGCCGCGACGATGCGGGCAGGGTGGCGGGCCTGACGCTGGGATGCTGGCTGGCGCGCGGGGTGGAATATACCCGCGTCTGACAGGGGCAGACCAAGGGGGGTGTGACACGCCCCCCATCGGCATCTACCAACGCAACAGCCTTTGTCCCGCCAGCGCCCCGATCCCTGCAACGATCAGGATGGCCAGCCCGTACCAGGTGACGAAGAACAGCGGATCGTCCTCGGTGCAGTGCAGCGCATAGATCGCGGTCATGAAGCCCCCGACCGCCAGCCCCGCCAGAAGCCCGCTGCGCCGCGGCGCGGGGCTGGCCCCGTTGCGCAGCGCCATCAGCATCGCCCCCAGCGGCACCAGCGAGGCCAGACAGATGGCGGGCACGCAAAAGGCCGCCGAATGGCCCATCACCCCCCTCCCCCAGTCTGCCGGAGCCGTAGCCGCCAGCCGCAGGACGAAGACCCCCGCCGCAACCGCGGCAAAAGCCCAAAGCCGGCGCGCAGCCACCGCCTGCCCCGGATGCGCCGCCCGCAAGGCCAGCCAAAGCGCGCTGCCCCCCAGCATCAGCGGCAGCAGGTATTTCACCGCCGTCATCGGTGTCAGCAGCGCCGCCAGCAGATCCGATCGGAGACCTATGGCGCCCAGCAATGCCCCGCCCGCCCCCATCAGCGCGACAGGCAGCAGCAGCGCCATGCGCCGCCCGGCCGACGGGGCGTGCAGCGGATCGGAGGCCAGCGCCCGGATCAGATCGTCGGTCTTCATCTCGTCTGCCTGTTCCTCAGTTCCGCAAGGCGTTTCAGCCCGCGATGCAGGGCGACACGCACGGCGCCCTCGCTCAGCCCCAGCCGGCGGCCAGCCTCGGTCGCGTCCACGCCATCCAGCCCCACCGCCTGCAACAGGCCGGCCGACCGGGGGTCGAGCTGGGCCAGGATCTTCAGCGCATCGCTCCGCTCGGTCGGGTCGGCGGCGGGTTCGGCCGGCAGGATCTCGGCGAAATCCTCGATCGGCAGGTGGACCCGCGCGCCCCTTGCGCGCAGCGCGTCGATCACCTTGTAGCGGGCGATGGCATAGACCCACGGCGTCACCGGGCAATCCGGCCGCCATGTCTGCCGCTTGAGGTGGATGGCCAGCAGAACGTCCTGCACGATGTCCTCCTGCGCATCACGGGCAAATGCGGCGGCCCGCGACCGGACGATGCCGCGCACGACCGGCGCAATGTCATGCAGCAGCCGCGCATAGGCGCGACCATCGCCCGCATTGGCCGCCCGCATCAGCGCGGACCAGTCTTCTTCACGCCCCGCCATGTCGGAAGTCCATTCGGGCCACCCGCCGGATTGTTACGGCCGGGGCAAGGATTTTCCAGCCCTTCGCCCCATCCGGGCATTCGCCGCGACCGGCGTAACACAATCGCCTGCCCCCGGCGAACCGAAATGCGGCTGCGGGTGATCCGCCCCTCCCCATCCGGCGAAGGCCTTTCATGTCGGCCACCCCGATCGGGCCGCCATCGTCTTCACGCGGCGCGCCGATGAACGGCACATGCAGGGATGTTGCCCCGGCCGGCCGAAACAAGCCGCCGCGTTTCGGGTCAGTCCGATGGGCCGCGACGCGGTCGGAAGGGTCATGCCCCCACCAGATGCCGCACCGTCCGTTCACGGGGACGCACAACAAAGCCCCGATCCGTCCCGCCCGCGCCCCAAGCTGTTCTTGTCCTGATCCGCCCATGAGGCGCGTTTGACCAGCGGCAGAGCATCGCTCCGCGCAACCCGACCCCAGAGCGTGCCACCTCTTACCGCGCGGCGCGCGAATGTTCCATATTTTATAGCTATTTCATATCATAGAGATCATAAATAGACAGTTATGAACACTAGACATACTTTCTCGGCGTGATATACATACCACGATAAGTCGCAGTTATCAGAATTATAAAACATAAAAGGAAAAGGGCCGCGAAAAGCGGCCCCCTTTATCCCGAAATCGCGGATCTTGACGCCTAAGCCCGGTCCAGAAGCCGTCGCAGTTCCAGAACCAGCGTCTCGACCAGTTCCCTGTCGACCATCCGCTTGCCACCGATACGGATCAGCCAGCCCTTCGCATCCTGCTCCCCCTCCAGGACATAGCCGGTGGACAGCTCCGCCCTTGGCCCGGCCTCGCGACGCGGCCGCCCGCCCTTGCGGGGATCGGGCCGGGGCGCTGACAAGCGGCTCAGCACCTCCTCCAGCAGCGCCGCCTCGCCCTCGGCATCCTGCGGGTCGCGGCTGGCCAGCTCGTCGCGCAGCACCCCCTCGCCCCGGTCGCGCAGTGCCTGCGCCAGCCGCAACCCGTCCTTCTCGCGGATCAGGTCGGGGAATTTCAGCAGGTCGCCCAATTCCTCGAAGATCAGGGCAAAGGACCGGATCTTGGACCGTTTCGCCTTGGACGCCACCGGGAACAGCGCATCGACCGCCGCCTCGGTATTCGCAAAAGCCCCCTGCTGCGCCGCGATCACCGCGATGCGACCGCGTTCATAGTGGCTCAACGAGGCGCGGATCTCGTTCTCCTCGACCATCGCCGCGAACGAACCGCCCATCCCCTCGGGCTCGCGCAGCACAGCCTTGATGCGGTCATGGCGCGGGTCGCGGGTCAGGTCGCGCAGCGCGCGCACCGCCATCAGCCGGCGATAGCCCGACAGCAGGCCATAGGCCGCCCCCTGCCCTTCGGCCCGCCGGAACACCTCGACCGGCAGCCGCAGGCCGTTGCGCGCGATGGAGGCTTTCAGCTCTTCCAGCTCCTCCGCCCCGATCACCGTCCGGTCGCGCACCAGCGCGTCGGGGTCGATCTCGTCCAGGGTCAGGTCCAGCATGACCAGCCCCCTGCCCTGCGCCTCGCGAAAGGCCTGCGCGTCGGTCCTGTCGCGCGCAGCCTCGGCCCGCGCCTCGGCCGGGCGTGGATCGAAGGCAGCGGCCGTTTCGGCCGCGACCTGCGCGATCGGGATCGAGGCCGACCGCGGCGCCACCGCCTCGCGGCGGAACTCCTCCTCCAGCCGGTTCAGATCGTCCGAGGACGGAACCTCCAGACTTCTGCGTTTGGCCATGTTCAGCCCTCCTTGCCTGCCAGCTGGGCGTCGCGCCACCAGGTGCCCAGGATCACTTCCTTCACCTCGGCCCAGGTCCGGTCGAAGGTCTCGCGCCCGCGCACATAGGTATCGCGATTGAAATCGCGGTAATCGGTTTCATAGATGCCCGACACCTGCTCGCCCGCCTGGCCCACCATCACCGTCATTTCCTGCCGGTAGGTGGTCATGAAATCGCCGAAATAGGCCTGGATCACATTGCCCAGATCGGCCTGCTGCGCCGGGTCGAACCGCGTGACCAGTGCCCGGACCGCATCCCATTCAAACCGCATCTCCGGCAGGCCATCGGCGCGGCGGACGCGGTTTTCGCCCTCTTCGATGCTGGCGAAGGTGGAATAGATCATGTCGAAGAACCGCCCCGTCGAATCGAATTCCAGGAACGAGGCCCCCAGCGGCACCAGCAGGATATCCGCCGCCGCCAGCGCATTGATCGTCAGATAGCCAAGCGCGGGCGGCGTATCCAGCAGGATGATGTCGTAATCGTCCAGCAACCCGCCCTCCTCCAGCGCGTGGCTCAGCGCGTCCCACAGCGCCCAGTTCCGCAGCTGCATCCGCCAGACCGGCACCTGGAATTCGGCCCAATACAGGTTCAGCTGCGCCCCGATCAGGTCGATGTTCGGCCAATGCGTCTTTTGCACCAGGTTTCGCGGCGAAACCGCCAGCGCCTCGGTCAGGGTTTCGTCGAAGGGCAGCGGGGCCTGCCCCGCCGCCTCTCTCACACGGTTTTCTTCCCGAAGCCTTAACGCATAGTCCCGCGCCAGCAGCGGAAAGACCGTCTGCCATTCGTCTTCGACCTTGCCGCCCATGATCGAGGTCATCGACCCCTGGCTGTCGAGGTCGATCACCAGCACCCGATAGCCGTCCAGCGCCGCCGACATCGCCAGATGCGCCGCGGTCGAGGTCTTGCCGACGCCACCCTTGAAATTCGCGACCGCGACAACCTTGGCCGGCAGGCCCTCGGGCCGCCAGGCGCGATATTCGCGGTCCTTGGCGCCTTCCTCGGCAAAATGGTCGCGCAGGGTCAGAATCTCGTCCAGGGTGAACCATTTCGAGCCCGCCTCGCCCTCGCCCTGCGGCAGATCGGGGTTCAGCCGCAGCACACGGCGCAGATGCGCGGGGTTCACCGGGATCAGATACTTGCAGACTTCCCAGGTGGAAAACTTGCGCAGCCGTTTCTTGCCATCGGGCGCATAGCCCCGGCGTGCCAGATCGTCCCGCCCGCGGGCGGCAAAGGCGGCGGCCTTGGCAAAGCGCGCGGTGTCGATCGGCTGTGACAGTTTGCTTGCCGCCTGGGCCGGATCAATGTTGAAATAGGGAGGCAGATCGGCCTTGCTGGGGATACCGGGTTTCTGTGCCATTCTGGGGAAGATGTCCGCGAGTTGGTGCGATGTTCGCAGAACTATGGCACATGGCAGATGTGATGTGAATCGCTTCCGGCCGTTTTGCCTGAAAAACCGGAAAATCGACATCTGACAGCGCATCTGTTTGGATGTTCTTGAGAGTCTTTAGAAGCTTTGTCTCAGGATTATGTAGTAAATTCATTAGGATAAGCGGGGAACGGTATCCGCATTCGGGCGGAAAGGTATCCGATTCCGGGACGAGCGGTGGCCGGATTCGGGGGCAAAGGCGCCGATTCGCGGGGAAAGCCGACATTTCAGGCTCTATGACAGCGGGTTTTGGCACCGAACCGGGAAAGGCGGTCCCGCTGCCCCGGTTCGGAGACCCCACGCTCCCGCAAACGGGAACCTTTGGAGCAGGGCCCTGGCCACAGGTTCCCGTTTGCGGGGCGGCCCGACAGGTTCCCGAAGGCATATTGCCTGTGGATACCTTTTGGCCGAAGATGCCGGAAACGACAGGCCCGGCCGCGCGAATCGGACCGGGCAGGAAGGGGCGAGATGAGCAGGGGCGACACGGGTTCCGATGACATTCCGCGCGAGCTTCTGACCGGGCCGTTGCGGCGCGGGGCGGTCAAGAAGCATGTGGCGGCGATCCACGTCTCGGGCAAGCTGACGCTGTTGCAGCGCAAGCTGTCGAACGTGCTGTTGCTGAATGCATATGACACGCTGACCTCGGCTGCGCGGCACCAGATCGACGCGCGGACGCTGTGCCTGATGATCGGCTACAACTCCAACGACATCGACACGCTGAAGGCCTCGCTCAAGGGGCTGGCCGAGACGGTGGCGGAATGGGACATGCTGGATGCCGAGGGACGGCAGGAATGGGGGGTTTCGGCGCTGCTTGCCTATGCCCGGCTGAAGGGGGGCGTGTGCGAATACGCCTATTCGCCGGCGCTGGCGGAAAAGCTGCACGACCCCAAGGTCTTTGCCCTGATCAACCTGAACATCCAGCGGCGCTTTACCTCGGGTCACGCGCTGGCGCTTTACGAGAACTGCTATCGCTTCGTGCGGACGGGGTCGACCGGATGGTGGACGATCGAGCTGTTCCGGCGGCTGATGGGCGTGGCCGACAGCCCTTATTATGACGAGTTCAAGCATCTGAACGCCAAGATCATCAAGCCCGCCGTGGCCGAGGTGAACCGGACCTCGAACATCCTGGTCACGCCCGAGGTGCGCAAGATGGGCCGCCAGGTGACGGAAATCCGGTTCCTGATCGCCGAGAACCCGCAGCTTTCGATCCTGGATTTCGACGATGGCGAGGGGCTGCGCAATTCCGACGTCTATGCCCGGCTGCGGGCGCTTGGGGTTTCGGACCGTCTGGCGCGTCAGTGGATGACCGAACATGGCGAGGCGCTGGTGCGCCAGAAGCTGGACTATGTGGCCGGGCAGGAGGGGGTGCGCAATGCCGCGGGCTATCTGGCCAAGGTCCTGCGCGAGGATACGGCCCCCGGCGCCGCAACCGCAGGCACGGCGACGGTTTCGCCGCGAAACCCCGCGGCCCCCCTGTCGCCCCGCGCCCGCCGGCTGGAGCGGATCCGCGATCTGGCGGCGGCGCGCACGCCGACGCAGCGCGATGCCGACCGGCGGCTGTTCATGGCGCGGCTGGAAGGTGCGGCGCGCGACGATTTCGACCGCCACGGCTGGATGTCGGCGCTGAACGCCGAGGCGATTGCCGCCTTCTGGCAGGACATGTCGCCCGGTGCCTTTGACGGGATCGAGGTGGGGTAGGGGATCAGCCCTCGTGCCGTGAATGCAGGCAGAGGTCGTGGTCGCCCAGCACCTGGATCACCCGGCAGTCGGCGACCGTGCCATGGGCGCATTGGGCGACCATCCGTTCCAGTTCGGTCTGAAGCGCCTGAAGTCGGGCGATCCGGTCGCGGACGGCGGCCAGTTGCCGCCGGGCGATGGCATCGGCCGCATCGCAGGGCGTATCGGGCCGATCCGACAGGCCGAGCAGCTCGCGGATCGCATCCAGCGGAAAGCCGAGTTCGCGCGCGTGGCGGATGAAACGCAGCCGGTCGAGGTCGGCATCGTCATACAGCCTTTGGTTGCCAGAACTGCGCCCGGCGCGGTGCAGCAGGCCGATCTGTTCGTAGTAGCGGATCGTCGGCACCTTTACCCCGGCCGCGACGCCAAGTTTTCCGATGGAAAGCATGGGAAACCCGTTGAACCTCTAGTTGCTAGAGGTCCTATATATCCGATTCGATGGGGAGAGTCAGGTCTGACCCCCCCGGCCGAAAGGAATGGCAGATGGACGGCACGCGGCGGGAATGGACGGTCAGCGGCATGGATTGCGCGGCCTGCACCACGAAGGTGACACGGGCGGTTGCGCGCCTGCCGGGGGTCAGCGAGGTTTCGGTCGCGCTGATGTCGGAAAAGCTGTCGCTGCGGCTGGAGCCGGGGGCGGCGCAGCCCGGCGAGATCGAGGATGTGGTGCGCCGCCTGGGCTATGGCATCGCGGCGCGGGGGCAGGGCGGGGACAGCCCGGCCGCCGAAAGCCAGGGGCATGGCTGCGGCGGGGAATGCAGCGGGCATGACCACGACGACCATGCGGGGCACGACCCCTCTGACGCAGGGTCCCGACACGCGGGCCATGTGCATGACGACCCGGCCGACCGGGGCAAGCCCTGGTATCTGACCGGCAAGGGGCGGCTGGTGACGGGCACCGGCCTCCTGCTGGCCCTGGCCTGGGGGATCGAGCTGCTGGCGCCGGGCCGGGCCGGGCACTGGGCCTTTGTGGTGGCCTGTCTGGTGGGGCTGATCCCGGTGGCGCGGCGGGCGCTGGCGGCGCTGCGCATGGGACAGCCTTTTACCATCGAAAGCCTGATGACGATCGCTGCCATCGGGGCGATCGTCATCGGCGCGGCGGGGGAGGCGGCGCTGGTCGTGTTCCTGTTCGCCGTGGGCGAGGTGCTGGAGGGCGTGGCTGCCAGCCGTGCGCGCGATGGCATCCGCGCGCTTTCGGCGCTGGTGCCGCGGACGGCGCTGCTGGAAACCGCGGATGGCCTGCGCGAAGTGCCCGCCGCGGCGCTGGAGGTCGGGCAGACGGTGCTGGTCCGCCCCGGAGACCGCATTCCCGCCGATGGAGAGATCGTCGAAGGTATATCGGGCATCGACGAAAGCCCGGTCACGGGCGAAAGCGTGCCGATTGCCCGCGGGCCGGGCGAGGCGGTGGTTGCGGGTTCGATCAACACCGAGGCGGCGCTGCGCGTGGCGGTCAGCCGCGCGGCCGCGGACAATACCATTTCGCGCATCATCCGGCTGGTGGAAGAGGCCGAGGAGGCGCGCGCCCCGACCGAGCGGTTCATCGACCGCTTCAGCCGGTGGTATATGCCCGCCATCGTGGGGCTGGCGGCGCTGGTCGTCGTGGTGCCGCCGGTTCTGACGGGGGCGGAGTGGAACACCTGGATCTATCGCGGCCTTGCGCTGCTGCTGATCGGGTGTCCCTGCGCGCTGGTGATCTCGGTTCCGGCCTCGATCACATCGGCGCTGTCGGCGGGGGCGCGGCGCGGCCTGTTGATGAAGGGCGGCGCGGTGATCGAAGCGGCGGCGGGCGTGCGCCACATCGCCTTTGACAAGACCGGCACCCTGACCCATGGCAAGCCGCGCGTGACCGACATCATCCCGGCGCCCGGTGTCACCGGGGCCGAGGCGCTGGCCGTGGCGGCGGCGGTGGAGGCGGGGTCGAGCCATCCGCTGGCCCAGGCGATCCTGCGCCATGCCGAAGCGCAGGGCATCCGGGCGCGGCCGTCGTCGCAGGCGCGGGTGCTGCCGGGCAAGGGGGCCGAGGCGCTGGTGGACGGGGCGCTGGCCACCGTCGCCTCGCCCCGCCATGCCGCCGGGGCGGGGGGAATCGCCCCGACAGGGGCCGACCGGGCCGCGGCGCTGGAGGCCGAGGGAAAGACCGTCGTGGCCGTCTTTCGCGAGGGCGGGCCGCTGGCGCTGATCGCGCTGCGGGACGAGCCGCGCGCCGATGCGGCCGAGGCGATGCGGCAGTTGCGCGGGCTGGGCATCGCGCCGGTGATGCTGACCGGCGACAATCCCCGCACGGCAGCGGCCATCGCCGGGGGGCTGGGGATGGAGTTCCGGGCGGAAATGCTGCCCGAGGACAAGCTGGGCGCGATCCGCGAGATGGGGCAGGGCGGCGGCGTCATGATGATCGGCGACGGCATCAACGACGCGCCCGCCCTGAAGCAGGCAGGGGTGGGGGTCGCGATGGGGTCGGGCACCGATGTCGCGCTGGAGACGGCGGATGCGGCGATCCTGCGCGACCGCGTGGCGGATGTGCCCGCGCTGATCCGGCTGGCGCGGGCGGCCATGGGCAATATCCGGCAGAACGTCACCCTGGCGCTTGGGCTGAAGGCGGTGTTCCTTGTGACCTCGATCCTGGGGATTACGGGCCTCTGGATCGCGATTCTGGCCGATACGGGGGCGACGGTTCTGGTCACGCTGAACGCGCTGCGGCTGCTGCGGTTCGACCCCGCCCGCGAGGGCTAGGGGGGGCCGGGCAGGGAAAATGGTGGGGATGGGGAGAAAGAGCATCCTCATACCGCAAACAGGGTATGCGGGCCGCGCGGCGGCGGGGTAGAACATCAACAGTCCCCAATGCCTAGATCAGAACATTGAAATAAAACAGTTTTCCCCTACGAAAGGGCGGCGATACCTGGGGTATCGCCGTCTTTTCGTTTCCGGCGGGCCGCGCCGGGTGCCGGCCGGGCTTTTCATCGCGGGGCAGAGCGGCTAGCAATTCCGGCAGAACAGTCCGCAGGAGAATTTCATGAGCAGCGAGATCAAGCGTTTCGGCACCGGCCCCCGGATGAGCGAGGCGGTCGCCTATAACGGTATCGCCTGGCTGGCCGGTCAGGTCGGCACGCCGGGAAAATCGGTGGCCGAGCAGACCGCCGACTGCCTGGCCGAGGTGGATCGCATCCTGGCCGATCTGGGCACCGACAAGACCCGCATCCTGTCGGCGCAGATCTGGCTGGCCGACATGGCGAGCTTTGCCGAAATGAACGCCGTCTGGGACAAATGGGTGCCGCAGGGCCACACCCCCGCCCGCGCGACGGGCGAGGCGAAGCTGGCGACGCCGGACTATCTGGTCGAGGTGATCGTCACCGCGGCGCTGAAATGACACTGGCCGGTTCGGTCTGAGGCGAAGGGAGGGGGGCTGTCTGCCCCCCTCTTGGCTTTTCAAGCCAATTCACCCCCCGAGGATATTTTCATCCAGAAAGAGGGGGTCAGGGTTTCAGGAAGACGACGAGCGCCTGCGTGGAGCCGTCCTTGGCGGCGGCGGTTTCGCGGCCTTCGAGGATCGGTTGCAGGGCGAGCGCCAGTTCCTTGCCCAGTTCCACCCCCCACTGGTCATAGGAGTTGATGCCGAGGATCGCGCCCTCGACAAAGACCCGGTGTTCGTAGAGCGCGATGATCTGGCCGAGGACGAAGGGGGTCAGCTTCGGATAGGCCAGCGTCGTGGAGGGGCGGTTGCCGGGAAAGACGCGGTGGCGGGCCTGGCGGTCGAGTTCGGCGCCGGTCAGGCCCTTTTTCGCCATGAGCGCCGTGGCCTGATCCAGCGAGCGGCCGCGCATCAGCGCCTCGGACTGGGCGAGGCAGTTGGCGACGAGCAGCGTGTGCTGGTGGGCGAGGTCGGACTCGAACCCCTCGCGGCCCACAAGAAATTCGCACGGGATGACGCGGGTGCCCTGATGGATCAGTTGGTAGAAGGCGTGCTGGCCGTTGGTGCCGGGTTCGCCCCAGACCACCGGGCCGGAGTTGACGGGCAGGTCGGTGCCATCCATCGCCACGCTTTTGCCGTTGCTCTCCATTTCCAGTTGTTGGAGGTAGGCGGGCAGGCGCAGCAGGCGCTGTTCGTAGGGAAGGACGGCGCGGGTGGCGTAACCGCAGATCTGGTTGTGCCAGACGCCGACCAGGGCCAGCAGGACCGGCAGGTTTTCGGCAAAGGGCGCGGTGCGGAAATGGTCGTCCATCGCGCGGCCGCCGGCAAGGAAGGCGTCGAAGTTGTCCGGCCCCACGGCGATGTCGACGGCAAGGCCAATCGGACCCCACATCGAATAGCGCCCGCCGACCCAATCCTCGAACCCGAAGACGCGGGCGGCGTCGATGCCAAAGGCTGCAGTCTTGTCGGCGGCGGTCGAGACGGCGGCGAATTGCGCGGGCGGATTGGCGACCTTGGCCGCCATCCAGCGTTTGGCGGTTTCGGCGTTGGTCATCGTCTCGACGGTGGTGAAGGTTTTCGAGGCGACGATGACCAGCGTGGTTTCGGGGTTCAGCGGCGCAAGCACGTCATGCACATGCGCGCCATCGACGTTCGAGACGTAATGCACCCGCGGCCCGTCGTGGAACGGGGCGAGCGCCAGCGTCGCCATCACCGGGCCAAGATCAGACCCGCCGATGCCGATATTGACCACATCGGTGATCCGCCCGCCCTGCCCGGTGAAGCGGCCCTGCCGCACGTCATCGGCAAAGGCGTGCATCCGGGCGCGGGTGGCGCGCACCTCGGGCAGGACATCCTGGCCGTCGACGCGGACCACCGCATCCGGCCCGGCGCGGAGCGCGGTGTGCAGGACCGCGCGGCCTTCGGTTTCGTTGATCCGTGCCCCCGCGAACATCGCGTCGCGCTTGGCGGCCACCCCGGTGCCCTCGGCCAGCGCCAGCAGTGTCACGCGGGTTTGCGAACAGATGTTCGTCTTGGAATAATCCAGCAGCAGCCCGTCCGCCTGAACCGAAAAATCCCCCGCCCGCGCGGGATCGTCGAACAGTGTCAGGATGCGGCGGTCTTTCGTCGCGGCATGGCGGTCGGCCAGAGCGGCCCAGAGTGTGTCGGTCATCATTCGGCCCAGTGAACGGTGGCATTGTCGAGAACGGTGCGGATCGGCGCCTCGATCTCGGGCAGTTTCAGGGCGCGGTCCAGCGCCTCGCGCTTGGCCGCCCCGGTGATCAGGACGTGGATGTTCATCGCGCCTTGCAGCACCGGCGCGGTCAGGGTGATGCGCGGCTCGCCCGCCGCCTCGGCCCGGAGCGCCATCAGCACCGGCGCATCGCCCGCCAACGCGCTGGCCAGATGGTCGGCGCCGGGGAACAGGCTGGCAGTGTGCATATCCTCGCCCATGCCCAGAAGCAGCACGGAAAGCGGCAGATGCGGCGCCACCCCGGCGGCCAGAGTCTCGATCACCTGTTCGGGGGAATCGGCCGGGACGTAAAGCGGCACCAGCTGCGCCGCCGCCGCCCGCCCGCGCAGTAGCCGGTCCTTGACCAGCCGGGTGTTCGAGCGGGGATTGTCCTCGGGCACCCAGCGTTCGTCGTTCAGGATGACGGCCACGTTTTCCCAATCCAGCGCCACGCCCGACAGATTGTCGAAGATCGGCCCCGGCGTGGTGCCCCCCGGCACCGAAAGCGAGGCCCGCCCCTCGCGCCGAAGGAAATCGCCCAGTTCCCCGGCGATCCGGTCGGACAGCGACAGGAACAGAAACTCGCGATCCGGGTATTCCTGAATGTTCATTCGCGAATCTCCCGCCAGCGGCGGCCATCCTTGTGCATCAGCATCAGCGCATCGTCCGGGCCGGAAGATCCGGGGTCATAGCCCTGTGGGCGATCGCCGCGCGCCTCCCACCCGGCAATGATCGGATCGGTCCAGGCCCAGGCGGCCTCGACCTCGTCGCCGCGCATGAACAGCGTCTGGTTGCCGCGGATCACATCCATGATCAGCCGTTCATAGGCGTCGGGCACATCCTCGGCCTCCGGCCCCAGGGCCTCGGCAAAGGTCATGTCCAGCGGCACCTGCGTCAGGCGCATCCCGCCCGGACCGGGTTCCTTGATCATGACCATCAGGTTCATGCCCTCGTTCGGTTGCAGGCGGATCACCAGCACGTTTTCCTTCCAGCCGCTTGCATCGTCAAAGATGGAATGCGGCGGCTCGCGGAAGGTGATGGCGATTTCGGATTCGCGCGCGCGCAGACGCTTGCCCGTGCGCAGGTAAAAGGGCGTGCCCTTCCAGCGCCAGTTCGACAGCGACACCTTCAGCGCGATATAGCTTTCGGTATGCGACTGCGGGTTTTCGGCATCCTGCACATAGCTGCCCTGACCGCCGCCGGCCAGATACTGGCCGCGCACGATGTCTTCGGGGCGAACCGGGTCCAGCGCGCGGATCACCTTCAGCTTTTCGTCGCGCACGGCATTGGGGTCGAAGTGATAGGGCGGCTCCATCGCGATGAGGCACAGAAGCTGCATCATATGGTTCTGAACCATGTCCCGCATGGCGCCCGACTTGTCGTAATAGGCGCCGCGGCCGTTCACGCCCACCGTCTCGGCCACGGTGATCTGCACATGGTCGATGTATTCGGCCTTCCACAGCGGTTCAAACAGCAGGTTGGCGAATCGAACGGCCATCAGGTTCTGGACCGTCTCTTTCCCGAGGTAGTGGTCGATCCGGTAGATCTGCCCCTCGTCGAAATGCGCGGCCAGCGTGGCGTTCAGCGCGCGGGCCGATGCCAGATCGCGGCCGAAGGGCTTTTCCACCACGATCCGGCTTTGCGCGTCGGCGATGTCGTTGGAATGCAGCCGTTCCGCGATGTCGCCGAACAGCGCCGGCGCAACCGAGAAGTAAAAGGCCCGCACAAAGCCCGGGCGCATCAGTTTCTTCAGCTCTTTCCAGCCCGCCGTGCCCTTGGCGTCGATGGCGACGTAATGCACATGGGTCAGGAAATCGGCCAGGATCGCATCGTCCAGGTATTTGGCCGGGATGAATTCGCGCACCGCGCCCTCGACCATGGCGCGAAAGCCGGCATCGTCCATGTCCGACCGCGCCGCGCCGATGATCCGGCTGCCGCCGATCATCTGGCCCGCCGCAAACCGCCGGTAAAGGCCGGGCAGGATCTTGCGCCGGGCAAGATCGCCCGTGCCGCCGAAAATCACCAGGTCGAAAGGGTCGACCGGAATGACGCGAGATGCCATCGTATCCCTCGCTGCTGTGCCCACTGGGGTCTGTTAGCGCTAACGTAAACGGTGATACCCCGTTGGCGAAGCCGAGTCTAGCAGGCCTGACGGGTCGGGCAAGCGCGATGCCGCAGGGCGGCGGTCATTCGCGCCAGTGGTCGGCGACCCAGGGCACCGGCCTCATGTAATGGCGCAGATAGCGCAGGGGCTTTTCGCCCTTGCGGTCGCCGAACACGCCGCGGATGTGATCCCATGGCCCTTGCCCCTCGAACCCGACCCAGCCGCCGGCGATGGCATGTTCGGGCAGGACGCCGCCCGGAAAGATGACGATGCGGGCATCGGCCGGCAGGCGGGCCGGGATGAAATAGTTCAGTGGAATCGCGGGCATGCACTGATAGCGGAAATGCACGACCCAGCGTTTGGGAAACAGCTTTACGCCCCCCGGCGCGTTGCGGGTGACGAACCGCTGTTCATAGCGGTATTCGTCGGCCACCCCCTGCGGATCGGCGCGGAACCTGTCCTGCAGCGGTTTCAGCTTGCCCACCGGCATCCGGTAGACCGAGGTCTGGCCCACCCTCTCGAACGGTTTGGCGGCGTTGCGGGCCAGGATCACCTCGTCCGGGTCGCCCCAGGTGAAGAAGTCGTCCAGGCTGCCCACGATCACCAGATCGAGGTCCAGAAACAGCACCGGCCCGGCCAGATCGCCCAGCTTTTCGCCCCACAGCCGGGATTTCGGCCATTTGCCCTTGGTCCGCTTGGGCATTTCGGCGCCCATCGGGGGCAGATCCTGGCAATTCACCTCAGGTCGGATGCCGTCACGGCTGTCGGTGAAGCAGGTGAAGGTGAAGGGCGGCGTGATGTTGCGCGCCACCATGGCATAAAGCCGGTTGATATAGCGCGGCCCGAACTTGGTGCCCCAGTTGATGCAAATCACCTGCTTGACTGGTCCGGCCATCCTGCGCCCTCTGGGTTTCGCTGGTTGACCAGATAGGCCGATGACCCGCGCGGGTCAAACCTCACTCTTCCAGTTCGCTGTCCCAATACAGATAGTCGAGCCAGCTTTCATGCAGGTGGTTCGGCGGGAACCGGCGGCCATGGGCGTGCATTTCCTCGGCCGTGGGGCGGCGGGGCGCGCGCCTCAGGCGCATTCCGACCTGGCGCAGCGTCTTGGACCCCTTGCGCAGGTTGCAGGGCGAACAGGCGGCCACCACGTTTTCCCAGCTGGTGATCCCGCCGCGCGACCGGGGCAGGACGTGATCGAAGGTCAGGTCGCCCCGGCTGCCGCAATACTGGCAGCAGAATTCGTCCCGCAGGAAAAGATTGAAGCGCGTGAAGGCCACGCGCTTCTGGGGTCGGACGAATTCCTTCAGCACCACCACCGAGGGGATGCGTATCTCCCTTCGCTGGCTTCGCACGACATGATCGTATTCGGCCACGATATCCACCCGGTCAAGGAAGGCGGCCTTGATCGCCTCTTGCCAGGGCCAGAGCGAGAGGGGGTAATAGGAAAGCGGCCGGAAATCCGCGTTCAGCACCAGCGCCGGATAATGGCGCAGCGCCGCCGGGTCGCGCACAAAAGTCGTCCTGAAGTCACCATCCATTCCGTCGAAGGCTCCGTCCCTGTTCCGGTCGGGCAATTCGGCGTGCGCGGGGGGCGCACCCCGATTGACCCGACTATATCTGGCGTCCCGCATCTGGCAAGCCCCGCGATCTATTGCGGATACCGGGCGGTCATCTGGTCGCAGGCATCGCACAGGAAAGTGACAAAGCCTTGACGCCCGCCCGCGCGCATCTGCGGCGGGTTTTCGCGCGGCGCGGGGCGGGGGCTAGGCGGCGGGGCGTCCCGGCGCTATCACGGGGGCGTCATCGCTTTCGGGGAAATCATGACCTTTGACGTTTCGCGCCGCGCGGTCCTGTCGCTGGGACTTGGGCTTGCCGCCCTGGCCTCGACCGCCGCCTGCGCCCGCCGGGCGCCACCCGCCGCCAGCCGCAGCTTTGTCGCATCCGGCAACACGCCGGAAATGAATGCGCTGATCGGGCGGTATGCGCGCGAATACGACATGCCCGAAAGCCTGCTGCACCGGATGATCCGCCGGGAAAGCGGATATAATCCGGCGGCGCGGAACGGGCCTTATTACGGGCTGTTGCAGATCCACCCGCAGACCGCGCGCACCATGGGCTTTACCGGCCAGCCGGCGGATCTGCTGGATGCGGAAACCAACCTGAAATACGCGGGCAAGTATCTGCGCGGGGCCTGGCTGGTTTCCGACGGGTCCGAGGCGCGGGCCGAGAAATGGTATGCCAACGGCTATTACTACGAGGCAAAGCGGCGGGGCCTGCTGGAGAAGACCGGGCTGAAATAGGGCAGGGGGACGGCCCCTCGCGATGGCTGGCCTTGGGCGGCGCGCCGGGTGTAGGCTGATCCGCGAACCCGCCCCGCGCCGGAGGATGCCCGCATGGATAACCCCGACCCCCGCCCGACCCCCGAGACGGAGGAGCCGCGGCTGACCTCGCTGTCGCATGGCGGCGGATGCGGCTGCAAGATCGCGCCCGGCGTGCTGTCGGGCATCCTGCGCGGCACGGCGGCGCTGCCCGTGCCCGAAGAGCTGCTGGTGGGGATCGAGACCTCGGACGATGCGGCGGTGTGGCGGCTGAACGACCGGCAGGCGCTGGTCGCGACGACCGATTTCTTCATGCCGATCGTCGACGATCCCGCCGATTTCGGCCGCATCGCCGCGACGAATGCCATCAGCGATGTCTATGCCATGGGCGGCACGCCGATCATGGCGCTGGCGCTGGTGGGGATGCCGGTCAACGTGCTGTCGGTCGCCACCATCGGCAAGATTCTGGAAGGCGGGGCGGCGGTCTGCCGCGAGGCGGGCATTCCGGTGGCGGGCGGGCATACGATCGATTCGGTCGAGCCGATCTATGGCCTTGTCGCGCTTGGCCTGGTCGACCCTGCGCATCTGAAGCGCAACGCCGATGCGCGGCCGGGCGACCTGCTGATCCTGGGCAAGCCGCTTGGCGTCGGCATCCTGTCGGCGGCGCTGAAGAAGGGGGTGCTGGACGCCGGGGGCTATGCGCGGATGATCGCCACGACCACGCGGCTGAACACGCCGGGACCGGAGCTTGCCCGCCTGCCCGGCGTTCATGCGATGACCGATGTCACGGGGTTCGGCCTGGGCGGGCACGCGCTGGAAATGGCGCGGGGGGCGGGGTGTCCGGTGCGGATCGACTGGTCCGCCGTGCCTGTGTTGCAGGATGTGGGCGATCTGGCGGCGCGGGGGGTGGTGACCGGCGCCTCGGGACGCAACTGGGCAAGCTATGGCGCGGAGATCGGGCTGCCGCCCGGTTTTCCGGCCGAAAGCCGGGCGCTTCTGACCGATCCGCAGACTTCGGGCGGGCTGTTGGTGGCCTGTGCGCCCGACAGCGCGGGGGCGGTGCTGGACTGTTTCGCCCGCCACGGATTCGACGCGGCGGCGGTGGTCGGGCGGGTTCTGCCGCCCGGACCGGGGCCGCGGATGATCGTGGCCTGAACGCCCCTAGCGCACGACCAGCACGGGAACCGGGCTGTGAGCCAGAACCTCGGCCGTCTGGCTGCCCAGAAGCAGGCGCCCCAGGCCGCGCCGCCCGTGCGAGGACATGGCGATCAGGTTGCAGTCGCGGCTTTTCGCGGTGTCGACGATGGCATCGGCGGCGCGCGCATTGGGCACATGCACAAGCTCGGCCGTGACGCCGATCTTGTCGGCGGCGGCCTTGGCGGCCTTCAGCACGTCGGCGGCATATTCCTTTTGCCGTTCGTCATAGGCGTCGATCTCGGCCGGGCCTGCGACCCAGGCATCGCCCACGGTTCCGGCATAGATGGGAAAGCTTTCGGTGACGGTGATGATCGTGACCCTGGACCCGAGCGCCTTGGCCAGCGTCAGGCCATGATCGACGCCCTTGGCCGCGACCTCGGAGCCGTCCGTGGAAATGAGGATGTGGCTGTACATTCAGGTTCTCCCGCAGATTGGCCGCGGCGATGGCCGCGGCTTCCGGCGCGGAGCCTAGCACCCGTCGGTGGAAGACCGCCAGTTCCCTTCGCGTCTGGCGGTCATGCGGGCACGGGTCAGTGCCAGTAGGCCTGCGCCCAGTAGTCCGCCTTGCCCAGCCCGGCCGCATCCAGATGCCGGCGGGCGGCTGCGGTTTCCTGCCCCCCCGCGGCGAAGAAGACGAAGCAGCCCGTCTGCGGCAGGGTCCGGGCGCGCAGGGCGGTCAGCAGCGCCTGGTCGCCGTCGGCCCCGCGGAACAGCCAGTCGAGGCGGATGCCGGGCGGATGGGCCAGCACCTGCGCATCCGCGGGCGAGGGCACCAGCACCACGGCGCATCCGCGCGCATCCGTGGGCAGGGCCGCAAGGATGCGCGCAATGGCGGGAAGCGCGGTTTCGTCACCGAACAGCCCGAACCAGGGCGCAAGGCCCCCCGGCCCGGCGGGAATGTCGCCGCCCGACGGCCCCATCAGGGCCACCTCGTCCCCCGGTGTCAGGCGTTCGGACCAGAGGCTGACGCGCCCGCCGTCATGCAGGAACACGTCCAGCGCGATGCGGGTGTCCCGACCCTCGCCCCGGATGTCGCGGATGGTGTAGACGGGGCGATGCCAGGCCTGCTGCCCGCCCGGCCAGCGGGTCAGGCCCCTGTCGTCCAGATCCGGCCAGGCCGCACCCTCGGGGCCAAGCAGCAGGCGGAAATGCAGCCCGCCCCGCATCAGCCGCGCCAGATCCGGCCCGGCCAGCCAGATCCGGCGGAAGGCGGGGCTGAGGCTCTCGACCCGCTCCACTCGGGCGAGGCAGAGGTTCGCGGGCCGGCCCCGGCGGGCGCTGTCCTGCCACAGTGGAATGACCCCGGCCTCGTCAGCCTCTTCGGCGATGAAGTCGCGCAGGGCCTGAAGGCTGGCCTCGTCGGGGCTGCCGAGGGTCAGGGTGGTGCCGTCGCCCGCCGCCGCGACGGCCAGCGTGCCGGTGCCGAAGACCAGCGCCAGGCTGCCATCCGGCTCGACCCGGCCGCGCCCCTCGAACACCGGGGCGGCGACCAGCCAGTCGCGCACCAGCGGATAGGGCAGGTCCAGCCGGGCCAATGCGTGGTGGGCGGCGTGATGGGTCATCCCTGCCTCCTGCCGCGCGGAGGCGCGACGGGGGCGCCCCAACACCGCGTGCGAGGTGTCATCCGGGGCTTACCAGCTGTGGCGCAGGGTCGCGCGGATGGTGCGTTCGTCGCCATAATAGATCGCCGTATTGGTGAAGTTGTAGGAGGCGACATACTGGCGGTCGAACAGGTTCGAGACGTTTACCCCAAGCTCGGTGTTCTCGGCGATCTGATAGCTTGCCATGATGTCGAAGACGACGGACGACCCGATGCGCACGGTATTGGCATCGTCGGAATAGCGCTCGCCCAGCAGGCGCGCGCCGCCGCCGATCCGCAGCCCGGCAAGACTGCCCTGGTCAAAGGTGTAATCCGCCCAGACCGACGCGGTATGTTTCGGCGTCAGCAGCGGGCGATTGCCGGGATAGTCGCCATTGACGATCTCGGCATCCCAGTAGGCATAGGCGAAGTTGAGGTTCAGGTTGTCGTTCATCGCGACCCGCCCCTCGATCTCGGCCCCCTTCACGTCGATCCGGCCGATCTGCCAGTAGGCGGGAATGCCCCCGACCGTGGCATAGCGCGGCACGTTCGTCTGGCTGAGGTCGAACAGCGCAAATCCCAGCAGCGCATCGCCGCCGCCGGGGCGGTATTTGGCGCCGATCTCATACTGGCGGCCCTCTTGCGGTTTGGCGGGAACGGTCATGTAGGGCAGATAGCCCGCCTCGACCGGCTGGAAGGATTCCGAATAGTTGCCGTAGAAGGCCAGATCCTCGGTCGCCTTGTAGGTCAGGCCGATCTTTTTCGTCCAGGCCGACTGGGCATTGGTGCCGGCACCCGAGGCATCGTCGGTTTCCACCCGGTCGTGCCGTGCGCCCATCGTCAGGATCCAGCGGTCGGCAAAGGTCAGTTCTTCCTGAAGATAGATGCCGGTCGATTTCTGCGTCAGGTCGTTGGTCAGGGTATAGTTGTAGGTCACGCAGGACAGGCCGCAGTAGACCGGATCGTCGATGTCGACCGGGGGCGCGGACATGTAATCCGTCCCCTCCAGCAGCTCGTCCCTGACATATTCCACCCCGAACAGGGTGCGGCTGGCGACGGTGCCGATGGTCGCGTCGTATTGAAGCTGGTTGTCCACGGCCAGACGCTTGACGTTGCCGTCGACGCCATAGGCGCCGCGGTTCACCGTCGATCCGGCAACGCTGTCGATATAGACCTGCTCCAGATCGAAATCGAAGCTGGAATAGCGCAGGTTCTGCCGGAAGGTCAGGCCGTTGCCGAATTCGTGGCTGAACTCATAGCCGATGCTGCGTTCGCGGCGGTCCAGCTTGTTGAACTCCGGCTCGCCGAAATAGGTCCCGCGCGAGGCGGTGGAGCCTACGGGGGTGCTGTTGCCGGCATTGCCGTCGAATTCGGTATAGTTGGCCAGCAGGGTCAGCGCGGTCGCATCGGTCGGCTTCCAGGTCAGGGCGGCGCCCAGATACTTGCGGTCGTCGTTCAGATAGTCGCCGCCTTCTTCGGCATCCTGCACCTTTGCCGTCAGCCGATAGGTCCAGACGCCATCGGCATCCAGCGGCGCGCCCATGTCAAAGCCGATCTCGGCGTGATCCTGGCCGATGGTCGCATAGACCTCGCCAAAGGGATCGGCCTGGGGGCGCTTGGTGATGACGTTGACCAGCCCGCCGGGCGCGTTCAGCCCGAACAGGGTCGAGGTCGAGCCTTTCAGCACCTCGATCCGCTGGACCGAATAGGGTTCGATCTTGACGCTGGTGAAGTTGAAGCTGCGCAGCGGCAGGCTGTCGCGATAGGTGCCGGTCCCGGTCTGGAGAAAGCCGCGGATGCGGTAGAAGTCATAGCGGTTGTCGCTGCCGTATTCATCCACCGAAACGCTGGAGGTATAGGACAGCGCCTGCGACAGGTTTTCCGGGCGGCGGGTCTGCATCTCTTTCTGCGTCACGATCGAGACCTGGGCGGGAATGTCGATCACCTCGGTCGGGGTCTTGCTGCCGGTGGCGGTATAGCCGGCGACGATGGTGTCATCGACCGCCATGACCGAGGCACCGCGCAGGCGGATCTCGTCCAGCACCACGACATCGCCTTCGTCCGCGGCCTGCGCCCGTGCGGGGCCGGTCTGGATCAGCGCGGTGCCCGACAACAGCGCCGCCACGGCGATGCGTTTGCCCCTGCGGGGGCTGAACCGGGCGGTGCGTCGGTCGGTCTGCTTTGCCATCTGGCACTCCATGTCTCTGGGTTCGCCGGGGCCTGTCGCGCGGGGCAGGCGGGCGGAAGGTCGGGTCTCAAGGCCGGTTTGCGTCCGGCCGCGTGGCGGGGGTGCGGGCGGTCCGGGGCGCGGCTGGCGCGAAGGGCGGACCCTTTCATCGCGGCGGCCCGGATGGCTGGCTGGTTCGGTCATGACCGGCCGCAGGCGGCAGCCCAAGGGTCACGTCGCGCGGGAGGCTACAGATCCGGGGCCCGGCCGTCTTGACGCATCCTGTCGCCGGTTGTGCGGAACGACGGGAAAACCGCGATCAGCCTTGCAGATGATGGCGCCGCCATGCGGCGGGGGTCTGGCCGGTCAGGCTGCGGAACACCCGCGTCAGATGCGCCTGGTCGGCAAAGCCCAGCATCTGTGAAATCGCGCTGAGGCTGTCGTGGCTGTTCGCCATGCATTCCTGCGCCCGTTCGACCCGCAGGCGGGCCTGCCATTGCTGCGGCGTCTCGCCGGTGCCATGCTTGAAGGCATGGGCGAACCAGCTTTCCGACAGTCCGGCCTCGGCCGCCAGTTCGGCATTGGTGACGCGTCGGTGCATGTTTTCCGCCAGATAGCCGTGCAGCCGCCGCATCTGCGCCCCGGAAAGCCCGCCCGCCGCCGCATTGATCGGGGCCGGGCAGGGGTCGGCCAGGATCGCGGCTGCAATGCTTTGCACCAGGCTTTCGGCGTAAAGGTCATGATGGGCGGGTGCCGCGATTTCCGCCGTCAGAAGGGTCGCCAGCGGTTCGACGACCCCCGCATCCTCCAGCATCCGGGGCGTGCGCACCGCCGCCAGCGCCGCCGATCCGCCCAGCCGGGGGGCCAGCATGTCGTGCAGGGCGCGGCCGTGCATGTGCAGGTCCAGATGCCGGAACCTGTGCCTGCCGACAAAGCGCGACCAGAGCGGCACGCCCGCGGGCACATAGATGACCCGCCCCATCGGGCGGCAGCTGCGGCCCAGCCCGCCGCCTTCGCTGGTCATGCGGATGTGCTGGGCCACATCGTCGAAGAAGATCATGATGCGCGGATCGGGCGACAGGTAATAACCGCCCGCGTCCTTTTCGCCTTCGGCCTGCCAGTGGACGGCAAGGATGCCGTCCAGCGCGCGCCATTCGACGGGCGCCCGCAGCCGGATGCCATCGACCGAGGCGGTCATGCGGTGGTGGAAGGCCATGCTGTCTGTCCCAACCGGCGGGGTGCATCCCGATGACCGAGTAAAATACTTTGACATCGGGATGGCGCAAGCGGGAATCGGCGCCGGCCCGGCGGGACCGGCGCGGGCGGTCAGTTCCGCAACGGTTTTCCGGTTTCCAGCATATGCGACATGCGCGCCCGCGTCTCGGGGCGGGCGATCAGGTCGAACAGCACCGCCCGTTCGAGGGCCATGTTCTCGGCCTCGCTGCGCGGACCCTGGCCCCCCAGAACGCGGGCAAGACCGGCCAGCACCTGCCGGTCATACTCGGACCCCTGCGCCGCCAGGGCGGACAGGTCGGGCGCGGGGGCCGGCCGGACCGTCAGTTCCGCAGGCGGGGCATAGCCGTCGCGCAGCAGGGCCAGCGCCAGATCGCGCGCGGTGGACAGAAGGCCATCGCGGTGCATCACCAGTCGGTCCTCGGGCGACAGGATTCCCGCCGCCATCGCCTCTTCGGCCGAGCCGGACTGTGCTGCGCCAAAGATCGTCGTCGCGGCGCGCAGGGCGGCGGCCTCGGGCGTCAGGCCCTGCGCCAGCCCGCGGGCCAGCAGCGTGGTGCAGCCGCCCCAGGCGGGGATCAGGCCCACCGTGACCTCGGGCAGGCCCATATGCGCCTCGGCATGGGCGACGATGCGGTCGGCGTGCAGCGCCAGCTCGCACCCGCCGCCAAGGGCAAAGCCGTGGACCGCGGCGACGACCGGCACGGGGGCATGGCGCAGGGCGCGGAACAGGCGCTGGCCGCGGTCGATATAGGCCTCCAGATCGGCAATGCGGCCTTCGTCGATCATCGACAGGATAAAGCGCAGATCCGCCCCGGCGGAAAAGACGCGGGCATCGTCATTGCCGATGACCAGCGCCTTGATCCGGGTGCCGAGCAGGGGCAGGGTCTGGTCGATGACATCCAGCGCCTCGGGGTGCAGGCTGTTCATCTTGGTGTGGATTTCCAGCAGGCCCACGCCATCGCCCGCATCCAGCAGCGTCGCCGCCCCGTTGCCCAGGATCGCCCGGCCTGCCTTGCGCAGGCCCGCGGCGGAAAGGGGCGCCGCGCCGCCCGCCGCCGTGCCCTTTGCTGTCAGGAACCGGCCATCGGAATAGAATCCGCCCGCCGCCACCGCCTGCTGCAACAGGGCGGGCACCGGGATGCCGGTGGCGCGCAGGTGGTCGGCGACCGCGGCGGGCCCCCAGACATCGGCCAGCGTGAACGGCCCGTCGCGCCAGGCGTAGCCAAGCTGCATCGCCACGTCGATGTCGCCGGGGTTGGCCGCGATGGCCGGGCCGTGGTCGGCGGCATAGGCCACCACCTCGCCCAGGACGGCGCGGGCATAGGTGCCGAACCGGCCCGGATCGGCCAGAAGCGCCCGCAGATCGCGCCCGCCGCCGGGCAGGTCGCGCGGGGAAACCGCCTGTGCCGCGCGCCATCGGGTGGTGGCGAGATCCGCCGCCTCCATCCCCGCCGCGCCCTTGCGGAAGAACCCCGCGCCGGATTTGCGGCCAAAGCGCCCCTCGGCCACAAGCGAGGTGAACAGCCGGTCGGCGGCGATGTCATGGCGGCGGAAGCGGTCGGTTTCGGGCAGGCCGTCAACAAGGCTGCGCCAGACGGTGGGCACCAGGTCGATCCCGATCAGGTCGAACAGGCCGAAGACCCCGGTTTTCGGAATGCCCATGGCCTGGTGGACGGCATCGGCCTCTTCCACGGTCAGACCCTGGTCGCGGGCCAGAAGTGCGGCCGATGCCATCCAGAAACAGCCGATGCGGTTGGCGACGAAGCCGGGGGTATCGCGGCAGTCGATCACCGTCTTGCCCAGGATGTCGCGCGCCGCGGCATGGACGCGGGCGAATGCGCCCGCATCCGTCTGCGCCGTCGAGACGATTTCCAGCAGCGGCATCACCCGCGGCGGATTGAAGAAATGGCTGATGACGAAGTTCCGGCGAAAGTCATCGGACAAGCCGTCGACCAGCTGGGCGTGCAGAAGGGTCGAGGTGTTGGAGGAGACGATCGACCCCGGTTTGCGCACCGCGTCGATGCGGGCGTAAAGGTCGCGCTTCACATCCAGCCGCTCCACCACCGCCTCGACGATCCAGTCGGCCTGGGCCAGCAGGGCAAGGTCGTCCCGGACGTTGCCGGTGGTGACGCGGCCGGGGCCGGAGGCGCCCATGAAGCCGCGGATCTTGACCTGCCGCGCAAGGCCCGACCGGGCCGGGGCATCGGCCGCATCGCCGGGGGCGCCCGGCATGTCCAGCAGGATGACGCGCAGGCCGGCATTGGCGAACTGCGCCGCGATGCCGCCGCCCATGGCCCCGGCGCCGATCACCGCCGCGCAGGAGATCGGGCGCGGCACATCGGCCCAGAAGCTTTGCGCATCCATCAGTCTGGTCATCTCTGCCCCCTCCCTTCGGGTCAGTTTCCGGTGAACCGGGCGGGGCGCTTTTCAAAGAACGCCTCCAGCGCCTCGGCGAAATCGTCGGTCGCGGCGGCGGTGCGGAAGGCCTGCTTTTCGGTCTCCAGCGTCGCGGTGAAATCCTGCCCGAAACCTTGCAGCATCAGGGTCTTCAGCGCCGCCGCGGCGCCCGGTGCAAGGGCGGCCAGCCGCGCCGCCAGCCGCGCGCCTTCGGCGGCCAGCGCATCGGCGGGCACGACGCGCGTGACCAGCCCCCAGTCCAGCGCCTGGCCTGCGGGAAGGGCGCTGCCCTCCATCGCCAGCCACAGAGCGCGGCGCAGGCCGACGGCGCGCGGCAGGGTCCAGCTGATGCCGCAATCCGCCGGCGCGCCGATCTTCAGATAGGCAAAGCTGAGCATCGCGGTTTCCGCGGCGATGGCGAAATCGGCGGCCAGCGCCAGCGACAGGCCCGCCCCCGCCACCGGCCCCTGCAACAGCGCCAGCGTCAGGATGCCGGACCCGTGCAGGCGGGACAGGGCGCTGTTCATGGGGGCGATGATCGCCTCGGCCTCGGCCGCGCGGTCGTCGGACTGGCGAAAGGCGGCCAGATCGCCCCCCGCCATGAAGGCCCGCCCGTTGCCCGACAGGACGATCACCCGCACCCCCGGCGTCGCCACGGCGGCGGATGTGGCGCGGTCGAACGCCTGGGCCAGCGCCACGTCGATGGCGTTCAGCGCATCGGGCCGGTCAAAGGTGATTTGGGCGACGGGGCCTGCGATGTGCAGAAGGACGGGATCGGTCATGGCTGGCCCTGCGTGATTCCGGTTTGTGTATACACTGTATCATCATAAAAATACAATGCGCAATGCGTTGCAGATCGTCGGAATGTCGCCACACGCCGGACATTGCCGGAAAATCGCCTTTGCCTGCCGAGCGTTAGGTATTGTTCCACAATCCATATTCACAACCATATTCATATATGCAATAAGGTGGCTATAAATACACAATGACGTTGGCCGGCCGATCCTCGCTTCCGGTCGCGCCTTGCGGCATACCGGCACGGAACGACAGGCGGTTGAAGGCACCATGATCGACTTTACCCTGAGCGACGAGCAATCCGCCATTCTGGACATGACGCGCGGCTTTGCAGCCGACAGGATCGCCCCGCGCGCGCTGGACTGGGATGCGGAAAAGCATTTCCCCACCGATGTGCTGGCCGAAGCCGGGGCGCTTGGCCTTGGCGGCATCTATACGCGCGAGGATGTGGGCGGCACCGGCCTTGGCCGGGTGGATGCCGTCCTGATCTTCGAGGCGCTGGCCGAGGCCTGTCCGACGATTTCCGCCTATATCTCGATCCACAACATGTGCGTGTGGATGATCGACCGGTTCGGCACGCAGGCGCAGCGCGAAGCGTGGTGCCGCGTGCTGGCCTCGCTGGAACATCGCGCCTCCTATTGCCTGACCGAACCGGGGGTGGGGTCGGATGCGGCGGCGCTGTCGACGCGGGCGGAACGCGATGGCGACGGCTGGCGGCTGACCGGGCAGAAGCAGTTCATTTCCGGCGCGGGGTCGTCGGATGTGTATCTGGTGATGGCGCGGACGGGCGGGCCGGGGCCGAAGGGGATTTCCTGCTTTATCGTGCCCGGCAATGCGCCCGCCCTTTCGTTCGGGGCGAACGAGCGCAAGATGGGCTGGAACGCCCAGCCGACGCGCGCGGTGCAGATGGATGGCGTGCGCCTTGGCCCCGAGGCCCTGCTGGGCGAGGAGGGGCGCGGCTTCAACATCGCGATGGCCGGGCTGGATGGCGGGCGGTTGAACATCGCGGCCTGTTCCTTGGGCGGGGCGGGGGCGGCGCTGGAAAAATCGCTGGCCTATATGGCCGAGCGCAAGGCGTTCGGCAAACGGCTAGACGAGATGCAGGCGCTGCAATTCCGGCTGGCCGACATGAAGATCCGGCTGGAGGCGGCGCGGTCGTTCCTGTGGCGGGCGGCGGCGGCGCTGGACGCCAAGGCGCCCGATGCGACGGTGCTGTGCGCCGCGGCCAAGCGGTTCGTCACCGACACCTGTTTCGACATCGCCAACGACGCGCTGCAACTGCATGGCGGCTATGGCTATCTGGCCGAATACGGGATCGAAAAGATCGTGCGCGACCTGCGCGTCCACCAGATCCTGGAAGGCACGAACGAGATCATGCGGCTGATCGTGGCCCGTTCGCTGGTGGAGGGGAAATGAGTTCGGTCGTCATCACGGTCGAGGGCGCGCTCGGCCGCGTTCACCTGAACCGGCCCGACGTGCTGAACAGTCTGGACCTGGAGATGGTGCGACTGATCGAGGCCGGGCTGGACCGGCTGGAGGCCGATCCCGCGGTGCGGGCCATTGCCCTGACGGGCGAGGGGGACCGGGCGCTGTGCGCGGGGGGCGACATCAAGATGCTGTGGTCCACCGGGCGGACCCAGCCGGAAAAAGCGATGACCTTCTGGGCCGAGGAATACCGGCTGGACGCCCGCATCCACCGGCTGCAAAAACCGTGGATCGCGGTGATGGACGGCATCTGCATGGGCGGCGGCGTCGGCCTGTCGGTGCATGGGCGGCACCGCGTCGTGACCGAGCGGGTGAAATTCGCCATGCCGGAAACCGGGATCGGCTATTTCCCCGATGTCGGCGGCACATGGGCGCTGGCCCGCGCGCCGCAGGGATTGGGCCTGTGGATCGGGCTGACCGGCGCCACGATCGGCGCGGCGGATGTGATCGCGGCGGGGCTGGCCGATGCGATGGTGCCCGTTGCGGCGATACCGGCGCTGCTGGCCGATCTGGCGGCGGGCGTGGCGCCGGAGGCGGCGATTGCGGCCCATGCGGCGGACCCCGGCCCGTCGCGGCTGCGCGACAATGCGGGATTGATCGAGGCGGCGTTTTCGGCCGGTGACATGGGCGCGATCCTTGCGGCGCTGGAGACCGACGGATCGGCATTCGCGGCGGAAACGGCGGCTCTGATGCAGCGGAAATCGCCGACCAGCCTGATCCTGACGCTGCATCTGTTGCGGGCGGCGGCCGGGTCGCCCGATCTGGAAACCTGCCTTGACCGGGAACTAGCGGCGGATGCGCTGATCCTGAAGGGTCACGACTTTTACGAAGGTGTGCGGGCGGCGGTCATCGACAAGGACCGCAATCCGAAATGGCATCCCGTCACGCTGGAGGCGGTGGATACCGCCGCGCTGTTGGCCGGGCTGCAACCGCTGCCGTCGCTGTTCGCGGCGGTGTGAAGACCGCAAGGGGGGAATGCAATGAAGATCGGTTTCATCGGCTTGGGCAACATGGGTGGCCCGATGGCGGCCAACCTGGCCAAGGCGGGGCATGAGGTGGCGGGGTTCGATCTGGTCGCCCCGATGCCCGAAGGGGTGTCGCGCGTCGCCACGGCGGCCGAGGCGGCGGCGGGCGCGGATGTGGTGATCACCATGCTGCCGAATGGCGGCATCCTGCGTCATGTCGCGGCCGAGGCGATCCCGGCGATGCGCGCGGGCGCGGTGCTGTGCGACTGTTCCACGGTGGATGTGGAAAGCGCGCGCGCGGTGGCGGATCAGGCGGTTGCCGCCGGGCTGGTCGCGCTGGACGCGCCGGTTTCCGGCGGGATCGGCGGGGCGCAGGCGGGGACGCTGACCTTCATGGTGGGCGGGCCGGATACGGCTTTTGCGGTGGTAGAGCCGCTTTTCGGCATCATGGGGCAAAAGGCGGTGCATTGCGGCGCCTCGGGCGCGGGGCAGGCGGCCAAGATCTGCAACAACATGATCCTGGGCGTGACGATGATCGCCACCTGCGAGGCCTTTGCGCTGGCCGACAAGCTGGGGCTGGACCGGCAGAAGATGTTCGATGTGGTGTCCACGTCTTCCGGTTACAGCTGGACGATGAACGCCTATTGCCCGGCGCCGGGCGTGGGGCCGAAATCGCCCGCCGACAACGACTACAAGCCCGGCTTTGCGGCGGAACTGATGCTCAAGGATCTGAACCTGTCGCAGCAGGCGGCCGAGGGTGCGGATGCCGACACGCCGATGGGGCATCTGGCGGCGCGGCTGTATCAGGACTTCGTGGAACACGAAGGCGGGCGCGGGCGCGACTTTTCCGCCATGCTGCCGCGGTTTGAAAAGCGGGGGCGGGCGTGAGTTTCGAGACCATCCTTGCCGAAACGCGGGGCCGGGTGCGGCTGATCACGCTGAACCGGCCGCAGGCGCTGAACGCGCTGAACCGGCAAGTGGCGCGTGAGATCATCGCCGCGGCGACCGAGGCCGAGGGGGATCCCGACATCGGCGCGCTGGTCATCACCGGGTCGGCCAAGGCCTTTGCCGCCGGGGCCGACATCAAGGAGATGCAGCCCCAGGATTTCGCCGCGATGCACGCCGCCGACTGGTTCGCGGAATGGGAAGCGTTCACCGCCCTGCGGAAACCCGCGATCGCGGCGGTTGCGGGCTATGCCCTGGGCGGCGGTTGCGAGCTGGCGATGATGTGCGATTTCATCCTCTCCGCCGATACCGCGAAATTCGGCCAGCCCGAGGTCAGGCTGGGCGTCATGCCCGGCATGGGCGGAAGCCAGCGGCTGACCCGGCTGATCGGGCAGGCCAAGGCGATGGAAATGTGCCTGACCGGGCGGATGATGGACGCGGCCGAGGCGGAACGCAGCGGCCTTGTCGCCCGTGTGGTGCCCGCCGACACCCTACTGGACGAGGCGATGAAGACGGCCGCGACGATTGCCGACATGTCGCTGCCCGCCGTCCTGTCGATCAAGGATGCCGTCCGCCGTGCCCCTGACATGGCGCTGGCCGAAGGCGTCCGCTACGAACGGCGGCTGTTCCACGCGCTGTTCGCCACGGAAGACCAGAAGGAAGGCATGACCGCCTTTGTCGAGAAACGGCCGCCGCAGTTCAGCCATCGCTGACGCGGCCAAGGGGGAACCAACATGAGTGATATTGTCATCCTTTCCGGCGTCCGCACCGCCATCGGCGGCTTTGGCGGCGCGCTTTCGGGCTTTGCCCCGCATGAGTTGGGTGCCATCGCGGCGCGTGAGGCCATCGCGCGGGCGGGCATTGCCGCCGACCGGATCGGCACAGCCGTCTTTGGCCATGTGATCAATACCGAGCCGAAGGACATGTATCTGTCGCGCCTTGCCGCGATGGGGGCAGGCGTGCCGGACAGCGCGCCGGCGATGAACGTCAACAGGCTGTGCGGATCGGGGGTGCAGGCCATCGTCTCGGCCGCGCAGGCGCTGATGCTGGGGGATGCGGATTTCGCACTGGCGGGCGGGGCGGAATGCATGTCGCGCGCACCCTTTGCGGTGCAGACCGCGCGGTTCGGGCAAAAGATGGGTGATACGGCGATGGTCGACATGCTGGTCGGCACGCTGACCTGCCCCTTCGGCACCGGGCACATGGGCATCACCGCCGAGAATGTCGCCGGGGAATATGGCGTCTCGCGCGCCGATCAGGATGCCTTTGCGCTGGAAAGCCAGAACCGCGCCGCCCGCGCGCTGGCTGAGGGGCGCTTCGCCGACCAGATCGTCCCGGTCGAGGTGAAGTCGCGCAAGGGGCCGGTGCAGTTCGTGACCGACGAGCACCCCAAGGAAACCTCGGCCGAGGCGCTGGCCGCGCTGAAACCCGCGTTCCGCAAGGACGGCAGCGTCACGGCGGGCAATGCCTCGGGCATCAACGACGGGGCGGCGGCGGTGGTGCTGGCGCGGGCCGAGGCCGCGGAAAAGGCCGGGCTGAAGCCGCTCGGGCGGATCGTCGGCTATGCGGTGGCGGGCGTGCGCCCCGAGGTGATGGGGATCGGTCCGGTTCCGGCGGTGGATCTGCTGCTGCGCAAGACCGGGCTGACGGCCGGGGATTTCGACGTGATCGAATCGAACGAGGCCTTTGCCGCCCAGGCGGTCGCGGTCAGCCGGGCGCTCGGCCTCGATCCGGCGCGGGTGAATCCGAATGGCGGGGCCATCGCGCTTGGCCATCCGGTGGGCGCCACGGGGACGATTCTGGTGGTCAAGGCGCTGGCCGAACTGGCCCGCACGGGGGGGAAACGCGGGCTGGTGACGATGTGCATCGGCGGTGGACAGGGGATCGCACTGGCCGTCGAACGGGCCTGACAGGCCCCGGCGCGGCCGCCGCAAGGCGGCCGCGCGCCCGTTGAAAGACCTTTGCCGGGCCGCGGATGCGTGGGACCCGGACAAAGGTGTTTTCGCGCGATCCTGCCCCGCAACTTGTTGATAAAAATGCAATAACTCACGAAGTTGTGCAGAAATTCCTTGCCGAAATCTGCGTCCGCAATATTCTTGCGTATGCGGATACATGGATTCCTGTATGCGCAAAGCCGGGTGAAAGGGGTAAGCCCGGTGAAAGGGGAGGCGTGGGCGCGGCAAGGGCGCCCGCATCGACACATGCCCTGGGGATGAACGACACCCGGTCGCCATGCGCGGACCGGGACCGGAAAGTGTTGTCCGGCGACCGGGCCGGACTTTGGGAGGAAACATGAAAGCGAAACTGAAGACCACCGCGCGGGGCAGTCTGATCGCGGCCGCGCTGATCGGGACGGGCGGGGCCGCCGCCGCGGACGAAATCTCGGCGCTGGAGGCGCGCGTTGCCAAGCTGGAGGCGGAAAAGACGCAGGCCGGTTCGGTCGTGGCGAATCCCGGCGTCAAGCTGACCTTCTATGGCTACGCCAAGCTGGACGTGATCGGCGACGACAATTATGACCTCGGCACCACGACCGGCGGCATGGCCGGCGTGACCTCGGCCTCGGTCGAGGATGGCGGCACCAACGCCCATGCCTATGAAAGCCGTCTGGGCGTCAAGGGCACCATCGACACCGACATCGGCCAGGCCAAGTTCAACATCGAGGGCGACTTCTTCGGAGGCGGCGGTGGCACCTTCCGTCTGCGCCATGCCTATGGCGAGATCGGCCCGCTGCTGGCCGGTCAGACCTGGACGAACTGGATGCCCTCCGAAGGTGTGCCCGGCGCGGTGCAGGACTTCAACGGGCTGGCGGGCGGCAGCAACTATCGCACGCCGCAGGTCCGCTTTACCTACAAGCCGAACGATCAGTGGCGCCTGTCGGCCGCCATCGAGGAAGACTATGCCCCCGGCAACTCTTCCAACCTGTCGCTGTCGGCTTTCGCGGGCTATTCCTCGCCCAAGCTGAAGGTCGGCATGGGCCTGATCTCGCGCAGCCTGGAAACTGCGGCGGATGACAGTGTGCATGGCTTTGGCTATGCGATCGGCGCGGATTTCGAAGCCTGGTCGGGGGGCAAGCTGCAACTGCAATACGTCGGCGGCAAGGGCATCACCACGGTGATGAACAACGCGGGCTATTCGGGGATCGAGATCGGCGCGGCGGGGAAATACGCCTTTGACATCGACGCCGACGGCAATGCGATCAAGGCGCAGGGCATCAAGGCCGGCGTCACCCAGAAGCTGGGCGAGAAAAGCGACATCTCCATCGCCTATGGCGTGCAGCGCTATGACGACTATGCCGGCGCGGCCGCGAACTATACCAAGCAGCTCAGCTCGGCCTACCTGACCTACCGCTATTTCGCCACCAAATCGGTGATGCTGGCCGCCGAGGTCAGCTATGTGGAACGCGAGCAGTTCGATGGCGCCAAGTTCGACAACACCCGCCTGCAAGGCGTGGTGAAGTTCACCTTCTGACCGGACCCGCCCGCCCCTGCACGGGGCGGGCAATGCCAAAGGAAAAGCCCCGCGGAACATTTCCGCGGGGCCTTCTTTCGCATGGCGAGAGGGCTGGTCCGCCGTGCGTCAGATCGTGTTCAGGCTGCCCAGAACCACGCTGGTCTGCGAGGACAGGACGCCGCCATTGCCGTGGCAGAGCGCCAGATCCGCCTTGTCCAGCTGCCGGTCGCCCGCCTGGCGCCGGATCTGGCGCGTGGCCTCGACCAGGGTGAACAGGCCATACATGCCGGGATGCACGCAGGACAGGCCGCCGCCGTTGGTGTTGACCGGCAGGCCCCCGCCCGGCGCGATATGGCCGCCTGAGACGAAGCGGCCGCCCTCGCCCTTGGGGCAGAAACCCAGATCCTCCAGAAACAGGATCGTGTTGATGGTGAAGGCATCGTAAAGCTGCACCATGTCGATGTCCGAGGGGCCATAGCCCGATGCCGCATAAGCCCGTTGGCCCGAGACTTTGGCCCCGGTGGTGCACAGGTCGGGCATCGCGGCGATTTCCTTGTGCGTGGTTTCCGCCCCCGCGCCCAGAACTACGACCGGGCGTTGCGCCAGGTCGCGCGCATGGGGCAGGGCGGTCACGACCACCGCGGCCGCGCCATCGGTCACAAGGCAGCAATCCGCGACGCCCAGAGGGGACGACACGATCCGCGCGGCCATGTAGTCGTCCATCGTCATTGGGTCGCGCCGGAACGCCTCGGGGTTCAGTTGCGCCCAGGCCCGCGCGGCCAGGGCCACCGCGCCCAGCTGCTGGCGAGTGGTGCCGTAGTCGTGCATGTGGCGCGAGGCGGCCAGCGCATAGCCCGCAATCGGCATGATGGCGCGATGCGGCGCCTCATGGACCGAACCGCGCAGCGCCGAGACCAGCTTGCCCGCCGCCGACCGCTGGTTCGAGCCATAGCAGATCAGCGCGGTCCTGATGTAACCGGCCGAGATCATGAAGCAGGCGGTCATCAGGTGGTTCAGGAAGGACGACCCGCCGGTGCGGTTGTTGTCGACGAACCGCGCCTGAACGCCAAGGTATTCGGTGACGGCCAGCCCGCCCAGCAGATCCTCGGGCAGGCAGGTGAACAGCCCGTCCACGTCGGCCACCGTCAGCCCGGCATCCTCCAGCGCCAGCAGCCCGGCCTTGGCCGTCATCTCCAGCGCGGTAAAGCCGGGGCAGAGGCCGATGCCAAAACTCGCGGCCCCCGCGATGGCGCAGGCGGCGCGGGGAAAGGCGGTGTCAGTCATGGGCGGCATCCGGCACGAAATGGACATGCGGCGGGTCGGCCTGCCCGTCGATCACCGCGCGCAGGCGGGTGCCGATGGCGGGGGCGGTCGCGGT
>JASGFG010000024.1:0-46261 GCA_047605605.1 Paracoccaceae bacterium | reverse complement strand
AGCGAGATCGAGGCCAACCATCAGGGCGCGCGCAATGCCGGGCGGCCGATGCTGCTGGAAGGCGGTCTGGACTGGAAGCCGATGGGGTTCAGCCCCAGCGACATGGAGTTCCATGAGACCAAGCAGGCGGCGGCACGGGAAATCGCCATCGCCTTTGGCGTGCCGCCGATGCTGATGGGGATACCCGGCGACGCGACCTATGCCAATTACCAGGAGGCGAACCGGGCGTTCTATCGGCTGACCGTGCTGCCGCTGGCGGCCAAGGTGATGGCGTCGCTGTCGCACTGGCTGACCGGGTTCACGGGCGAGGCGGTGGAGCTGCGCCCCGATCCCGACCAGATCCCGGCCCTGGCGGCCGAGCGTGACCAGCAATGGGCGCGGGTGGGCGCGGCCGATTTCCTGACCGAGACGGAAAAGCGGGCGATCCTGGGCCTGCCGCGGGTCGCGGAATGAGCGAGGGGTCGCGGTTCCTTTACGACAGTTTCGATGCGGCGACCGCGCGGATTGAGGCGAACGAGCGGGTGCTGGCCGAACGCTGGGCGGCGCTGGACTGGCGGCTGACCCAGATCGACGCCGCGCTGGAGCGGCTGGAGCGGCGGATCTGGCTGGGGGTTTACGGGGTCGCGGCATTCCTGCTGACGCAGGGGGCCGAGGCGTTGATCCAACACGCGACGAGGTGAGGGATGCGGGATTTTCACGACTGGGGCGCGCCCGAGCGCAAGTTCCTGGCGGGCGGCACGCTGAGCGTCGGCGAGGCGCAGGGCGGCGGGCAGGTGATCGAGGGCTATGCCTCGTTGTTCGGGCGGGTGGACCAGGGCGGCGACATGGTGGCGCCGGGGGCCTATGCGGCCAGCCTGGCCGCCGGGGCCAGCGCCGGGCGGCGGGTCAAGATGCTGTGGCAGCACGACCCGGCGCAGCCCATCGGCGTCTGGGACGAGGTGCGCGAGGATGCGACGGGCCTGTGGGTCAAGGGCCGGCTGCTGACCGGCGTGGCGCAGGGGCGTGAGGCGGCGGAACTGCTGGCGGCGGGCGCGATCGAGGGGCTGTCGATCGGCTATCGCACCGTCAAGGCGGAACGCGACGTCAAGGGCATCCGGCGGCTGGCGCAGGTCGATCTGTGGGAGGTGTCGCTGGTGACGTTTCCCATGCAGGCCGAGGCGCGGGTGCAGGCCAAGGCCGCCGAGGCCGAGTGCTGGCGCCATGTGGCAGCGGTTCTGGCCGAGATGACCGAAGTGATGAAGGCGAGGTGAGGGCGATGAGAAAACTGTTCGGCTGGGTGGCGGAAGCGGCCGTCGCGGCGGCCAAGGGCGCCGTGTGGCTGGTGGCGCAGGGAGTGCTGAACCTGCCGGTCAGGGCGGTGGCGGCGCTGAAATGGCTGGCCGCGCGCTGAGGCGCGGAACGGATCGGGCGGAAGGATCCGCAGATGGCCCGGCTGACGGGCGGCATCATCAGAAGGGGATCGCGATGAGCGGGACGGATGAGGGGGCCGGGCTTTCCGGCGCCCCGGGCACGGCTGCGGAAGTGGCCGCGGCGATGACGGGTTTCCTGAAAGAGTTCAAGGGCTTTCAGGGGGAAGTGAAACAGGCTTTGCAACAGCAGGATGAGCGGATGACCATGCTTTCCACCAAGACGATGATCCAGCGGCGCCCGGCGCTTTCGGCGCAGGCCGAGGTCGAGGTGCCGCACCAGAAGGCGTTCTCCGCCTATCTGCGCAGCGGCGACGACGACGGTCTTCGCGGCCTGGCGCTGGAAGGCAAGGCGATGTCGACCGCGGTTTCGGCCGACGGCGGCTATCTGGTCGACCCGCGCACCGCTGATCGCATCCGGTCGATGCTGGTGTCCACCGCCTCGATCCGGGCCATCGCCAATGTGGTGAACGTGGATGCGGCGTCCTTCGATGTGCTGATCGACCGCAGCGAGGTCGGGTCGGGCTGGGCGACGGAAAGCGCCAGCGCGACCGAAACGGCGACCCCGACCATCGAGCGCATCTCGATCAAGCTGAACGAGCTGTCGGCCATGCCGAAGGCGAGCCAGCGGCTGCTGGACGACAGCGCCTTCGACGTGGAGGGCTGGCTGTCGGGCAAGATCGCGACGCGGTTCATCCGGGCGGAATCGGCGGCCTTTGTGAACGGCGACGGGGTGGACAAGCCCAAGGGGTTCCTGCTGCCGACCAAGGTGGCGAACGGGTCCTGGACCTGGGGCAATATCGGCTATGTGCCCTCGGGCGCGGCGGGGGATTTCCCGTCGAGCAACGCCGCCGACTGCATCGTGAGCCTGGTCTACGCGCTGGGCGCGGATTACCGGGCGAATGCGACCTTTGTGATGAACTCCAAAACCGCGGGCGCGGTGCGCAAGATGAAGGATGCCGATGGCCGCTTCATGTGGTCGGACGGCCTGGCGGCGGGCGAGCCTGCGCGGCTGATGGGCTATCCCGTGCTGGTCTGCGAGGACATGCCGGACATTGCCGCCAACGCCTATGCCATCGCCTTTGGCGATTTCGCGGCCGGCTATACCATCGCCGAGCGCCCGGACCTGCGCATCCTGCGCGACCCGTTCAGCGCCAAGCCGCATGTGCTGTTCTATGCCTCGAAGCGCGTGGGCGGCGACGTGACCGACTATGCGGCGATCAAGCTGATGAAATTCGCGGCTTCCTGAGCTGATCCGGCCCCTGCGGGGGCCGGGTCCGGCGGACGCGCGCCGGTTTCGACCGCGCTGACAGCAACCTTCCCCTCCGCCGCGAGCGGCGCGGGGCGCGCGTCCGGTTCACCGGGGGAATTTTCGGAGCAGGGGCATGATGTTGATCGAGGAGACCGCGGTGCCGGATGCGGCGCTGCCGGTGCAGGCGCTGAAGGATCACCTGCGGCTGGGGACCGGGTTTGCCGATGCCGGTTTGCAGGACGCGCTGCTGGCCAGCCACTTGCGGGCTGCGCTGGCCGCGATCGAGGGGCGGACGGGCAAGGCGCTGCTGGCGCGGCGGTTCCGGCTGGAACTGGCCGGGTGGCGCGACGGGCAGGGGCAGGCGCTGCCGGTGGCGCCGGTGGGCGCGGTGGTGTCGGTGACGGTGCGCGACCGCGACGGGGCGGGGGTGGTCGTCGATACGGGGCGATACCGGCTGATGGCCGATGCGCACCGGCCGCGGCTGATGGCGGTGGGGCTGCTGCTGCCGGACGTGCCCGAAGGCGGCAAGGCCGAGGTGGTGTTCGAGGCGGGCTTCGGGTCGGACTGGCAAGGCGTTCCGGCCGATCTGGCGCAGGCGGTGCTGCTGCTGGCGGCCGAGTTCTATGAGCGCCGCCATGATGGCGGGCAGGCGGCGGGCCTGCCCTTTGGCGTGCAGGTGCTGATCGAACGCTGGCGCACGGTGCGGGTGCTGGGGGGCGGGCGATGAGAGTCGATCTGAACCGGGCGCTGGTGCTGGAATCGCTGGCGAAAGCGGCGGACGGCGCGGGCGGTTTCGCACGGTCCTGGCAGGCGGTGGGAACGCTGTGGGCCGAGGTGGTGGCCGGATCGGGCCGCGATGTGGCGGGCGAGGAGTTCACGCTGTCGTCGGTGCCTTATCGCATCACCGTGCGGGGGGCGCCGGTCGGTTCGCCCCAGCGGCCCAAGGCGGATCAGCGGTTCCGCGAGGGTGCGCGCGCCTTCCGCATCGTCGCCGTGACCGAGCGCGATCCGGCCGGGACATTCCTGCTGTGCTTTGCGCGCGAGGAGGTGCCGGCATGAGCTACCGGGCGGCGGCGGCATTGCAGGCCGCGATCTATGCGCGGCTGGCGGGATGGCCGGGACTGGCGGGGGTGGCGGTCGTGGATGCGATCCCGGCTGGCGAGGGCGACGGCACCTTCGTGCTGATCGGCCCGGAGGTGGCCGAGGACAAGTCTGACGGTTCGGGCGCGGGGGCTGAACACAGGTTGCAGGTCAGCGTGATCAGCGATGCGGACGGGTTCCTGTCGGCCAAGCAGGTCGCGGCCGAGGTGTCGGCGGCGCTGGAGGGCGCGGATCTGGCGCTGGCAACGGGGCGTCTGGTGGGCCTTGGGTTCACCCGCGCCGTCGCCCGGCGGCTGGACGAGGGCGCGGCGCGGCGGATCGACCTGACCTTCCGCGCGCGAACCGAAATCTGAATCCCGAAATCTGAACCCCGCGGCTGCGGGATGGAGAAGGAGTGGCCGGATGGCTGTGCAGAACGGCAAGGACTTGCTGGTGAAGGTGGACCTGACCGGCGACGGATTGTTCGAGACGATGGCGGGGCTGCGGTCCACCCGCATCAGCTTCAACGCGGAAACGGTGGATGTGACCAGTCTGGAAAGCCAGGGCGGCTGGCGCGAGTTGCTGGCGGGGGCGGGGGTCAAGTCGGCCTCGGTTTCCGGGTCGGGCGTGTTCCGCGACGCGGCCAGCGACACGCGCGCGCGGCAGATGTTCTTTGACGGTGCCGCACCGCGGTTTCAGGTGATCGTCCCGAGTTTCGGGATCATCGAGGGGCCGTTCCAGATCTCGGCGCTGGAATATTCGGGCAGCCACAATGGCGAGGCGACCTATGAGGTCACGATGGCCTCGGCCGGAGTCCTGACCTTCACGGCGCTCTGATGGCCAATCCTTTCGCGGGCGAGGTGGCCCTGGTGCTGGACGGGCAGCGGCATGTGGCGAAGCTGACCCTTGGCGCGCTGGCGGAACTGGAGACGGCGCTGGAGGCGGGGTCGCTGGTCGATCTGGTCGCCCGGTTCGAGGGCGGACGGTTCACCACGCGCGACGTGCTGGCGCTGATCGTGGCGGGTCTGCGCGGCGGCGGCTGGCGGGGCACGGCGGCCGACCTCATGACGGCGGACATCGGGGGCGGCCCGGTCGAGGCGGCGCGGGCGGCGGCGGAACTGCTGGCGCGGGCCTTTGCGGTTCCGCAATGAGCGAGGGGATCGACTGGCCGGGGCTGATGCGGGCGGGGCTGCTGCATCTGCGGCTGACGCCCGACGCCTTCTGGCGGCTGACCCCGGTGGAACTGCGGATCATGCTGGGGGCCGAGGCGCAGGCCGCCCCCCTGACGCGGGCGCGGCTGGACGAGCTGGCGGCCGCGTTCCCCGATGTGCGGAGGGATGAGGATGGCGGCGATTGAGGATCTGGAAGCGCAGATCGACGCGCTGGAAGCGTCGATGAGCGGGGCGGCGGGCATCGCGGCGGCCTTTGGCGGCGAACTGGACCGGATGCGCGACAGCATGGTGTTCACCAACCGCGAGGTCGGCAGCCTGTCGGCGGGCATCGGCGGCGGCTTGCGGCGGGCCTTTGACGGGCTGGTGTTCGATGGGATGAAGCTGTCGGACGCGCTGAAGCAGGTGGCGCAGACGATGGTGAACACGGTCTATAACGTCGCCATGCGGCCGGTGCAGCAGGCGGCGGGCGGGGCGGTGGCGGAAATTCTGAACTCGGTCCTGTCGGCGATCATGCCCTTTGCCAATGGCGGGGCCTTTTCGCAGGGACGGGTCATGCCCTTTGCCAAGGGCGGCATCGTTTCGCAGGCCACGCCCTTTGCGATGCGGGGCGCGACCGGGCTGATGGGCGAGGCGGGGCCCGAGGCGATCATGCCGCTGGTGCGCGGGGCCGACGGCCGGCTGGGCGTGCAGGCGGCGGGCGGGGCCAAGCCCGTCACGGTCGTCATGAACATCACGACCCCCGATGTGCAGGGGTTCCAGCGCAGCCAGAGCCAGGTCGCAGCCCAGGCGATGCGCGCCTTGCAGCGCGGGCAAAGGAACAGGTGAGACAATGGCATTCCACGAAATCCGCTTTCCCGCGGCGCTGAGTTTCGGCGCCACCGGCGGGCCCGAGCGCAAGACCGACATCGTGACCCTGGCGAACGGGTTCGAGGAGCGGAACACCCCCTGGGCCCATTCGCGCCGTCGCTATGACGCGGGCACCGGCCTGCGCAGTCTGGACGATGTGGAGGCGCTGATCGCCTTTTTCGAGGCGCGGCGCGGACAGTTGCACGCCTTTCGCTGGAAGGACTGGTCGGACTGGAAGTCCTGCCCGCCGTCGCGCGAGGTCGAAGGGACGGACCAGCCCATCGGCACGGGCGACGGAGTGACGGTCAACTTTGCGCTGACCAAGACCTATCGGTCAGGCGAGGAGACCTATGTGCGCCCCATCGTCAAACCCGTGCCGGGATCGGTGCGGGCGGCGACGGGCGGCCTGCCGAAACTACCGGGGCTGGAATTCACCGTGGACGAGACGGCCGGAACCGTAACCTTTGCCGTCGCCCCCGATATCGGTGTTCCGGTGACGGCCGGATTTGAATTCGACGTCCCGGTGCGGTTCGATACCGACCGGATCGAGACCTCTCTTTCCTCGTTCCAGGCGGGCGAAGTTCCTTCGGTTCCTGTGGTGGAGGTGCGGCTGTGAGCCTGCATGAGCATCTGGCAACCGGAGCGACGACGACCTGCCGTGCCTGGTCGGTGGTGCGCCGGGATGGCGCGGCTTTTGGCTTCACCGACCATGACCGCGATCTTGTCTTCGAGGGCATGAACTTTCGCGCTAGTTCCGGCATGACCGCAAAGGCCTTGCAGCAGGCGACCGGGTTGTCGGTCGACAATTCCGAGGCATCGGGCGCGCTTTCGGATGCTTCGGTGACGGATGAGGATCTGGCGGCAGGCCGGTTCGATGGGGCCGAAGTCCGCTGCTGGCAGGTGAACTGGGCGGACCCGTCAGAACGGGTCCAGCTGTTTCGCGGAAGCTTTGGTGAAATCGTGCGGGCGGATGGGGCGTTCCGGGCCGAGCTGCGCGGCCTTACCGAAGCGTTGACCCGTGTGGCGGGCCGTGTGTTTCAACCGGGATGTTCGGCGGTTCTGGGCGATGCGCGATGCGGTTTCGACATCTTCCAGGCGGGATATTCCGTCGAATGCCCGGTGGAAGAGGTTCTGGCCGCGGGCCGTTTCCGCATCCTGCCAAACGGCGAATTCGACGAGGGCTGGTTTGACGGCGGGCGGTTCGAGGTTCTGGAGGGGCAGGCTGCGGGGCTGGTGGGGGCCGTCAAGATAGATCGACGTGACGGGGCCGGGCGGATTCTGGAACTTTGGCAGGAAATTCCCGCCGGGGTCGGGGCCGGGGATGCGGTCCGCGTTGTCGCAGGCTGCAACCGCCGCGCCGAAACCTGCCGGGCAAAGTTCGCCAACTTTCTGAACTTTCGCGGTTTTCCGCACATTCCGGGTGAGGACTGGCTGACTGCCTATCCGATGGATGGGCAGAACCATGATGGGGGAGGATGGACGCGATGACGGCGCGCGACGATATCGTGATCGAGGCGCGAAGCTGGATCGGCACCCCCTATCGCCATCAGGCGGCGACCAAGGGCGCTGGAACCGATTGCCTGGGCCTAATCCGCGGCGTCTGGCGGGCGGTGCTGGGTCGCGAACCCGAAAGGGTGCCGCCCTATACCGCGGACTGGTCCGAACCGTCCGGGCGCGAGGATCTTCTGGCGGCCGGGGCGCGATGGATGCGGGCGAAGCCGGTCGAAGCGGCGCTGCCCGGCGATGTCCTGCTGTTCCGTATGCGGGAGGGCGCCGTCGCCAAGCACCTTGGGATCATGGCCAATGGCCGACCCTTGGCGAGTTTCATCCATGCCTATTCGGGGCACAGCGTGGTCGAAAGCCCGCTGTCCGACCCCTGGGCCCGCCGGATCGCGGCGTGCTTTGCTTTTCCTGACGGAGTTTGACCCATGGCGACGATCCTTCTGTCGGCGGCCGGCGCGGCGCTTGGTGCCGGTTTTGGTGGCACGGTTCTGGGCCTTTCCGGCGCGGTCATCGGCCGGGCGGTCGGCGCGACGCTGGGCCGGGTGATCGACCAGAAGATCATGGGCCTTGGCTCGGATGCGGTCGAGGTCGGCCGCATCGACCGTTTCCGCGTCATGGGCGCCAGCGAGGGATCGGCCATCCCTCGCGTCTGGGGGCGTCAGAGGGTTTCCGGCCAGGTCATCTGGGCAACGCGCTTCCTGGAGCACAAGAACCGGCAGAGCAGCGGCGGCAAGGGCGGCGCACGGCAGACGACGACCACCTACAGCTATACGATCAGCCTTGCCGTCGCCCTGTGCGAGGGCGAAATCCAGAGGATCGGCCGCATCTGGGCCGACGGGGCAGAGATTGATCCCGCCAGTTTGAACCTGCGGCTTTATCGCGGCACCGGCGACCAGTTGCCCGATCCGCGCATCGAAGCGGTCGAGGGCGCGGGGATGGCCCCTGCCTATCGCGGCATCGCCTATGTCGTCATCGAGGATATGGATGTCGGGCCCTATGGCAACCGTGTGCCTCAGCTGAGCTTTGAGGTCGTGCGCCGGGCGGTCGAGGCCGATGATCTGGCCGAAAATGTTTCCGGCGTCTGCCTTATTCCCGGTAGCGGCGAATATGCGCTGGCGACAACCCCGGTGCATTTTTCCACCGGGGTCGGCGAAAACGTCTCGGCCAACGTGCATACCGTTTCGGGCAAGACCGATTTTGCCGTGTCCTTGGACCAGCTGCGCGAGGAATTGCCGGGGTGCGGGGCGGTTTCTCTGGTGGTGTCGTGGTTCGGCAGCGATCTGCGCTGCGGCGACTGCGATGTGCGTCCGAAGGTCGAACGCCATGACCGCGAAGGCAAGCCGATGGTCTGGCGCGCGGGCGGCGTTGGCCGGGCGCAGGCCCTGGCCGTTCCGCAACTGGACGGGGCGCCAGTGTATGGCGGCACGCCTGCCGATGCGTCGGTGATGGAGGCGATCCGCGCCATTCGGGCAGGTGGGCAGGAGGTGACTTTCTATCCTTTCATCCTGATGGATCAGATGGGGGGGAATGGTCTTGCCGATCCGTGGAGCGATGCCGCGGATCAGCCGGTGCTTCCCTGGCGCGGACGCATCAGCCTTTCCGTTGCACCGGGGCGGCAGGGTTCGCCCGACCGCACGACCCTGGCGGCCGATGAAGTGGCAGCGTTTTTCGGCACCGCCTCGGTCACGGACTTTACGGTCACGGCTGCCGGCGTCGGCTATGACGGGGCGGATGAATGGGGGTATCGCCGCTTTGTGCTGCATTATGCGGCGCTTTGTGCTGCCGCTGGCGGGGTGGACAGCTTTTGCATCGGGTCCGAGATGCGCGGGCTGACGCAGATCCGCGGGGCGGGAGACAGCTTTCCGGCCGTCGATGCCTTGCGGCAACTGGCGGCGGATGTGCGCACCATTCTGGGGCCGGATGTCAAGATCGGCTATGCCGCCGACTGGAGCGAATATTTCGGCTATCACACCGGCGGGGATGTGTATTTCCACCTCGACCCGCTGTGGACCGATGCCAACATCGACTTCATCGGGATCGACAATTACATGCCCCTGTCCGACTGGCGGGAGGGCGAGGCCCATGCCGATGCGCATTGGCGGTCGATCTACGATCTGGACTATCTGACAGCAAATATCGCTGGCGGTGAAGGGTTCGACTGGTATTACGATGGCGAGGAAGGGGCCGCGGCCCAGCATCGTCTTGCCATCGAGGACGGCAGCCATGGAGAGCCCTGGATCTTTCGCCCGAAGGATATTCTGGGGTGGTGGTCGAACCAGCATCATGAGCGAATCGGCGGTGTGCGGGCGCCAGCCCCGACCGGCTGGGTGCCGGGGTCAAAGCCGGTGCGGTTCGTCGAATACGGCTGTGCGGCGATCGACAAGGGGACAAATCAGCCCAACCGTTTCCTTGATCCGAAGTCTTCGGAATCTGCTCTGCCGCGGGGTTCGGGCGGTCGGCGCGACGATCTGATCCAGATGCAGTATCTGCGCGCGATGAGCGGTTTCTGGCGGGGTGAGGCCAACAATCCGGTCTCGGCAATCTATGGCGAGCCGATGGTCGACTTTGGCCGAAGCCATGCCTGGGCCTGGGATGCGCGGCCGTTTCCGGCCTTTCCGGGGCGCGATGACATTTGGGGCGACACCGGCAACTATGCGAAAGGGCATTGGCTGAACGGGCGCGCGTCCAACCAGCTGCTGTCAGCGGTGGTCGGCGAACTGGCGGCCGACGTGCCGGATGTGGATGCCGCCGGGCTTTACGCATTGGTGCGCGGCTATGTGGTTTCCGAAACTGCGACGGGTCGCGCCGCGCTGCAACCCTTGATGCAGGCCTATTCCGCGGATGTCGTCGAGCGTGAGGGCGTCTTGAAATTCCGCCTGCGGGACGGAAGGACGGATGCGGTGATCGAGGCCGGCCGTCTGGCGGTTTCCGACGACGTGTCGGGGCAGGTCGAAATAACGCGCGCCGCCGAAGGGGAAACGCCATCGCGGCTGCGCATCGGCTATGTCGAGGCCGAGGGCGATTTCGAGGCACGGGTGGCCGAGGCCGCCTTTCCCGGCGAAGCGGCCGCAACTTCGTCGCAGAGCGATCTGGCGGTGGCAATGACCTCGGGCGAGGCGCGAGGCGTGGCGGAGGGTTGGCTGGCGCAGGCCCGCATCGGGCGCGACAGCGCGCGTTTTGCCCTGCCGCCATCGGCCGGCGCGATCGGGGCCGGAGATGTGGTCGAACTGGAGGGCGCGCGTTGGCGCATCGACCGGTTGGAGCGGACGGATATGCAACTGGCCGAGGCGGTCCGTGTCGAAGCGGGCGCCTATCGGCCCGTGGCGGAGGAGGCGCAACGCACGCTTCGTCAGCCGGTCATTGCGCCGGTTCCGGTCGCACCGATCTATCTGGACCTGCCGCTGCTGAAGGGAGACGAGACACCCCATGCCCCGCATGTCGCGGTGGCGGCCTCGCCTTGGCCCGGAACAGTGGCGATCTGGCATTCCGATCAGGACGAGGGCTATGCGCTGAACAGGCTTGTGGATGCGGGCGCGACGGTTGGGGTCACGGAAAACCCGCTGGTCGCGACAAGGACGGGGCGTTGGGACCACGGCGCCGCGCTGCGCGTCCGCGTGTCGGGTGGCGGGCTTTCGTCGTCGTCGGTCGCTTCGGTTCTGAACGGGGCAAATGCGGCCGCCATCGGCGACGGTGCGAACTGGGAGGTGTTCCAGTTTTCCGAGGCCGAACTGGTCGCTGCAAACACCTATGAATTGCGTCGGCGGCTGCGTGGACAGGCGGGCACCGACGGCATCATGCCGGCAGTCTGGCCGGTGGGAAGCACGGTGGTCTTTCTGTCCGATGCCGTGCCGCAGCTGGACATGTCGTCCTCCAACCGGGGGCTGGCGCGCTATTACCGGGCGGGGGTCGCCACGCGTGGTTACGACGATGCGCAGGTCGTGACTTCGGTGCAGGCCTTTGAAGGGGTTGGTCTGCGGCCCTATCGCGTCGCGCATCTGCGCGCGCGGGGGCAGGGCGCGGATCTGGCCTTTTTCTGGGTCCGGCGCACCCGAATTGACGGCGACAGCTGGCTTTCGGCAGAGGTGCCGCTGGGAGAGGAGCGCGAGGCCTATTCCGTGCGGGTGCGGCGCGCGGGATCGGTGGTGCGGAGTGTCGAATGCAGCGCGCCACAGTGGACATATACTGCCGCAATGCAGGCGGCTGACGGCGCCGCAGGCACGATCACCGTCGAGGTGGCACAGCTTTCCGACAGGTTCGGGGCGGGGCCATTCGAGATGCTGGAGGTGACAATCCCTTCGTAGGGCTTGGACACCGGCCGCGATAAGCCTTATGTTGTGACGTAAACCGACCGCGAGGAACCCGAAATGGCCGAAATCAAAGCCAGGCTGACGACAATCGATCCGGTGTGGTCGCGTGTCTGCGACGAGGCGGTCGAGGCCATTCGCAACGAGCCCCTGCTGGGCGGTCTGGTGCATTCCAGCCTGCTGCACCATTCCTCGATGGAGCGGGCGCTGGCCTATCGCTTTTCGCTGAAACTGGCCTCGGGTGAAATGAGTGAGCAGATCCTGCGCGAGATCGCGGACGAGGCCTATGCATCCGAGCCCGAGCTGGGTCAGGCTGCCCGCGCCGACCTGATGGCGGTGTTCGAGCGGGATCCGGCCTGCCACCGGTTCCTGCAACCGATCCTGTATTTCAAGGGCTATCAGGCGGTGCAGGCCTATCGCGTCGGCCATTGGCTGTGGACGCAGGGGCGGGTCGATCTGGCCTATTTCGTGCAGATGCGCGTGTCGGAGGTCTTTGGCGTCGACATCCACCCGGCCGCCAGGGTCGGCAAGGGCATCATGATCGACCACGCCCATTCCATCGTCATCGGCGAGACGGCGGTGGTGGGCGACAACGTGTCGATGCTGCATTCCGTCACTTTGGGCGGGACGGGCAAGGAGGATGGCGACCGGCACCCGAAGATCGGCGATGGCGTGCTGATCGGGGCGGGCGCCAAGGTGCTGGGCAACATCAGCATCGGGCGGTGCAGCCGGATCGCCGCCGGTTCGGTCGTGCTGCATGACGTGCCCCGCAATACCACGGTGGCCGGGGTTCCGGCCAAGGTGGTGGGAGAGGCGGGCTGTCCGCAGCCGGCGATGAGCATGGACCAGATCCTGAAGAACTGCGACTGCGTCTGAACACGGCGCAGGGAATGAGAAAGGCCCCCCGAGCGATGCTCGGGGGGCCTTTTTGCATTTCCTGGGGCCAGGTCAGGCCAGCATGGCCATCGGGTGTTCCAGATTTTCGATCAGCGCGGACAGGAACTGCGCCCCGAGTGCGCCGTCTATCACCCGGTGATCGACCGAAAGGGTCATCGACATCATGGTGGCGACGACGATTTCCCCGGCCTTGTTCACCACCGGCTTCTTGACGCCTGCGCCGACCGCCAGGATCGAGCCATGGGGCGGGTTGATCACCGCATCGAAATTCTCGATCCCCATCATGCCCAGGTTGGAAATCGCGAAACTGCCGCCCTGATATTCATGTGGGGCAAGCTTTTTCGTCTTGGCCCGCGCGGCGAGGTCCTTCATTTCCGCCGACAGGGCCGACAGCGATTTCTGGTCGGCATCGCGCAGGACGGGGGTGAACAGGCCCCCCTCGATGGCGACGGCGACTGCCACGTCCGACGGTTTCAGCTTCAGGATGCGGTCGCCCGCCCAGACGGCGTTGCAGTCCGGCACCTGTTGCAGCGCAAGGGCACAGGCCTTGATGATGAAATCGTTGACCGAAAGCTTGACGCCGCGCCCTTGCAGGGAATGGTTCAGCGTCTCGCGGAAGGCGAGCAGCGTGTCGATCTGCACTTCGCGCCGCAGGTAGAAATGCGGGATCGTCTGCTTGGCTTCGGTCAGACGGGCAGCGATGGTGCGGCGCATCCCGTCCAGCGGCACCTCGGTATAGGTCCGGTCGGCGTAAAGCTTCTTGACCGTTTCGGCCGAGGCGGAGGTCGGTGCAGGTGCGGCCGAAGGAGCCGGAGTCGCCGCAACCGGCGCAGGTGCGGCCGGGGCGGTGGCAGGTTTCGCGGCCTCGACATCGGCGCGGATGATGCGGCCGTGCGGGCCGGAGCCTTTGACCGTGGACAGGTCCAGCCCCTTTTCCTTGGCGATGCGCCGTGCCAAGGGCGAGGCGAACACGCGGGCCCCGGTCGCCGCCGGGGCCGTCGGGGCGGGGCTGACCTTGGTCGGAGCGGCTTGGGTTGCGGGTGCCGCGCTGGCGGCGGCGGGTGCCGCCGCGGGTTTCGCCGCAGAGGCGTCGTAGGTCTCGCCCTCCTCGACCAGAATGGCGATGGGGGTGTTGACCTTGACCCCCGCGGTGCCCTCGGCGATCAGGATCTTGCCGACGGTGCCCTCGTCCACGGCCTCGAATTCCATCGTGGCCTTGTCGGTCTCGATTTCCGCGAGGATCTGGCCGGATTTGACGGCATCGCCTTCTTTCACCAGCCATTTGGCCAGCGTGCCCTCCTCCATCGTCGGGGAAAGCGCGGGCATCAGGATTTCGGTTGCCATTCTTTCCCCCTCCTTAACGGTAGCAGACGGATTTCGCCGCCTCGATGACTTCGGCGGTGGTGATCAGCGCCAGTTTCTCAAGGTTCGCCGCATAGGGCATCGGCACGTCCTTGCCGGTACAGTTGATCACCGGCGCGTCCAGATAGTCGAAAGCGCGTTGCATGATCACCGCCGACAGGTGGTTGCCGATGGACCCGACGGGAAAGCCTTCCTCGACCGTGACGCAGCGGTTGGTTTTCTGCACGCTTGCCAGCACCGTGTCATAGTCGATGGGGCGCAGGGTGCGCAGGTCGATCACCTCGGCGCTGATGCCTTCGGCGGCCAGCTTGTCCGCCGCCTCCAGCGCATAGGTCATGCCGATGCCGAAGGACACGATGGTCACATCGGTGCCCTCGCGCCAGATGCGGGCCTTGCCGAAGGGGATGGTGAAGTCGTCCAGCTGCGGCACCTCGAACGAGCGGCCATAGAGGATCTCGTTTTCAAGGAAGATCACCGGGTTCGGGTCGCGGATCGCGGTTTTCAGCAGGCCTTTGGCGTCGGATGCTGAATAGGGCATCACCACTTTCAACCCCGGAATGGCCGAATACCAAGCCGCATAATCCTGACTGTGCTGTGCACCCACCCGCGCCGCCGCCCCGTTCGGGCCACGGAACACGATGGGGCAACCCAGCTGACCGCCCGACATGTAGTTGGTCTTGGCGGCAGAGTTGATCAGGTGGTCAATCGCCTGCATGGCGAAGTTGAAGGTCATGAACTCCACAATCGGGTTCAGACCGCCCCATGCCGCACCGACCGCGATCCCGGCAAAGCCGTGTTCGGTGATCGGGGTATCCACCACGCGGCGGGCGCCGAATTCATCCAGCAGGCCCTGGCTGATCTTGTAGGCGCCCTGGTATTCGCCGACCTCCTCGCCCATCAGGAACACGTTGGCATTGGCGCGCATTTCCTCGGCCATGGCCTCGCGCAGCGCCTCGCGCACGGTCATGGTTTTCATCGGCGTGCCTTCGGCCCAGTCGGGCGAGGCTTTGGAGACGACGGCCACGGGCGCGGACGGGGCGGCAACTGCCGCCGCAGGGGCAGGGGCCGCCGCCTCGGCCACCGGGGCGGCCTTGGGCGCGGGGGTGGCATCGGCGCTTTCGCCTTCCTCGACCAGAACGGCGATGGGGGTATTGACCTTCACCCCCGCCGTGCCCTCGGCCACCAGAAGCTTGCCGACGATGCCTTCATCGACGGCCTCGAATTCCATAGTGGCCTTGTCGGTTTCGATCTCGGCCAGAATCTGCCCGGATTTGACGGTATCGCCCTCTTTCACCAGCCATTTGGCCAGCGTGCCTTCCTCCATCGTGGGGGACAGTGCGGGCATCAGGATTTGCGTTGCCATTGTCTTTCCCCCTTACGCGTAGATGTCCGTCCACAGATCCTCGACGGGCGGCTCGGGGCTTTCCTTCGAGAATTCGGCGGCTTCGTTGACGATGGCCTTGATGTCCTTGTCGATGGCCTTCAGATCTTCCTCAGAGGCCAGCCCGCCCTGCAACAGCAGGTCGCGGACATGTTCGATACAGTCCTTTTCGGTCTTGATTTTTTCGACCTCTTCGCGCGTGCGATACTTGGCCGGGTCCGACATGGAATGCCCGCGATAGCGGTAGGTCATCATTTCCAGGATATAGGGGCCTTCGCCCGCGCGGCAGGCGGCGACTGCCTTTTCCCCGGCGGCCTTCACCGCCAGAACGTCCATGCCATCCACGGCCTCGCCCTTGATGCCATAGGCGGCGCCGCGTTCCCACAGCGACGGCGATTTGGTCGACCGCTTGACGCTGGTGCCCATGGCATACTGGTTGTTCTCGATCACGAAAACCACCGGCAGGTTCCACAGCTCGGCCATGTTGTAGGTCTCATAGACCTGGCCCTGGTTCGCAGCCCCATCACCGAAATAGGTAAAGGTGACGTTGTCGTTGCCTTTGTATTTGTCGGCGAATGCGAGGCCAGCCCCCAGCGGCACCTGCGCGCCGACGATGCCGTGGCCACCGTAGAAATGCTTTTCCCGGCTGAACATGTGCATCGAGCCGCCCTTGCCCTTGGAGTAGCCCCCGATGCGCCCGGTCAGTTCGGCCATCACCCCCTTGGGGTCCATGCCGCAGGCCAGCATGTGGCCGTGATCGCGATAGCTGGTCAGGCGCTTGTCGCCGTCCTTGGCCGCAGCCTCAAGCCCCACGACCACCGCCTCTTGCCCGATATAGAGGTGGCAGAACCCCCCGATCAGACCCATGCCGTAAAGCTGGCCCGCCTTTTCCTCGAATCGCCGGATCAGCAGCATCTCCCGGTAGTAACCGAGCAATTCTTCCTTTGAGACATTGGGTTTTTCGGCTGGTTTCCGTGCCACTCGCGCACCCTCCCGGCAATGGACCACATGAATAGTTCACCGTTAAACTACCCGCAGTTCATCGGAGAAAAAAGGCTAAAATCGGCAGTCGGATTGCTGCGGTGCGGCAGCACTGCATGGCAAGAGGGAAGGGAAACCGCGGTCCCGCAGCCAAGGGGCGTCAGCCGTCCGCGCGCGCGTTCAGCGGATCACCAGTTCGTCTGCGCGGACATAGCCCAGCACATTGCGGGCCTGTTCGTCCAGCAGGTCGACATCAAGGTATTCGTCGGACAGCCGGTGGGTCAGGTTCTGCATCGCTGCCAGTTCGGCCGCCAGCCGGTCCCGTTCCGCCGTCAGCGCGGCGGTTTCGGCGCGGATCTGGACGCGGCGGAACACGCCGTAATCGCCCTGCACGGCGGCAAAGACGAAATAGCTGCCCAGCCCGAAGGCCAGGACCAGATAAAGGACGCCGCCGATGGCGGGGCGGGATTGGGTCTGGATCATGCTCTGCCTCGACCGCCCCTCTTTTGCGGGGGCGCGTCCGGTCAAGATGGCACAGCGGGTGCGCAAAGGGAATCGGGTATTTTCACCCATTTTCCGGGAAGTGGGCGGAAAAGTTCCTGTCCCGCGGCTGGCCCCGGAGGGGTTTCGCACCCCTCCGGACCACCCCGCAGGGTATTTGGACCAAGATGAAGGGGAAGGATGCGACCAGAAGATCAGGGGGCGGGGTATTCGTATTGCATTCCGGTGTCGAACCGGCCCGCGATCTCGCGGCAGGGGCCGGTCTTGCCGCCCTTGGGGCAGAGCGTCGCGCGGAAGCTGCCGGTGAAAGAGCCATAGCCGCTGCTGTTGAAGCCGGTCTTGATCCGGTCCACCGTCAGCGTCGCGGGCTTGCCTTCGGAAGAGGCGCGGCGGCCGGTCAGGCCCTTGTCATAGATCTCGACCAGGACCGGCCTGCCGGTATCGCCCGCCCTGGGTTTGCCGTCGAACCGGGCCTCGATCACCAGATGGTCGGCTTCGGCATCCGGGTTGCCGGGGGTGTATCCGATGATCTTCAGCCTGAAGCCGTCATAGCTGTCGATCCAGGCCGAAGCATCGAAGGCGCCGATGGAAAAGTCATAGGTTTCCCAGGCCGCGGGCTTGCCGTCCAGCGTGGCGGTCACATCCCCCAGCTTTGGCGGATAGCCGGGGGGAAGCGTTTCCTCGGTAAAGGGAACCTCCACCCCTTCGGGCATGACCTGCTCGGCCAGCGCCGGGGCGGCGGTCAGGGCCAGCGCCAGGACCGCCGCCCGCCGCATCAGGCGCGGCCCTTGTAGATGTCGACCAGCTTGCCCAGCATGGCCAGCGCATCCTCGCGCGACCGCTGGAACGAATTGCGCCCGATGATCGAGCCGTTGCCGCCGCCGTCGCGGATGGCGCGCGCATCGTCATAGACCGCATCGGCGCCCTTGGCCGCGCCGCCCGAGAAGACGATGATCCGGCGGCCGTTGAACGACGCCTGAACGCAGTGCTTCACCCGTGCGGAAAGCGTCGCGATGTCGATCTTTTCCTTGTCGTAGACCTTTTTCGCCTCAGGCTGCATCAGGTGGTCGGTCGACAGCTTGATCTTGATGATATGCGCGCCCAGCAGCGCCGCGATATGGGCGGCATAGGCGCCCACGTCGATGGCCGTCTCGCCATCCTTGGTGATCGCCTCGCCGCGGGGATAGGACCAGATGACGGTGGCGATGCCCTTGGATGCCGCCTCGCGCCGCATCTCGACGATTTCCTCGAACATGTCCAGCGCCATGTCCGAGCCGGGATAGATGGTGAAGCCGATGGCGGCGCAGCCCAGACGCAGCGCATCCTGGACCGAGGCGGTGATCGCCTGGTTCTTGCCGGCGGTGTCGGACATCAGGCTGTTGGCGCTGTTGACCTTCAGGATGGTCGGGATCTGCCCGGCGAAGGTGTCCGCCCCGGCCTCCAGCGGGCCAAGGGGCGCGGCATAGGCAGACAGCCCCGCATCGATCGCCAGCTGATAGTGATAATGGGGGTCGTAGCCTGCGGGGTTCGGGGCAAAGGACCGGGCGGGGCCGTGTTCAAAGCCCTGATCCACAGGCAGGATGATCAGCTTGCCGGTGCCGCCCAGCTTGCCTTCCATCAGGATGCGGCAAAGATTGGCCTTCACGCCGGGGGTTTCGCCTTCGTAATTGGCAAGGATCTTCTGGACGGTCCGTGTGGCGCGCATGGCTCTCCCTCTGCGGTCAGGAATGATCTGGCATCGGCTTACGGCGCGGTTTCACGCCCGGCAAGCATGGTTACGCTAACGGCTGCGGCGTCGTCGGCAAGGCCCCTTGCGGCGCCGCTATCCCATCAGGGCGGCGACGCCGGGCAGATCCTTGCCCTCCATCCATTCCAGGAAGGCGCCCCCAGCGGTGGAGATGAAGGTGAAATCCGCCGCCGCCCCCGCCTGGTTCAGCGCGGCGACCGTATCGCCGCCCCCGGCGACCGAGATGAGGCGTCCCGCCCGCGTCAGATCCGCCGCCTCGCGCGCGGCGGCATTGGTGGCGGCGTCGAACGGCCGGATCTCGAAGGCGCCCAGCGGGCCGTTCCAGATCAGCGTCTTCGACGCCTCGAACACCTTGCGGATCTCCGCCACCGTCTTCGGCCCCGCGTCCAGGATCATCGCATCGGCCGGGCAGGCATCGGCGGCGACGGTCTGGTTCGGCGCATCCGCCTTGAACTCGCGCGCCACCACCACGTCGACGGGCAGGTGGATCTTGCAGTTCGCGGTCGCGGCCTTGGCCAGGATTTCGCGCGCGGTATCGGCCATGTCGCGTTCGGCCAGCGACTTGCCGACCTCGATCCCCTGCGCGACGAGGAAGGTGTTCGCCATCCCGCCGCCGATGATCAGGTGATCCACCTTGGTCACAAGGTTGCCCAGCAGGTCCAGCTTGGTCGAAACTTTGGCCCCGCCGACCACCGCCACCACCGGGCGCTGTGGGTTGCCAAGCGCGGCCTCCAGCGCGCGCAATTCGGCCTCCATCAGCCGCCCGGCGATGGCGGGCAGCAGGCGGGCCAGCCCCTCGGTCGACGCATGTGCCCGGTGCGCGGCGGAAAAGGCGTCGTTCACATAGATGTCGCCAAGCGCCGCCATGTCCCGCGCCAGCTCGGGGTCGTTCTTTTCCTCGCCCGCATGGAACCGGGTGTTCTCCAGCAGGACCACATCGTTCGGCCCGGCGGCGGCGATGGCGGCCGCGGCCTCGGGGCCGACGCAATCGGCGCCGAACACCACCTTGCGGCCAAGCGCGGCCTCGACTGCGGGGACGACATGGCGCAGGCTCATCTCATCCACCGGCTTGCCCTTGGGGCGGCCGAAATGGGCCAGCAGCACAACCTTGCCGCCGCGGGCGATGATGTCCTCGACCGTGGGGACGATCTTGTCGATACGGGTGGTGTCGGTGACGCGCCCCCCCTCCATCGGCACGTTGATGTCCACGCGGGTCAGCACGACCTTTCCCGCCAGAGCCACGTCGTCGAGCGTTTTCCAGGCCATCAAGGGTCCCTCCTGATCCGGGTGTCGCGCTGTTTTCGATTACCCGCGCCCATCCGTCAACCGGGGCGAAAGGGGGACGCGCCCTTTCCATTCCCGCCGCCCCGCACTACCTTGCCCCCCGAACGACCGAGAGGAGACCGGCCATGGCCGAGATCAAAGACCCCGAGAACACCATCATCCTGACGCTGAAGGATGGCGAGGTGGTGATCGAACTGCTGCCCGACATCGCCCCCAAACATGCCGAGCGCATGAAGGAACTGGCCCGCGCCAAGGCCTATGACAACGTGGTCTTCCACCGCGTCATCGACGGCTTCATGGCCCAGACCGGCGATGTGGCCAACGGCAATGCCGAAAAAGACTTCAACCTGCGCCGCGCGGGCACGGGCGGGTCGGACCTGCCGGACCTGCCGGCGGAATTTTCCGGCATTCCGCATGATCGCGGCACCCTTGGCGCGGCGCGGTCGCAGAACCCGAACAGCGCCAACAGCCAGTTCTTCATCAACTTCAAGGACAACCATTTCCTGAACCGGCAATACACCGTCTATGGCCGCGTGATCAAAGGGATGGAACACGTCGACAAGATCGTCCGGGGCGAGCCGCCGGCCTCCCCCGACCGGATGATCACCGTCCGGGTGGCCGCCGATGTTCAATAAGCTCGGGCTGGCCGCCGCGCTGATCCTGTCGGCCGCGCCGGTTCTGGCGGAAACCGACGGGCCGGGGCCGAACCTGGTGATCCAGGTCGATGGCGAGGCCAAGGGCAAGATCGTCATCGACCTGCTGCCCGATGTGGCGCCGAAACATGTGGCCCAGATCACCGCGCTGGCGAAAGAAGGCGCCTATGACGGCGTTGTCTTTCACCGGGTGATCGACGGATTCATGGCACAGACGGGCGACGTGCAATACGGCAAGAAGGGGGGCGACACCTCGATGGCCGGCATGGGCGGATCGAAACTGCCCGACATTCCGGCCGAGTTCTCGGATGTCCCCTTTGACCGGGGTGTGGTCGGCATGGCCCGCGCCGCCGACCCCAACAGCGCCAATTCGCAGTTCTTCATCATGTTCGCGCCGGGCGATTTCCTGAACGGCCAGTATACGGTCGTCGGCCGGGTGATCGGCGGCATGGATGTGGTCGACAGGATCAAGCGGGGCGAGGGCCAGAACGGCGAGGTCACAGACCCCGACGTGATGGTCAAGGTCTCGATCGAGTAACACACGGGGCCGCCCTTCGGGGCGGCCCTTTTCCTTTGCGGGATCTGCGGCGATTTGACGCCGATCAAGGCGAAGGCCCGGCCATCGGCATATCATTGCAGGATTGCCCGCAATGGAGTGACGCATGGAAGATCTCGCCGCCCCGACCGCCGCCGCCCCGACCGCCGCCATCCCGCCCGCTGCCCTCCCGGCGCCTGCCGGCCCTGTCGCGGCCCCGGTGTCCGTCCCCTCGGGCGAGGGGCTGACCGGCCCGCAGCATTTTCCCCGCGCCGATGCCGATGCGATCCGCGAGGCGTTCGAGACCGGCCGTTACCCCTATGGCCGCCCGCTTGGCCGCGCCACCTATGAGGCGGAAAAGGCCCGCCTTCAGGCCGAGTTGCTGAAGGTGCAGATCTGGGCGCAGGAGACGGGGCAGAAGTTCGTCCTGATCATGGAAGGCCGCGATGCCGCCGGAAAGGGCGGCACGATCAAGCGGTTCATGGAACACCTGAACCCGCGCTATGCCCGCGTCGTCGCCCTGACCAAGCCGTCGGAAAAGGAAAAGGGCGAATGGTTCTTTCAGCGCTATGTCCAGCATCTGCCGACGGCGGGCGAGATCGTCTTCTTCGACCGCAGCTGGTATAACCGCGCCGGGGTGGAACGGGTGATGGGCTTCTGTTCGCCCACGGAATACCTGGAATTCATGCGCGAGGTGCCGGATCTGGAGCGGATGTTCGTCCGCTCCGGCATAAGGCTTTACAAATACTGGTTTTCCGTCACGCGCGACGAGCAGCGCGCCCGCTTTGTCGCGCGCGAAACCGACCCGCTGAAGATGTGGAAACTGTCGCCCATCGACAAGGCGAGCCTGGACAAGTGGGACGATTATACCGAGGCGAAAGAGGCGATGTTCTTCTATACCGACACCGCCGACGCGCCCTGGGCCATCGTCAAGTCGAACGACAAGAAACGCGCGCGGCTGAACTGTATGCGGCATTTCCTGTCGACGCTGGACTATCCGGGCAAGGATCTCGACGTGGTGGGCCAGCCCGACCCGCTGATCGTGGGCAATGCGGCGCAGGTCTTGCGCGGGGCAGGGCATATTCTGGATGCCGCGACCCATCGGGGGGTGCGCGCAGGGTGATGGCGCGCCCTTCGCCGACTCGCCCGGGGGGTTTGCACCCCCTGTCCCGGCCCGGCCGCGGGCCGGGCGTTCTTCGCGGAAATCGTCCACTGGACGATTTCTGATCGCTCATCACCCCCGTGGGATATGTGGGTCTGGAAAGAGGGGCAGACGCTCAGGCGCCCGCCTTGCAGTAGGACTGGCTGGCTGTCCATTTCGCGATGTCCGCGCGTTTGGAGCTGCTGCGGAACGGGCCCCAGTCGCGGCCGATGCCCTTGGTGCCGCCGCCCGCGACCATCTTGTCGCGGCCGACCTGCACCGCCATGATCTGCACCGCGCAGGCCAGATTGGCGGTCCCGTCCTTCAGGGCTGACGCGCTTTGCGCCTCGCAGCCGTATTGGCGCGCGGTGGCGGGCGAGATCTGCATCAGGCCCAGATAGCGCCCGCCGCCCCCCGAGGCGCGCGGGTTCCAGGTGCTTTCATGCTTTGCCGTGGCCGACAGAAGGCCAACCCAGAAGGCGCGGCGTTCGGCCATGGTGGCGGTCTCGTAGCCGGGGCAGAAGGTCTTGATGTCGGCGGGAACCAGTTCGGCCAGTTCGTCATCCTCGCCCGCGACGGCCACCAGCGTGCGCTGCGTCCAGGTCGAGGCTTCGGGGCGGTGGTCCCACCGCATCGCGGGCGTCACGGCCGCGGTTTCGGTTCCGTTCACGCAGGCGGCGGTCAGGGCGAGCGCCATGCCCGCAAGAATCGTTCTGGGTTTCATTGTCCCGTCAAAGTGGCGCCGCACCTGTCTGCACGGCCCGCGCCCTTTGCAGGCTGGGGTTCAGTCTGGCAACCCCGCCAGGTCGGGATGGGCGGGAATCCGCCCTGGCCGCCCTTGCCGAAAGGCGGCGCGCTGCCTAATAAGGCCCATCCCCTGCCCGGAAAGACCCGAGGAACCGATGCTGGACCTGACCTATACCGCCCCCGCCCCCAAGGTGATCGCTGGGGCAAAGCACGACTGGGAATTGGTGATCGGGATGGAAATCCACGCGCAGGTGTCGTCCAACGCGAAACTGTTCTCGGGCGCCTCGACGGCTTTCGGGGCCGAGCCGAACTCCAACGTGGCCTTTGTCGATGCCGCCATGCCGGGGATGCTGCCGGTCATCAACGAATATTGCGTGGAACAGGCGGTCAAGACCGGGCTGGGGCTGAAGGCGGGGATCAACCTGCGGTCGGCCTTTGACCGCAAGAACTATTTCTACCCCGACTTGCCGCAGGGCTATCAGATCAGCCAGCTTTACCATCCCATCGTGGGCGAGGGCGAGGTGATCGTGGAAATGGCCCCCGGCATCGCCCGCAGCGTGCGGATCGAGCGGATCCATCTGGAACAGGACGCGGGCAAGTCGATCCACGACATGGACCCGACAATGAGTTTCGTCGATTTCAACCGTACCGGCGTGGCGCTGATGGAAATCGTGTCTCGCCCCGACATCCGCGGGCCGGAAGAGGCTGCGGCCTATGTGGTCAAGCTGCGGCAGATCCTGCGATACTTGGGCACCTGCGACGGCAACATGCAGAACGGCAACCTGCGGGCCGACGTGAACGTGTCGGTCTGCCGCCCGGGCCAGTATGAGAAATATCAGGAAACGCAGGATTTTTCTCATCTGGGCACCCGCTGCGAGTTGAAGAACATGAACTCCATGCGCTTCATCCAACTGGCCATCGACTACGAGGCGCGTCGCCAGATCGCCATTCTGGAGGATGGCGGCACGATTACCCAGGAAACCCGCCTTTACGACCCCGACAGGAACGAAACCCGTTCGATGCGATCGAAGGAGGAGGCGCACGATTACCGTTACTTCCCGTGCCCCGACCTGCTGCCGCTGGAAATCGAACAGGCCTGGGTCGATGACATCGCCGCGTCGATGCCGGAACTGCCGGATGCGAAAAAGGCCCGGTTCATGGGCGATTTCGGCCTGACCGACTATGACGCCAATGTGCTGACCGCCGAACTGGACGCGGCGGCCTTCTTCGACTCGGTGGCGCAGGGCCGCGACGGCAAGATCGCCGCGAACTGGGTCATCAACGAGTTGTTCGGGCGGTTGAACAAAGAGTCGAAGAACATCGCCGAAAGCCCTGTTTCCGCTGCACAATTGGGCGGGCTGCTGGACCTTCTGGCCAAGGGCGAGATCACCGGCAAGATGGCCAAGGACCTCTTCGAGATCCTGTGGACCGAAGGCGGCGACCCGGCCGAGGTGGCGGCCGCGCGCGGGATGAAGGCCGTGACCGACACCGGTGCCATCGAAAAGGCCTTGGACGATCTGATCGCCGCCAACCCCGCGCAGGTGGAAAAGGCCAAGGTCAATGCGAAACTGGCGGGCTGGTTCACGGGCCAGGTGCTGAAGGCCACGGGCGGCAAGGCCGATCCGGCGGTGGTCAACCGCATGGTGGCCGAAAAGCTGGGTCTGTGACGGCGACGGCCGCCTGTGCGTGGCCGGCCGCGTTCTGCCGCGATGACAGGCAGCAGCGATCTGGACCAGTTGGGCGCCGCCTGTGCGTGCCCGACAGCCTTTTCCCTTGATGACAATGCCATCGCCTCTGCCCTCGGTCGGCGCAAAACCGCCGGGAGCTTTGCCCGCCGGGCCAAGGCATTGATGCCACAGGCGTCTTTGCCACGCACGGGCGTTGCGCCCCGCTCTTTCAAATCCCGGTGCCAAAGCCTATCCTGCGCCGGTTCCCAGCCAGGAAGCCGCCATGCAATGCTATGAATACAAGGTCATTCCCGCGCCGACCAAGGGCGAGAAGGCAAAGGGGGTCAAGACCTCGGCCGACCGCTTTGCCCTGACGCTGACCACGCTCATGAACGAGCTGGGGGCCGACGGCTGGTCCTATGTGCGGGCCGACGCCCTGCCTTGTGAGGAGCGGGCGGGCCTTACCGGCACGAAGACGACCTTTGTGAATGTGCTGGTCTTCTCGCGGCCCTTGCCACGCAAGGGCGCCCTGGGAACCGATGAACCCGTTTCGCTGCGGGTCTCGCCCGCCGCCGCGCCGCTGGTGGCCGATCCGGTTCCGCCCGCGCCTGTCATTCCCGCCCCGTCGGTCGTGGCGGCGGATGTCTCTGGCGCGCCTGCGCTTGGCGCGGCCCGCCGCGATCTGGCGGCGGAATAGTCAGCCCCTTGCTGCGGCCAGCGCCTGAGGCAGGGCGGCGGCTAGGACCGACAATGCGGCCTCGTCCCCCAGGCTGACGCGGATGCAGCGATCCAGCGGCGCGACACCGGGCATCCGCACGAACACATCGCGCGCCGCGAGCTCGGTAAGGACGCGCCGCGCGAAGGCCCCGTCCGCCCCGCAGTCCAGCGCGACGAAGTTGGTGGCCGAGGGCAGGGGGATCAACCCGTTCCGGCGCGCGATGTCCGACAGCCGCGCCCGCGCCACGGCCACCCTGTCGCGAACGACCGGCAGCCAGCCTCGATCCTCGACCGCGGCCAGAGCCCCCGCCTGCGCGATACGCCCCATGCCGAAGTGATTCCTGACCTTGTCGAAGGCCGCGATCAGGCCCGGTGCCGCCAGCGCATAGCCGACGCGCAGCCCCGCCATTCCATAGGCCTTTGAAAAGGTGCGCATTCGGATCAGCCGCGGATCGTCCGGCGCCACCTGTGCGGCGGTCCCTTCGGGCGCGAGTTCGACATAAGCCTCGTCCAGGACCAGAAGCGTGCCGTCGGGCAGGGCGTCCAGCATCCGGCCGACCACCTCGGCCCCGTGGTGCGAGCCCATGGGATTGTCGGGGTTGGCCAGATAGACCAGCTTTGCCCCGACCTCGGCCGCGCAAAGGGCCAGCGCCTCGGGGTCTTCGTGATCGGCGCGATAGGGAACCCGGTGCAGCACGCCGCCGAACCCTGCGACGTGAAAGTTGAAGGTCGGATAGGCCCCGTCCGAGGTCACGACCGCATCGCCCGGCCCAACGATCAGACGCACCAGATAGCCCAGCAGGCCGTCGATCCCCTCGCCCACCACGATGTTCGCGGGTGTCACGCCATGCATCGCGGCCAGCGCGGCGCGCAGCTCGTGCACCTCGGGGTCGCCATACATCCATACGTCGCGGGCGGCGCGGGCCATGGCTTCGACCGCGGCGGGCGAAGGGCCGAACAGGCTTTCATTCGCCCCCAGCCGCGCGGCGAACCGGCGCGAACGGGCGCGTTCCTGCGCTTCGGGACCGACGAAGGGCACGGTGGAGGGCAGGGTGGCGGCAAGCGGGGTATAGCGCGGCGTGGTCATGCTGCCGGTATGACGCAGTCGGACCCGACCGCGCAAGCCCCGCGCGGCTGTCGCCCCGTTGCGGCATGACGGGTCTGCAATTCAGGGTTGATGTGCCCTCGCACCCCTATTCTGCCGGAGGATTGTGCGCCTGTGGCAAAATTGCGCAGTCTACCGGCGATTCCTTGCCTGACCTTTGCCGCAAAAGGGAAAGATTGCTTGTCGCATCAGGGACATCATGCTAGGCAGGAAACAATAATTCGCGCATATACAGGAGGCTCACATGAGCATTACCAAGACCCTTATCGCTTCTGCGGTTGCGATCTCGTCGGTATCGGCCGCTTATGCGGGCGGTCTGAACACTGCCACCCCGGAACCCGAGCCGGTCGTCGTGGTTCAGGAAGGCTCGTCCAGCTCTGCGCCCACCACGCCGTCCTTCGGCAGCATGGGCGGCGCCGCTGTCCCGGTCGCGATTCTGGGCGCCGTCGCCCTGGCCGCCGTGATCAGCAACGACGACGACGATAGCAACAGCACCACCGCCACCACGCCGGCCCCTGCACGCTGATCGTCAGCACGGCATCATTTCAACAGGCGGGTCTTTGACCCGCCTGTTTTCATTTAGCGCGGCGTTATCGCTTGAACAGCACATCCTGCGCCTTGCGGTCCTGCGCCGCATCGCTGCGCTTTTCCGCCCCCAGGGCGCGGCCGGCCTGAACGCCGGGACGGGCGGCAAGCTCGTCCAGCCAACGGGACAAATGGGGCTTGTCCTCCAGCACCTGTTCCTGCCCTTGCCAAAGCGAGGCCCAGGGCCATATCGCGAAATCGGCGATGGACAGGAAATCCCCGGCCACATAGCGGTTGGTGGCCAGCCGCTTGTCCAGCACGCCGTAAAGCCGCCCGACCTCGCGCCGGTAGCGGTCCTTGGCATAGGGCAGCTCCTGCGGAGGGTCCATCGCCGGGGCGTATTTCAGGAAGTGGTGCGCCTGTCCGGCCATCGGCCCCACGCCGCCCACCTGCCAGAACAGCCATTCGTCCACCGCGATCCGGTCCCGCTCTGACGCGCCCTGGAACTTGCCGGTCTTGCGAGCCAGATATTGCAGGATCGCCCCCGATTCGAAGACCGAGACAGGCGTGCCGCCGGGGCCGTCGCTGTCGACGATGGCGGGCATCCGGTTGTTCGGGGAAATCGCCAGAAACTCGGGTTTGAACTGGTCGCCCGCGCCGATGTTCACATAATGGACGGCATAGGGCAGCCCCATCTCTTCCAGCGCGATGGAGATTTTCCAGCCGTTGGGCGTGGGCCAATAGTGCAGGTCGATCATCGTCGCCTCCTTTGCTGCGGGGTGCATGATCCGCGCGCCGGGGCCGGACGCAACCCCCGTCAGGACAGCGCGGCCAGTCCCACGCGCAATGCCGCCGGATCGTCCACCGCGGTCTCGACCTCGGCATGAAGGGCGCACCAGGCGGGCAGGGCGGCGGCCAGCCGGTCCTGCCCGGCCTGCGTCAGGACCAGCAGGCGGCTGCGCCGATCCTCGGGGTCGGTCGCGGTTTCGACCAGGCCCGCGCGCTCCAGCGGTTTCAGCGCGGCGGTCAGCGTGGTGCGGTCCATCGCCAGCAGCCGCGCCACCGGCCCAAGGGCAGGCGGTTCGGGCCGGTTCAGCGCCATCAGCAGTGAAAACTGGCCGTTGGTCAGGCCAAAGGGTTTCAGCGCCTGGTCAAAGCGCCGCGCCAGCGCCCGCGCGGCCCGCTGGGCGTGCAGGCAAAGGCAGGTATCGCGAACCTGAAGCGTCATCTGGAAGGGAACCGGGCGTGTCATGAAACATTTATGTTGATACAAACGTAAATCGTCAATAGGTTGTTATCAACCGTTTGACTCGCAACAGAAAGGAAGCACGATGACTTACGTTACCGGTTCCGTCTGCGCCGTCGAGGCAGGGCGCAAGGATGAATTCACCCGCTTTTCCAAAGACTTCGCTAAACTCGCCGCCGAATTCGGCGCGACGCGCTGCATCGACTGCTGGGGCGAGGATGTGCCGCATGGCAGGCAGACCGACTTTTACCGGGCGGTCGATGCGAAAGAGGGAGAAGTCGTGGTGTTTTCCTGGATGGAATTCCCCTCGAAACAGGTCGCCGACACGGCCATGCAGCAGATGATGGACGATCCGCGGATGGCGGCGCTCGGCCAGATGCCATTCGACGGCAAGCGCATGATCTATGGCGGTTTCTCGCCCGTCTCGGGAGAGTGAGGGCATCATGGCGCGCAATGTTCAGGGCGATTTCATCTGGTATGAGCTGATGACCCCCGACCCCGAGGGGGCGGCGGCCTTTTACGGCGAGGTGGTGGGCTGGACCACCAGCAGCCCGCCCGGAGGGGTCGATCGTGGCTATCGGCTGTGGCACAGCGGCGGCACGGCGATCGGCGGAATGCTGGAGCTTTCCGGCACCGACGGGTCGATGCCGCCGAACTGGGCCGGATATGTCGGCGTCGATGACGTGGATGCCAGTGCGGCGGCGATCCTGTCGGCGGGCGGCAGGCAGTTCATCGCGCCCACCGACATTCCCGGCGTGGGCCGTTTCGCCTTTGTCGCCGACCCGCAGGGAGTGCCCTTCTACATCATGCGGGGCACGTCGGATCAGGTCAGCACCGCCTTCGACCCGATGGCCGCGGGCCATTGCAACTGGAACGAGATGGCCACCCCCGTGCCGGACGAGGCGCTGGCCTTCTGGGGCGCCCGGTTCGGATGGCGGAAAAGCGGCGCGATGCCGATGGGCGAGAACGGCGATTACACATTCGTCGATGTCGGCGGCCGCGCCATCGGCGCGGTGTTCCGGGCCATGGATGGCCGTCCACCGTCCTTCCTGTTCTATTTCGGCGTGCCTGACATCGACCGAGCGCACGGGGCCTTGCAGGATGGCGGCGGCACAGTGCATTTCGGCCCGTCCGAGGTGCCGGGCGGCCGGTTCATCATCGTCGCGACCGACCCCGAGGGCGCCTGGTTCGGCCTTGTCGGTCCGCGCAAGGGCGGCCAGCCCTAGAAAGGTCGAGGGTGGGGGGCGGGGTCAGAACTCGCCCTCGAACTTGATCATGAAGCCGCTGACATTGCCGGGGTTGGGGGTGCTGGCGGGCCTGCCGCCGGCGCCTTCGGGCTTGACCACCAGATCGTCCACCAGCATGAAGGACCAGCCGTTCAGCCCCGGCACGGGAATGTCCTTGCCCTTGATCAGGTTCAATCCGGCCTCGCGCATCGGCTGATTGGCCAGAATCGGCGTCAGGACAGCGGCGGTAAAGACGCCGGCGACGCTGATCATGCCGATCTTGCCCCCGGCGCCGCTGTTGCGGAAATCCGTCACCACGCTGTTCGCGCCGCTTTTCAGCCGGCCCAGCAGGACCCCGGCATGGGTCTGCACCACCGGCAGCTTCCACAGCGCGCCGAGCACATCCGAAACCTCGCCCGGTTTGGGCAGGCCCGACGCGGTGGGCAGGGCCGGGGCAGGCGAGAATTGCGGCGACTGCGGCGGGTTCAGAAACCCCGGCGTGGGCGAGGGCGAAGGGGCGGGCATTGCCGGCGCCAGCGCAAGTAGCCGCTGGATATAGGGCGTCGACAACTGCCAGCGCGGGTTGAACAGCCGCTCGGCCAGCGCCTTCAGCGCCATTTCGTTCATCATCGTCTCGACCTCGGGGTCGAGGGTCAGCTTCTGGTCCAGCAGACGTATGGGTGGCGGGCGGTATCCGAAATCCGACATGGAATGCAAAACCCGTGATCGTCTGAAATGCCGCGATCCTAGCACGGATACCCGCCATGATCGCCGATTCTGTTCGCCCCGCCCGGTTGACGCCGCGCCGCGACAGGCGTAATTCCGCCCCTGTGGCGCTTTGTGACCGGATTGCGGGCCACGTTAAACAAACCGCTAAAAGGTGAAGGGCCGCGAACCCCGAAGCCAACGGTCTTCGGGGTTTTTGTTTTGCCGGAGATGAGGATGACCAAGGACTGGAAAACGCGCACGACGCTGGTGCATGAAGGGATCCGCCGCAGCCAGTATGGCGAGATGGCCGAGGCGCTTTTCATGACCCAGGGCTTTGTCTACCCGACGGCCGAGGAGGCCGAAAAGCGGTTCATCAAGATCGAGGGCGACGAGTTCATCTATGCCCGCTATGGCAACCCGACGACGCGGATGTTCGAGGAACGCATCGCCGCGCTGGAGGGGACCGAGGATGCCTTTGCCACCGCATCGGGCATGGCGGCGGTCAATGCGGCGCTGACCTCGCTCTTGCGGGCGGGGGATCATGTGGTGTCGTCCAAGGCGCTGTTCGGGTCGTGCCTTTATATTCTTGAGGAGGTCCTGACCCGCTATGGCGTCGAAGTGACGTTTGTCGACGGCACCGATCTGGACGCATGGCGCGCGGCGGCGCGGCCCGGTGTGACCAAGGCGTTCTTCTTTGAAACCATGTCGAACCCGACGCTGGAGCTGATCGACATCCGCGGCGTTGCCGACATCGCGCATGAGATTGGGGCGCTGGTCATCGCCGACAACGTGTTTTCCACCCCGATCTTTTCCAATGCGGTGGAGCTGGGTGCGGATGTGGTGGTCTATTCCACGACGAAGCATATCGACGGCGCGGGCCGGGCGCTTGGCGGGGTGATCTGCGGCACCCGCGACTATGTGCGCAAGGTGCTGGAGCCTTACATCAAGCACACCGGCGGCGCGATGAGCCCGTTCACCAGCTGGCTGATGCTGAACGGCATGACCACGCTGGACCTGCGCTGTCGGGCCATGGCCGACACCGCGCAGAAGGTGGCCGAGGCGCTGGAAGGCGATGCCCGCCTGTCGCGGGTGATCTTTCCCGGTCTGGCAAGCCATGCGCAGCACGCGCTTGCCATGGCCCAGATGGGGGCGGGCGGCACGATGATCGCCTTCGAGATCGCGGGCGGGAAAGAGGCGGCCTTCCGCTTCATGAACGCGCTGGAGATCATCCGCATCTCGAACAACCTGGGCGATGCGAAGTCGATCGCCACCCATCCGGCGACGACCACCCACCAGCGGCTTTCGCCCGAACAGAAGGCGGCGCTTGGCATCACCGACGGGCTGATCCGGCTGTCGGTCGGACTGGAGGATGCGGGCGATCTGATCGCCGATCTGAAGCAGGCTCTGGCGGCGGCCTAGGAAAGAAGAGAGGGGGCTGTCTGCCCCTCTTGGCCCGTGCCGGGCCAATTCACCCCCGAGGATATTTTCGCAAAGAGGATGAAGGGAGATCTTCGCTGATCCTTGCGACATATCCTTTGGCGGGAAAGGGGGGGGCCTTGCCCCGTTCCCCGCCTCAGTTCGAGGGGGTCAGGTGCGTGATCCCGACCGCCGCGGCGCGGGCAAGGTCGGGGTCAAGGCTCATCGGGATGTATTCGCCGCGCCGCCACAGCTCGCCCAGGTCGTCATAGAAGCGGGAAAGCGGGTGGCCCGATTGCCCGGTCGAGGTGATGAAGACCGAGGAATCCGGGTCGGCAAAGTCATAGACGGTACGCAGTCCGGGGCCGTGGACGTTCTCGAACGGGTTGGGGCCGGTGCCGCTGGTCCGGCCGCGCATCAGGGTGAAATCGTCGCCCGAGGTCGACTGGCGGATGTTCACGAAATACCGCAGGACGGGAACCTTGCCCAGAACCGGGTGATCCTGCGTGGCCTGATGCGCATCGCCCCACCGCCAGCTTTCGACATTGCGCCCGTAATGTTCCGTCAGCCACAGCAGCGCATCGTCCAGCGACAGGCGCGCGATGTCGGTGCAGGTCTCGACATTGGCCGACTGGATCACGTCGCACCACGCCCCCGCGCCGCCGGTGTTGCGGAAGACGCGTTCGATGAACACTGGATCGACATGGGTGAAACTGTCGGCCAGCGGCCCCAACTCGTCCCGGATAAGCCGGTCCTGAAGCGCCCGCATCCAGGCCATGTAGATCAGCGGTTCGGGCAGATGCTCGTTCATCTCGCCGTTCCATTCGGCCAGCATGGTCAGCGCCCGCTGGCGCAGACGTTCGGGCGTGCCCTCGGGCGCGGCCTCGCCGGTGAACCACAGATCGGCCCCGACCAGCGGCAAAAGCAGCCGCGCGGCGGGGGAAACGGTGTCCAGCTGCGCCTCGATGAAGCTTTCGCGGGTATGCACCTCGCGCGTTTTCATCAGGGTCAGGAACCGCTGGATGCGCATGGAATCGCCCCAGTCGAAGCTGACATGGTTGGGGAAGGGACGGTCCACGGTCTTGTTGTTGGTGTTGCCCAGGATGCCGCTGACCGGATTGACCTCGCGCGGGTTGTCCTCATAGGGCAGGATGCCCTTGAAGCCGACATGCGGATCGTCGCCCGGCGCCGGCATCCGGCCCTGCGTCGGATGGGCGGGATCGCGGGCGGGCATCCGGCCGATCATCTGCATCGCGACGCCCTGCGCATCGGCCAGCATCAGGTTCTGGCTGGGGGCGACGAACAGCCGCCCGGCCTCGATCGCATCGGGAACCGACCGCGCCCGCATCAGCCGCAGCGCCGAGGTCATCGAGGTATCGGCCGGGTCAAGCGCCGTCCATGACAGCGCCGCCACATGTCCGGCGGGCGTGACAGAGCCGAGATCGTAATGGGTGCCGGGCAGGATCGGCCCGTTCCGCGACCAGCGCAGGGTGATCGTGACGGGCTGTGCGTCCTTGACGGTGATGATCGACCGGCGCGACTGGAACTTTTCCCACGTGCCGTCGGGGGTGGCGTATTCCTCGGTATCGGCGGGGTTCACCCGTTCCATCACCACGTCCTGATCGTCCATGTAGCTGGAGGTCAGCCCCCAGCCGAGCGCATCGGACCGCCCGATCATCACGGCCGGAATCCCGGGAATGGTTGCGCCGATCACATCGCCCGCCGCAAGGTGCAGCCGCGCCAGATACCAGATCGTGGGCGCGGTAAAGCCCAGATGCGGATCGTTCGCCAGAAGCGACCCCCCCGCCGCCGACCGCTGCGGGGCGGCGGCAAAGGCGTTCGACGCCCCCGCCAGCCCGCCGCGCGGAAAGGGGGAAAGCGGATCGGTGCTGGCATATTTCATCGCCCCCTCCGGCGCGGGCAGGCCGGGGAAAAGCTGGGCATAGGGCAGCGCCATCACCGCCTGGCCGGGATCGTCGGGCAGGATGTCGCGCAGCCGGTCGGGCGAAAGCAGCATCGAGGTGCGGGCGCGCAGCACCTCATTCTCCAGCTGGCCGGAAAGCTGGACGGCCATCAGCTTGACGATGGCGATGGAATCGGCGGGCGCCCAGGCGGCGATCTCGTTCGAGAAGAAGAAGAACTCGGGCGCACCGCGGCCGCGGGCATCGGCGTTGACCTGCGCGATCCAGGCGTTCACACCGCGCGCATAGGCCTCCAGCGCGGCCTTGGTGTAATCGTCCTGCGCGGCGACCGAGGACAATGCCTGGGTGTAAAGGTCATAGCGGCGCATCAACTCGTCGATCTTGACGGTGCGCTGGCCAAAGACCTCGGACAGCTTGCCCTGCGCGGTGCGGCGCAGCATCGTCATCTGCCACAGCCGGTCCTGCGCATGGGCAAAGCCGAGCGCAAAGAACGTGTCCTGATCGGTCTGGCCGAAGATATGGGGCACGTTGTCGTTGTTGCGCACGATCTCGACCGGGGCCGAGATACCTTGCAGCGCGAAGGATTCGTTGTAGTCGGGCAGCGACCGCGACAGGAAGTAATAGGCGATCCCCAGCGACAGCAGGCCAAGGACCAGAAGCCCCGTGAAGATGCGCAACAGCCAGCGGAAGACCAGTAACATGCGTGTCCTTGACGGCAGCGGAGTGATGGTTTCCTAGTCGATCCCGTATCCAAGGGCAATCGCAAGGGGGCAGGTCATGGCAAGGGTCGCGTTTCTGGGGCTGGGGGTCATGGGGTTTCCCATGGCCGGCCATCTGGCCGCGAAGGGGCACGAGGTAAGCGTCTACAACCGCACGTTTTCCAAGGCCGAGGCCTGGGCCGCACGCCATGGTGGGCGGGCCGCGCCGACTCCGGCGGGCGCGGCCGAGGGTGCCGATTTCGTGATGTCCTGCGTGGGCAATGACGAAGACCTGCGTTCGGTCTGCCTGGGCGGGACGGGCGCCTTCGATGGCATGAAGCCGGGGGCCATCCTTGTCGACCACACCACCGTTTCGGCGCAGGTCACGCGCGAACTGGCCGCAGTGGCGGCGGGGGCGGGGATCGGATTTGTCGATGCGCCTGTGTCGGGCGGGCAGGCGGGGGCCGAGAACGGCGTGCTGTCGGTGATGTGCGGCGGGTCGGAGCACGACTATCGCCTGGCCGAGCCGGTGATCGCCGCCTATGCCCGCATCTGCCGCCTGATCGGGCCTTCGGGTGCCGGGCAACTGGCCAAGATGATGAACCAGATCTGCATCGCCGGTCTGGTGCAGGGCCTGTCCGAGGCGCTGGCCTTTGGCGAGAAGGCGGGGCTGGACGGCGCGGCGGTGGTCGAGGTGATCAGCCAGGGCGCGGCGGGCAGCTGGCAGATGCAGAACCGCCACAAGACCATGCTGGAAGGCAGGTTCGACTTCGGCTTTGCCGTCGACTGGATGCGCAAGGATCTGGGCATTTGTCTGGCCACCGCGGACGAGATCGGCGCCAGCCTGCCCGTTACCGCGCTGATCGACCAGTTCTACAAGGATGTGCAGAACATGGGCGGCGGCAGGAATGACACCTCGTCGCTGATCCGGCGGCTGCGCTGATCCGCGCAAAAGGTCGGCCCCTTGGCCGGCGCCGGAGGGGTTTTGCACCCCTCCGGACCACCCCGCAGGGTATTTGGGCCAAGATGAAGGGGTGCACAGGTTTCCGTCCGGGTTGACCCGCTATCGGTCCGGCCGCCAGAACCTGCTGTGCGAGGCGAAAAGCCCTTGCAGCCTTGCCAGCAGCCGCAGCGCCGCGCCGGGATGGGTCAGCGGGCCGGAGGCGAGCCGGTCCAGCGCGACTTCGGGCGGACAGGGGCGGCGGCTGACCGAATCGTGATAGCGCGGATAGCCGATCAGCGCGGCATGGGCCAGATGGATCAGGTCGGGCCGCGGAAGCGGGTGGCCGTCAGCAGCCCTGTGGCGGCGCGCGGGCACCGGCCCCAGATCCCGCGTCAGGCCCCAGCCCGCATAGAAGGGCGCGCCGAGGCAGGTGACGGGGCGGCCACGCAGCAGCGCCTCGAACCCCAGAAGCGAGGTCATCGTCCAGACCTCGTCCGCCGCCGCGATCAGCGCGGCCGGATCGGCATGATGTGCGACGACATCCGCCAGTCCCGCCAGATCGGCGGCGGCAAGGGCACCGGGGCGCAGTCCCGCCTCGACATCCGGATGCGGCTTGTAGATCAGGATTGCATCCGGGTTGGCAGCGCGGGCGGCTTGCAGCAGACTCCGGTTGGTGCGCACGTCCGCCGCGCCGAGGCGGAGGGAGGCGTCATCCTCCACCTGGCCCGGAATGAGGATGCGATGCCCTTGGGGCAGCGGCGGCAGCGCGCCGCCGAGGTTGTATTTCGACAGCCCTGCCTGCACCAGCCGCGCCACCAGCCGTTCCGCCCGGTCCCGTCCGCCGGGGGGAAGGGGGGACAGGATCAGCCGTTCCAGCCTGCTTTCGCGGTGGGGGTCGTAATAGATGCCCAGATCGTCGGCTACGAGGCTGAGGGGCGGCACAAGCTCTGCCCCTAGCCCGCGCGAGCGCAGGAAGCCGTCCTCGACGCGGCGCAGCACCGGGAGACGCGGGCGCGCGGTTTCCGTCGGCGGCGCGGGATCATCCCCCGCGATGTCGCAGGCGGCCCGCAGCGCCGGCGTTTCCCGGCCCGCCCAGACAAGGATATCGCGGCCATCCCGGCGGGCGCGGGCGACGGCGGCTTCGGGCGGGTCGCGGAACACCAGCGTTCCGCCGAACATCCCTTGCAGACGCTGGCGTTTCCACAGCCGCATTCCGGTGGCGACATGGCCGTGGCGGTCCTGGCGAAAGGCGTGGACCTCGGCCTCCATCTGGTCCAGCGCCTCTTCAAGACGGCACAGGCGGTCGCGGCAGGGGTCATACCATACCGGCGCAAGGATCATCGCAGCGGCGAAGGCCTGCGTCCGGGTCAGGGTGCGGCGGCGGCGCGGGACGGGGGCGTGGTCATGGGTCAACCCCCAGCCCGCATACCAGGGCTGGCCGAAGACTTGCGGACGGTGCCCGGCCAGAACCGCCTCGAACCCCAGCTGTGACGAGACGGTATAGACCGCCACCGCCCCCTCAAGCAGGCGCAGGGGCGAGACGGGATCGGACAGCAGGCTGATCCTTCCGCGCGCATCCGCGGGGCCGAAGTGGCCGGGACGCAGCCCCGCCGCGGTTTCGGGATGCGTCTTGATGACGATGCGCGCGGTCGGATGGTCGGTCGCCGCCGCCACCAGCATTTCGGTGAATGTCGTGGCGCTGGCACCGCCATGGCGGATCGAGGCGTCGCCGCGGGTCTGGTCGATCACCAGCACATATCCCGGCGCGGGCAGGGGCAGGTCGGGATCGTGAAGGTTGTATTTCGATAGGTCCAGCGCCTGCATCCGGGCCATGCCCTCGCGCGCGCGGCCCAGAAGATGCGCATCATCCAGCGGATCGGTGGCGAGGATGCGTTCCAGCGTGGAGGGCGCGGCGCTGTCGAAATGCACCCCCAGCGGATCGAGCATCAGGCCGATGGGTGCGCCCCCCGCGCGTCCGGGGCGGATCGAGCGCAGGAAGCAATCTTCGGCCCGCACCAGCGGCACGGCGCGGCGGGCGGCAATCGCCTCGCCCCGCCCGGAATGGGGGCTGCGGCCCCAGACGATCACCCCGTCGCCGGGCGCGGGCAGGCCGATCCGCACCTCGTGGCCCGCCAGTGTCAGGATGCGGCGCAGGCGGGCGTTCAGAAAGCCGCCGTTGTAAAAGAAAAGCCGCCGGGGAATCCCGGCGGCCTTCGCGTTTGAATCGGGCAAGGTCACGCCCCGCTCAGCTGCCCGAGGCGGCGCTGGCGATGTTGCTGGCCGATCCGGTCGCGCCGGTAAGGGCGGACAGGGTTTTCTGCCACTGCACGAACGGCGCCTCGGTCACATAGACGGTATCGCCATCGCGGATCATGAAATCGCGCGCCTCGAACATGCCCGTCGGCTGGGTCAGGTCCAGCACATAGACCATGCGCTGGTCGCCGCGCAGATCGGTGCGCCCAAGGACGGCATTGGCGATTTCCGCCGGCTCCGTGCGGAAGACGAACACCCCCGTCGGGTCGGCCGTGGCGGTGTTCAGCCCGCCGACGACGGCCAGCGCCTCGATCGCGGTCAGGGTCTGCGTCTCGAACGGCACGCGGTTCTGCGCGCCGGTCGCCCCAAGCGCGGTGAAGGACCGGGTGTCGCGTTCCACCACGATCTTGTCGCCGGGGCGCAGCGCGATGTCGAGGCCGGGGTTGGCATAGAGGTCCTGCAACCAGACCTGGCCGGTCTTGCCGCCGCGGGTCACGCGGATCAGCGCGGCCTCCGGCTCGATGGCGATGCCGCCGGCGCGGGCGATCATCGCCGACAGCGTGCGCGTCGGCCGCTCGATCGGATAGACGCCCTGCGCGGTCACGGAGCCGGAAACCGTCACGGTCGACCCGTCGCCCGCCAGCCGCTGCACCTGCACCTGCGGGTCGGGCGTCTGGGTGTCGAGCTTGCGGGTGATCGCCTGGCGCAGACCTTCGGGCGTCTGGCCCGCGGCCTTGATCCGGCCGGCATAGGGCATGAAGATGAAGCCCTGGCCGTCCACCTGCACCTCTTGCAGGGCCGAGACGCGCTGCCCGGTATTGCCCAGAAGCGGGTCGTCCTTGACGTTTTCAAACACGGTGATTCCCAGCCGGTCGCCCGGCGCGATGGTGTCGGACCCGACCACCCCCGCCCCGCGGAAGGCCGAGCTGAAGCCGACCGCCGGCGTCACCGCCGTTGCCCGCGACACCCGTGCATCCACCGACACGATATAGGCATCGCCGCCCTTCAGCACCGAACCCTTGTAGATTTCCGCCTTGTTCGGACCCGATCGCGGCAGCCCGCAGGCGGCCACCGAAGCCATCAGAACCGCCATGCCAAGGGCCTTCGCCCCGTGCGAGATCATTGTCTTCACTGCCCGCGTCCCCTCAGTCCGGTCATCCCGACGGATGTGATTTTGGGGGCAACGCTACACAATGACTGGCGAAATTGCCAGAATGTCGCGATCCGGTCAGTTCACGAGCCGCAACTGTTGCCTTGGTGCCGCTTTGCCCAGGGGCAGCGCCTCATAGGGGTCCTCGGCCGCCAGCATCATGTCCACGACCTGCCGCAGCAGGGCCCGCCGCCCGCGGGACGAGTAGAACCCGCCCGGCACCTGGCTGGTTTCCAGCAGATAGCGGCGGAAATCGCGATAGGCCCGGCTGTCGGGGCGGGCGGGGGCTGCGAAGAATTCGGCCAGCGGCTGGGGCGAGACGAATTCCGGCTTGGCATAGACCGCCGCGCCAAAGGTCTTGAGCGGCAGCCCCCGCCAGAGCGCCTGCTGCCCGGCGGTGGAATTGACGGTGACGGCGCTGCGCGCGTGGTTCATCAACTGCGCCAGCTTGCCGCCGCGCACGAAATGGACGCGATGCGCCACGCCGTGTTCGCGCGCCAGCCTGCGGATTTCATGCGCGACGGGAACGCGCCCATCCTCCAGCGGGTGGGCCTTGAACACCAGATGATGATGCCGCGGCGCGCCGGCGGCGAAGCCTTCCATCAGGATGGCCAGGAATTCGGTCATCGTCGCAAAGGGCGAATGCATCTGAAAGCTCGAATCGTGTTCCAGCTGCAAGAGCGCAAGATGATAGGGAAAGCCCCCGCGCCGGATGCGCCATGTCGCGAGGATGCGTTCCCATCTGTGCACCGGCAAAAGCGCCAGCCGCTTCAGATACAGCGCGAATTCCTGCCGCACGCTCAGCGTGCGATGCGGGCGGAAATTGCGATAGTCCCGGAACCCGGTCAGCACGAACCAGTGATAGATCGCGCCCCAGAAGATGTGCTGGCGCATGTCGCCCCAGTGCGAGGGGGGATCGGGCTGGTCGGTGTCCGACAGGGCCAGCGCCTGCTGCATTTCGGCCACCGAAAGCTGCATCAGCCGCGAATTGCCGTTCGACCCGCCGCGTTCATAGGTGATCCACCAGGGGCGCAGATAGCCCTCCTCGAACACATGGATGCGCAGACCGGCCGCCTGCGCCGCCTGAACCGCCTGCGCATGGATGGGGCGGGTGTCGCCATAAAGGACCAGATCGGTGATCGACTTTTCCCGGATCAGCGCGGCCACGGCGCCGGGCCATTCGGCGGCTGTGCCGCGCCACGGGACATAGCTGGCGCCGTCGGGCCAGAACACCCGGTCGCCGCGGTTGAATCCCACGCGCCAGACGCGCCCGCCCGCCGCCGACAGCATCCGCGCAAGCTGGTGGAACCAGGGACCGTGCGGGCCCTGAAGGAAAAGGAAATGGCGCTGGTCAGCCTGGTCCTGCATCGTGTCGTGGCCGTGTTGCCCTTTGTCCTGCCTTTTGCGGCCGAGTCGCCGCTTGTCGAATGACGCGCCGCGATTGTGTCGCGCGCGTGGCCAACGGATGGGAATGACACGCCGCGGGCCGCGAATGTTTCCAACAATCGGTGTGCGCGGCCCCAATTGCAACAAGATGTTCCTCTAGACCATCAGGCGGAATTAGCTTCTTTCATCTGGAGGATTTTATGAAACTTGGAACTACACTGGCCGCGGCCCTGCTGGGCGCGGTGACGATGGCGGGCGCGGCAGATGCTGCCACCTACAGCTATGTCGGCTCGTGGACGGTCGATCAGGGGGCGTCGTGGTGGGATGCGCCATCTGCCTATACCGGGCAAGAGGCGGCGGCGGCATTGTTCGGCGGCACCGCGGGGGACTATGTGATCTCGACCATCAGCGATCTGGTGAACGACATCGACTTTTCGGCCTGGGTCAGCACCTGGGGCGGCGCCTGTGGCGGGGTCTTCCCCTGCGGCACGGTCGTTGCTCAGGACTATGCCGTCAGCACCGGCGGCCAGTATCTGAGCCCCGGCGATACCTCGGCCTATGTCCGGGACTGGGCGATCGGGTCGCAGTTCACCAACTATGCCTTCCGCGTCAGCGACGACACTGCCTCGGTTCCGGTTCCGGCCGCGCTGCCGCTGCTGGCGGCGGCTCTGGGCGGTCTGGGTGTCGCCTCGCGCCGTCGCCGGGCCTGAGCCTTGGCTTGACATGTCGGGGCGGGATCGACACATCGGTCCTGCCGGGCGGGACGGTCCTTGCGGCCGTCCCGTTCGCATTTCAGGGTCCGCAGGAAACGGAGGTCACGCATGTTCACCGGAATCGTCACCGACATGGGCGAGGTGCTGGAACTGGAACAGCGCGGCGATCTGCGCGCGCGCATCGGCACCGCCTATGATGTGGCCGGGGTCGACCTTGGCGCCTCGATCGCCTGCGAAGGGGTCTGTCTGACGGTGATCGGCACCGGCACCGCCCCGAAGAACTGGTTCGACGTGGAAATCAGCGCCGAGACGGTCAGCAAGACCAACCTTGCCGGCTGGCAGGCGGGTAAACGGTTGAACCTGGAGCGCGCCCTGCGGGTGGGGGACGAACTGGGCGGGCATATCGTTTCCGGCCATGTCGATGGCGTGGCCGAGGTGATCCGCGTCGCGCCCGACGGCGACAGCCTGCGCGTCACCTTTCGCGCGCCCGAGGATCTGGCGAAGTTCATCGCGCCCAAGGGGTCGGTCGCGCTGAACGGCACCTCGCTGACGGTGAACGAGGTGAACGGGCGCGAGTTCGGCATCAACTTCATCCCTCATACGCAAAAGGTCACGACCTGGGGGCAGGTGAAGCCGGGCGATCTGGTCAACCTGGAGGTCGATACGATGGCCCGCTATGTCGCCCGCCTGCGGGAATGGGCATGACCGGCGGGTCCAAAGCGGCGGCGGGCATCGGTCACAACGGCGGCCCCTCGATGGCGGGCGGGCGCAGCTGGCGGCGGCATTGCTGGTCGGCGGCGCGGGCCAGCCTGCTGCCCACCCTGCCGATCGAGGTGGTGCGCCTGCGCGTCCGTCGCGCGGCGGAACTGGGGCTGGATTACCGGACCTATGCCTCGGTCCGCGCCGCATCGGGGCATGATGTGGTGGCCTTTCTGTTTTCGTCGAACGCGCTGCGGGTGATGCCGAACCGCCCCGCGCTGCCGCAGGACCGCGAGGCGCGGCTGGCGGCGATCCGCGCCTGCGGGCGGCTGGGTCTGGCCAGCGCGCCGCTGTCGGCGGGCATGTTGCAGGCGGCGGTGCCGCTGCTGGACGGGGCGTTTCCGGCGCCCGCCGCCCTGGGAAGTTTCGGACAGGCCCGCGATGCCTTGCGCGCCGCACTTGGGACCACACCGTCGGACCGGGTGATCCTGATCGGCGACATGGCGCAGGAACGCGACTGGCTGGCGGCGGGGCGGCTGGCCTTCTACCTGTCGGCCGAACGGTATTTCGGCTGATCTGCGCAGGGCGACTGTGCGGCGGGGCACTGGCCTTCGGGCCGGGCTTGCGCTAAGGCAGGCGAAACCTGCGGCGTTGGCCCGCGCGCGGATGGGGAACCCGATGACCGGACACAAGACCGAATATTCCGACGCCATCTCGTCGGTCGAGGAGATCATTGCCGACGCCCGCGCCGGCAAGATGTTCATCCTTGTCGACCACGAGGATCGCGAGAACGAGGGGGATCTGGTGATCCCCGCCGAAATGGCCGATGCCGCCGCCATCAACTTCATGGCGACGCACGGGCGCGGGCTGATCTGTCTGGCGCTGACCGGCGCGCGGATCGACGCGCTGAACCTGCCGCTGATGGCGTCCAAGAACTCCAGCCGGCACGAAACCGCCTTCACCGTCTCGATCGAGGCGCGCGAGGGGGTGGAAACCGGCATCTCGGCCAAGGACCGCGCCATCACCGTCGCCGTCGCCATCGACGAGGCGAAGGGGCCGCAGGATCTGGCGACGCCGGGCCATGTCTTCCCGCTGCGCGCCCGCGACGGCGGTGTGCTGGTGCGCGCCGGCCATACCGAGGCGGCGGTGGACGTGTCGCGCCTTGCCGGGCTGAAACCCGCGGGCGTCATCTGCGAGGTGATGAACGACGACGGCACCATGGCCCGCCTGCCGGACCTGATCGCCTTTGGCCAAAGGCACGGGATCAAGATCGGCACCATATCCGACCTGATCGCCTATCGCCGCCGCCACGACAACCTTGTGCGCGAACGCTCGGTCCGCCGGGTGCATTCGACCCATGGCGGCGAATGGGTGATGCGCATCTTTGCCGACGAGGCGCAGGGGACGGAACATGTCGCGCTGACCAAGGGCGACCTCTCGGGCGACGACCCGGTGCTGGTGCGCATCCATGCGCTGAACCCGCTGGAGGATGTTCTGGGCATCGGCGCCGATCATGTCGGCGAATTGCAGCGCGCGATGAATGTGATTGCGGACGAAGGCCGCGGCGCGATCATCCTGCTGCGCGACACGACGAAACATCTGGTGCTGGAGGACGAGGCCTCGCCCCAGACGCTGCGGCAATACGGGTTGGGCGCGCAGATGATGGCGGCGCTTGGCCTGTCGAAGATCACGCTGGTGACGAACTCGGCCGCGCCGAAAACCGTCATCGGTCTGGATGCCTATGGCCTTTCCATCGCGGGCACCCGCAAGATACCGGAGTGAACCATGGCCGGACATGAAAGCCATTACACCCTGCCGCTGCCGAGCTTTGACAAGCCGGTCAAGCTGCTGATCGTCGTCGCGCCTTATTACAAGGACATCGCCGACAATCTGGTCGCCGGGGCGCGGGCCACCGCCGCCGCCTGCGGGGCCGAGGTCGATCTGGTCGAGGTGCCCGGCGCGCTGGAGGTGCCGACCGCCATCGCCATGGCCGAACGGCAGTCGAACTACGACGGCTATGTCGCGCTTGGCTGCGTGATCCGGGGCGAGACCACGCATTACGATACGGTGTGCAACGACAGTTCGCGCGGGATCGCCCTGTTGGGCCTGCAAGGCGCCTGCATCGGCAACGGCATCCTGACGGTGGAAAACCGCCCCCAGGCCGAGGTGCGGGCCGATCCCGCGGGCCAGAACAAGGGTGGCGGTGCCGCCGCCGCGGCGCTGCATCTGATCGCGCTGTCGCGCCGTTGGGCGGGGGCGAAAAAGGGCATCGGTTTCCGCACCGCCCCGCCGGAGACCTTTCGCGCATGACCGACAGGAAACAGATGCGGTCGGCCGCCCGGCTTTACGCCGTGCAGGCGCTTTACCAGATGGAAGCTTCCAGCCAGACGGTCGAGCGGGTGGTGAACGAATTCCTTGACCACCGCTTTGGCGAGGTGATGGAAACCGGCGAGGAAATGGCCGAGGGCGATGCCAGCCATTTCCGGTCGCTGATCGACCATGCGGTGAACTGGCAGGCACGGATCGACCAGATGACCGACCGGGCGCTGGTGGCGAAATGGCCCATCGACCGGATCGACCCGGTGCTGCGGGCGCTGTTCCGCGCGGCGGGGGGCGAACTCGTCGGCCTGCCGACCCCGCCCAAGGTGGTGATCACCGAATTTGTCGACGTGGCCAAGGCGTTCTTCCCCGACGGGAAAGAGCCGAAATTCGTCAATGCCGTGCTGGACCACATGGCGCGCGAGGCCCGGCCTGAGGCGTTCTGAACCGCGCTCTGCCCCCGGCAGGGGCCGGTGGCGAAAGGGGACGGCGGCGGGTCATCGCTGCCGTTCGCCCGCAGATCCCCATGCAGCACAGTGGCCCATGCGGGCCTTGAACCGGCGGCGAAACGGGCGCACCCTTGGGCCGTATCCGCCGGAGAAATGTCATGAAAAAGACCCTTGCCGTCGCGCCCCTGCTGCTGTGGGTCTGTGGTGCCGGGGCCGAGGTGCCGCCGGATTACAGGGCCATTGAATGGCGGATCGTCGCGAATGACGATGCGCCCTATGGTAGCAGCGTTACCATCGCCTTCGACGATCCGGCCCGCATCTCGGGGCAGGGGCCCTGCAACCGCTGGTTCGCCGAACTGAAATCGACCCTGCCCGAGTTCCGCATCGGCCCCGTCGGTGCGACGATGATGGCCTGCCCGGATCTGGACAAGGAGGCGGCCTTTCTTGCCATGCTGGAAAAGGTCACACGGGCCGAGATCACCGCGCCCGACCGGCTGACCCTGACCGGGCCGGACATCGCCCCCCTCGTCTTTGCCCGCCCGGTCGACTGAGCGCCGGGGGCCTGCGGCGATGCGCCCCTTTCCCGAAGGCCGGTCTGTGCTAGACTGCCCCGGCAGACCGAGGAAAGCCCCATGCCCAAGCTTGTCCGCCTTTATATCATCAGCGTCGCCATCGGCTTTGCCATATCGGCGGTCTTTGTCGCGGGCCTCGTCTGGCTGGACGTGGCAGGGCTGCGGCATCTGATCCTTGAGACCGACAAGGGCTGGCTGGCCGCGCTGATGATGTTCATGTTCAACGGCATCGTCTTTGCCGGCGTGCAGTTCGCCATCCGCATCATGGGCATGGCCGAGCGCGACGATGGCCCGCGCGGCGGCACCCGCGCGCCCGTGGTCCGCCCCGAGCCTGCGCTGATCCGCGCCACGGCCCGGCGCTGATCGTCCCGCAACCTGCGGCATGGCTGCAACGCCTCACAGGGTGACGCAGGGGAACCCGCGGCATTTGTTACAACTGCATGGCGAATTTTCGCCGCTTGCCGCCCCCTCGTTTGCGGGTTTCCGCAACCCCCTGGCCGCAAGGGATTGCGCCCCTTTTCGTTGAAAATCCCACGCCTAGTTCTTCCCCGACCCCGAAGGCGGGTCTGCGGGCCGCAGGTGGCGGTGCGTGGGTAATCAGTCGAAAGGAACAGGACATGACGAACATCTCTCGCATCGCGGGCGCATCGGTTCTGGCGCTGATGGCGGGCGGCGGGGCTGCGATGGCGCAGGCGACGCTGACCGGCCAGCAGGCCATCGAGGACCGGGTGGACGACATCCAGTATGACGTGCAGCGCGACATGAACCGGTCGCGCGATGCCGGGCGTTTCGGCAATCCCGAATACCGTCCCGGCCTGTCGGGCGGCCTGTCGCTGGGCTATACCGGCTATTCCGGCAATACCGAGTCGCAGGAACTGACCATCGGCGGGCGGCTGCGCTATGCCTCGGGTCCGATGGTGCAGACCATCACCCTGGCGCTGGATTTTGCCGAAGAGGACAATAACGCCACGCAAGAAGATACCTTCGGCGTCTACGACATGAACTATTACTTCAATGATCGCTTCTATGGCTTTGTGCTGGGGCGGATCGTGACCGACGGCCTGGGTGATGAGCTGACGGCCGAGGACATCGACAAGGGCATCACCCTGGACCAAAAGGTCAAGCAGGACGGGTTCCTGGGCTTTGGTCCCGGCTATCGCGTGATCAACGAGCCCGACATCACCTGGCGCGTGCAGGCCGGTGTCGGCATCAGCTATCTGAAATACGGTGATGGCGACTCCGATACCGAGGCGGGCTATATCGCCTCGTCTCGGTTCTACAAGGCGTTCTCGGACACGGTGTTCCTGACCATGGACACCGACGTGCTGAAATCGGACAGCGCGCTGCGGGTGAACAACGACCTGGGCATCAACTTCAAGATGACCGACGCCTTTGCGACCCGGGTCAGCTATCTGACCGACTATAACGAAAGCCGCGCGATCCGCACCGACAACAAGCTGGGCGTGTCGCTGGTCTACGGGTTCTAAGGGTCGACTGGATGTAACGAGTGACCGGGGGCGGGGCGACCTGCCCCCTTTTTTCATGCGCCACGCGTGGGCGACGGCGGCGAAAGTGGCGGGAACCGCAGCAACCGTGAAGACGTGAGTTTCCCGAGAGCCTGACATGTCAGGTGGGCGCCAGATACCGGGACCAGGATCCCGGCAGAGCCAGCCCCCTCGGAAGTGCTTATCGGCCACTGGAAAAAGTGCCTCGCACGAGAGGAGCAGAACCCGCCGACGGCCAAGATAGGCGCAG
>JASGFG010000023.1:0-47800 GCA_047605605.1 Paracoccaceae bacterium | reverse complement strand
CGCAGGATCGCGCGGGTGGCGGCGATGGCCATTTCCGCCCGGCCCAGGGCATCGACCTTTTCGGCCAGCGCCCGATGCGGGACCTCGACGCTGATCGTCACATCGGGCGGGATGGCGCGGGCCAGGCCGATCATGTCGATCCCGCCCTGCCCAGGAAACAGCCGCTCGCCGCGCGCGATGCGGATCAGCCCCTCGTCGCTGGGGTCATAGGGCACGGCGCCGTCGCAGAACTGGACATAGTTCACCCGGTTGCGCGGCAGGGCGGCAATCTGGTCCAGCGTGGTGGTCGACCGGTCATAATGCAGCGCATCGACCAGCACCCCGCCATTGGCGCGCCCCGCATCCTGCACGATCCGCAGCGCGGCGGTCAGATCGGGCACGGCGGTCCAGGGCATGAATTCCAGATCGGCGGTCAGGCCGTATTCGGCGGCCATGTCGCAGAACCGCGCGAAACTTTCGGTCAGCCGCGCAGGGTCGGGGTCGTCGCCCGCCACCAGCACATGCCGCGCCGACAGCGCCCCGCAGCGTGCGCAGAACCGGGCGAACAGGTCCCAGTCGTTTTCGGCCTTCAGGCGGATGATCTCCACATCGCCCACCGTCACGCCGGTGTCGCGCAGGGCGGCCTGCACCTCGGCCAGCAGGCGGTCGTCGGTCAGCAGGGGATAGTCCGGCTCGCCGCTGGCAGCGGCGGGCAGGATGCGCAGGCCGACCATCTGGTATCCGGCGGCGGCGGCGATGCGCACCGCCTCGACCGGGCCGACCTCGAAGGTGGTCAGAAAGGCAAGCGAAAGCGGATGGGTCATGGCACTCACTTCAGCGGCGAGAACGGCAGGGGCAGGGCGATCTGGCTGGTCATGTCCGGGGTCAGCCAGTCGGGGCCCCCCTTGGGCGGCCATTTGCCGTCGGCCACCGATTTCGCCCGCGCCTCGGACCGGGCGGCAAGGCTGGCATAGGGCCAGATCTGCGTCAGCCGCGGCGCACCGTCCAGCCCATACATGGCGACGGTCAGATGCGAATAGGCCTCACGCGCAGGGACGGCCTGTTCCCATTTGCCCATCGTCGGGACGATGCCGTTGATCCGGGTGCGATAGGTGCGGAATTCGTAGACCGGGCCGAAGGTTCCCGCCTGAACCGGCGGCAGGAAGTCCAGCGCCCGATAGCTTTCCATCGTCAGCCCCGCCAGATGCTCCACGCAGCCAAAGGGGTTGTCGCTGCGCAGCGCGCGTTCGCGTTCGGCCATCAGCTGGTCCATGCCGTCAAAGGCGCGCAGCACGAACACCCGGTTCAGCGTGCCGATGTCGGTGCCCCAGGCGCCGCACAGCCGCCCCTGCCCCTCGGCCACCCAGGCCTCGATCGCCGGGGCGGCCTTGCCCGCGCCGAAGATCACCGTGTCGAGCGTTGCCAGTTCATAAAGGCTCATGCCGTTTCCTCCGTTGAAAGCCCGGTCACGGGCTGGCCGGCCAGAACGCGGCCGGCGATATAGCCGAATGTCATGCCGGGACCCAGCGTGATGCCCCCCGACGGGTAATTGCCGCCCATCACGGACGCCATGTCGTTGCCGACCGCGAACAGCCCCGGCACCGGCGCACCGTCGCCGTCCAGAACCCGTGCGGCGGGGTCGGTCTTCAGCCCGGCGAAGCTGCCCAGGCTGCCGGGCACCAGCCGCACCGCATAGAACGGCCCCCGCGCCAGCGGCGCCAGCGACGGGTTCGGCCGGTGGTCGGGGTCGCCCTGCACGCGATTGTAGAGGCTTTCGCCCCGATGGAACTCGGGGTCCTCGCCCCGCGCGGCCCCGGCGTTGAACCGCGCCACGGTTTCGGCCAGCACCCCTTCGGGGATGTTGCAGGCGCGGGCCAGATCGGCCAGCGTCCGGCCCCGTTTCAGATAGCCCGACCGGATCGCAGGCCCCAGTGGAAAGGGAAAGGGCTTGGCCCAGCCCAGACCCCAGCGGCGCTGCGCGGCATGGTCGGCGATCAGCCAGCCGGTCGGCTCGCGCCCCGGCGGCGTCGCCTCGATCAACGCCTTCATGAAGTCGTGATAGCTGTCGGCCTCGCTGACGAAGCGGCGGCCGGCGGGGGTGACGGCGATGATGCCGGGTTTCGCCCGCTCGATCAGATGGGGAAAGTTCGCGACCGTCCCGTCGGGCCGCGTCACCTGCGACACCGGCGCCAGCGCCATGTTCGACACCAGCGTGCCGTCGACCTGCCCGCCCGCGCCCTCGGCCAGACGCATCCCGTCGCCGGTATTGCCGGGGGGCGCGGCGGAATTGTGCCCAGCCCCGCCCGCCTGCGGCGCCAGCGCCGCCAGCCGTTCGCGGTCATGCGGGAAACCGCCCGTCGCCAGCACCACGCCCCGCGCGGCATGGACGACCGTTTCGCCCCCCGCCGTCGCCAGCCGCGCGCCGGTGACGCGCCCCCCTTCCCTCAGCAGGGCGGTGACGGGCGCGCTGTCGATCAGGGTCACGCCCTTGTCCAGCGCCGACCGCATCAGCCGCGCCACCAGCGCATTGCCGTTGTAAAGCCGCATCCCGCGGCCATGCACCGCCAGATCGCGCAGATGCCGCGCGATGCGGCCCGCCACATGGACGGCGGCGCGCGGGCTGCGGGTCGCGGTGAAGAACGCCCGCATGTCGGCGGCCGGGCCGATGCCCATGCCCCACAGGCTGACCACGTCCAGCGGCGGGCGCAGCTTTTTCACCCAAGGCCCCAGCCCCCGCGCGTCATAGCACAGCGCCGAGACCGACCGCCCCCCGCGCGCCGCGCCGGGGGTTTCGTGGAAATCGGGCACCTTGTTGCCGTCGATCCAGCGCATCGCGGTATGGTCCTGAAAGAAGGATACCATCTCTGGCCCGTTGGCCAGAAAGGCCGCCAGCCGCGGGTCGCCCGCGCGGTTGCCCAGTTCGGACCGCAGATATTCCATAGGCGCCCCGGCCGGCTCGTCGATCCCGGCGGCGCGAGCCAGCGGGTTGCGCGGCACCCACAGCCACCCGCCCGACCAGGCCGAGGTGCCGCCAAAGACGGGTTCCTTTTCGGCGACCACCACCTTCAGCCCGTGATGGGCCGCGGTGACGGCGCAGGCCAGCCCCGCCGCACCCGAGCCGATCACCAGAACGTCGCAGACCAGACTGCCGACGGATTGCCGTTCCATTCACCCCTGCCCGCAGGCGCGGGCAAAGCCACCGCGACGGAACGGCGCGCGTCTCATGCGCCTTGCCGATCCGACGCAGGCTCTGCTTCCAGCGCCCGCACATTCGCCTGAAAATACTTGGTCCCGGCCGCCGCCGCGCCCAGCTCCGCCGCCGCCGCCTGCAACCGGGGGGCCAGCTGCGCCATCCGTTCGGCCGTCATCCGCACCGCGGGACCGGCGATCGACAGACAGCCAAGCACCGCCCCCGCGCCGTGATAGCGCACCGGAACCGCCATCGCCGCCATTCCGGCGATATAGCTGTCCACCGCTACCGCATAGCCGCGCGCCCGCGCCTCGGCCAGCTGCTCCAGCAGCAGGGTGATGCTGCGGGGGGCGTTCGGGCCCGTCCCCTCGGCCTGGCGCTGGATGCCCTGGGCGCCGACGCGGGTCAGCGCCTCGTCATCCGACATGGTGGACAGCCAGGCCTTGCCGCCCGCCGAACTGGCCAGATGGACGACGACGCCCTGTTCCTGCCCCGGATCATAGCGCAGGCCGCGCGTCGCCCCCTGCGCCACCGCGACCCAGATCAGCCGGTCGCCGTCGATCACCGACAGCCGGATCAGCTCGCCCGAATCCGCGGCCAGCGTATCCAGCACCGGCTGCGCCACGTCGGTGATCCCGGCACGGCCCAGAAAGCCCAGCCCCATCGCCGGCAGCTTGATGGTCAGCGCATAGTCGCCCTGCGCCTGCACCTGCCGCACATAGCCAAGGCGCGCCAGTTCCTGCAAGGTGCGGTGGACGCCGCTGGCGGGCTGGTCGGTCGCCGCGGCGATGGTGGTGACAGGCAGGCCCATCGGATGGTCGACCAGCAGTTCGACGATGCCGAGGGATTTTTCCAGAACGCTGCTCATGGACCGTTTCCGTTGTTGAAGACGGTTCCAGAGTCGGCGGTCAGCGGCGAAAGGTCAACTGCGACCGACTGCCCGGTTTCGGCGGCGGCGCGGATCGCATCCAGCACCAGCAGGTTTGCCGTCGCATCCCGGCCCGACACCCGCGGCACGCCGCCGTTGCGGATCAGGTCGGCGAAATGATCCAGCTGCGCCTCATAGGGATCGGCGTGGGTGACGGGCAGGGTTTCGGGCCGCAACTCCCGCGTCCAGTCGGGATCGGCCGGCGGTTGCCACAGGGTCAGGTCCGGCAGGGACAGGCCCGCGCGGCTGCCCGCATAGTGATGCGCGCTGACCTTGTGGGCGGGAAAGCGGGCCATGTTCTCGCCCGCGCTCAGATCCCAGGCCCAGGGGCCGACCGCGGCATCGGAAATGCACAAGGTCGCCAGCCCGCCCGCGGCAAAGGTCAGGCAGACGGCGGCCGTATCCTCGACCGCAAAGCCGCGGCGGCCGTGGCTGGCGATGGCCTGCACGCTGGCGATTTCGCCGAAGAAATGCCGCAGCAGGTCGATTTCATGCACCAGATTGATCAGCAGCGGCCCGCCCGCGCCGGGCGCCCGGCGCCATGCGGCCTCGAAATAGGAGGGCGGTTTCGCCAGCGAACAGGTGACGGTCGCCATGACCAGATCGCCGATCCGCCCCGCATGGATCGCCTGATGCGCGGCGCGGATGATCGGGTTGTGGCGGCGGTGATGGCCGACCAGCAGCGGCACCCCGGTTTCATCCGCCACCGCGATCAGTCGCAGCGCCGAGACCAGGCTTTCCGCCACAGGCTTTTCCAGCAGCACCGGAAGGCCCGCGCGCAGCAGCGTTTCGGACACGGGCAGGTGGGTTTCATTCGGCGTGGCGACGATGGCGGCCTGCGCCAGCCCCGACTCGATCAGCGCCGAGACATCGGCGAAACACGGCACCCCCAGCTTTTCGGCCAGCGCCCGGCCCGCGGGCATCGGATCGACCAGCGCCGAAAGCCGCAGATCCGCCATGCGGGCAAGCGTGTCGATATGCGTGCGCCCGATCGCCCCCGCACCGACCACCACCACCCCGATTGCCCCTGCCATGCCGCCGCTCCCCCAGTTCCGGTTCTGCACCCGCTGCCAGATAAAAACCGCATCATTACCGGAAGTCAATTTTATTCTTGAATGATATTCCATTTTTTGTAATGGTGAACGAAGAGCCGGAGAAAGGGTGCATCGGACAGGGATACGGGGCGGCACTGGCGGGGAATCGTCCAACCTTTCGCCCCCATCGTCCATTTCCTGACTGCGCCATGCATGATTGTTTCACGAAACGGCCGGCGGACGCCGGACGACAGGGGGGAAGGGCAAGTGACAGCACCGCTGCGCATAGATGGCGAGACGGCGTTCTTTCCGATCATCGGCCATCCGATCGGCCAGGTGAAATCGCCCACATCGCTCAGCCAGATCATGGCGGACCGGGCGTTCAACGGCATGGTCGTGCCGGTTCACATCCTGCCGCAGGATCTGGCAGGGTGGCTGTCGCAGTCGCATGGCGTCCAGAACTGCCCCGGCATCGTGGTGACGGTGCCGCACAAGGGGCCCTGCCTTGCGGCCTGCACCCGCGTTTCGGCCCGCGCCCGTGCGGCGGGGGCGGTGAACATCATGATCCGCGAAGGCGACGGCTGGGCGGGCGACGCGACCGACGGAGAGGGTTATATGGACGGGATCGCCGCGCAGGGTTTCGACGTGGCGGGCAAGCCCGCGCTGCTGGTCGGCACCGGCGGGGCCGGATCGGCCATCGCCTATGAGATCCTTGCGCGCGGCGCGTCGGAACTGGCGCTGCACGACATCGACACCACGCGGCGCGATGCGCTGATCGCGCGGCTGAACGAAAGCTTTCCGGGCAAGGCGCGCATCGGCGGCACCGATCCGCGCGGCTTTGCGCTGGTCGCGAATGCGACGCCGCTGGGAATGCGCGAGGGCGATCCCCTGCCGGTCCAGACCGATCTGCTGACGGCGGACCAGTTCGTGGCGGATGTGGTCACGCGCCCCGCCATCCCGCCGCTGATCGCCGCGGCGCGGGCGAAAGGCTGCGGCACGATGCCGGGGTCGGGCATGTTCAACGCACAGGCGACCCTGCTGGCCGAACTGCTGATGGGGGTCAGGAAGGTCGGGGCCTGATTAGCAAAATGTTATGGCCCGTAGCAATTCTGCATTCGCCATTACGCGGCAAGTTGTGCAGGCTTGGGCGAGCCTGAGGACCCGGCGGATGGAGGAACGGGTCCGTCCGGGCAGGAGAATGATCCACGCAGCGCCAATGGCGGCTGTCCAGCAAGCTGCGGTATCCGGGTCGGCCGCGGCGGTCCACACAAGATCCGGGCCATATGGGAGGAAACACATGTTCGGAAAACTTATCGGCTCTGCCGCAATGGCGCTGGCCCTGTCGGCAATCCCGGCGCTGGCCGACCTGAAGGTCGGTTCCATCGTCGAGCTTTCGGGGCCGGGCGCCGCCGCAGGCACCAACTTCCGCGACGGCGTGAAGATGGGGTTCGAGGAAATCAATGCCGCAGGCGGTGTTCTGGGCGAACAGATCGCCATCACCGAATATGACAGCCAGACCGACCCGCAGGTCAGCCGCGCCATGGTGCAAAAGGCCATCGACGATGGGGTCTATGTCATCACCGGCACGGTGTTCTCGTCCTCGACCGTGGTGAACATGCTGGTGGCCAAGCAGGCCGGCATCCCGCAGTTCACCGGCTCCGAGGCGCCGTCGATCACCTCGATGAACAACCCCTATATCTTCCGCACCGCCTTTGGCTCGCAAAAGGGCGTGCCGAAGATGGCGAAATACATGGCCGACGAGATGAAGGTGAAGAAAGTCGCCGTCGTCTGGGCGAACACCGAATTCGGCAAGGGCGGCCATACCTCGTTCCTGAAAGAAGCCGAGAAATACGGGTTCGAGATCGTCGCCGACATCCCGACCGAACAGGCCCAGACCGACTATTCCGCCGATGTGGTCAAGCTGAAGGGGATCCAGGCCGACGCCGTCTTTGCCTATATGACCGAAGAGGAAAGCGCCCGCTTCCTGCGCGAGGCGCGCAAGCAGGGCGTGACCCAGCCGCTGGTCGGTGAAACCACGCTGATCGGCCACAAGGTGATCGAACTGGCGGGCGATGCGGCCAATGGCGCCATGGGCCATGTGGGCCTGACGCCCGATGCCGACATCCCGGCGATGAAGGACATGGTCGAGCGGTTCAAGGCGAAATACAACTACACCCCCGACCACAACGCCATCAAAGGCTATACCGCCGCCTGGACGATCAAATGCGTGACGGAACTGGTGGGCAAGCCCGACAGCGCCGCCATCGCCGAAAAGATGCACGGGCTGACGCTGAAGGCCGCCGATTGCCCCGGCGTGCTGATGGACGTGTCCTGGGACGACACGGGCGAGATGTCGCGCGAAAGCTTCTGGGTCGAGGTCGAGAACGGCAAGCAGGTCGTCAAGGCCGTCCTGCCGCCGAACTGATCGCGGCCTGACGGCGCGACAGGGCCGGGGTTGCCCCCGGCCCGCCCTTTCCATTCATCCAAGCCACCGTGAGAAGGTTCCCATGGCCGAGCTTATCCAGATCCTGATATCCGGCCTTGCGGCCGGTTCCATCTATGCCCTTGCGGCGGTCGGTTTCACCCTGCTGTGGCAGGCCTCGCAGACCATCAATTTTGCGCAGGGCGAATTCGTCATGCTGCCGGCATTCTTCGTGCTGGTCGGCATGGGAATGGGCCTGCCGCTGTGGCTGGCCATCCTGTTCGGGCTGGTTCTGGCGCTGCTGATCCTGGGCGTCGCCTTCAAGAAGATGATCGTCGAGCCTATGCTGCCGCATGGCACGCTGCCGCTGGTCATCGCCACCATCGCGCTTGGCCTGCTGATGAAGGAAAGCGTCAAGGAATTCTATGGCGCGACGGCGCAGCCGTTTCCGTCGATCTTTCCGCAGACGGTCTATCACGTCGCGGGCGCCAGCGTCTCGGTGCAGGACATCGGCAACCTGATCGTGTCGATGCTGGCCATCGGCGGGTTGCAGCTGTTCCTGAACCGCACCCGCACCGGGCGCTGCATGCAGGCATCCGCGCAGAATCCGGCGGTGGCCGAAATCCTGGGCGTCGATGTGAAGCGGATGGTGATGTATACCTTCCTGATCAACGCGGCGCTGGCGACCATCGCCTCGATCCTGATCTCGCCCGTCTACCTGGCCAAGTTCTCGAACGGGGAAACGCTGGGGCTTGTCGCCTTCATCGCGGCCATCGTCGGCGGCTTCAACCAGATCCGCGGCGCGCTGGTGGGCGGGTTGCTGATCGGGGTGATCGACAACCTGTCCGCCGTCTATGTCTCGGCCGAATACCGTTCGGCCATGCCGCTGATCCTGCTGATCGCCATCATCCTGCTGCGGCCCCAAGGGCTGCTGGGCACCAAGGAAGGACGCGCCGTATGACCCGCCTGCAAGCCATCCTGATCGCGATCGGCATCGCGCTGCTGATCGCGGCACCCCTCGGTCAGGGCAATTACATCGTCTATACCATGACCTCGTGGCTGTTGTTTTCCATCTCGGCCATGGGGCTGAACCTGACGCTGGGCTATGCCGGGCAGGTCAGCCTGGCGCAGGCCGCCTTCATGGGGATCGGCGCCTATATCACCGCGCTTCTGACGCTGGCGGGGGTGCCGTGGATCGTGGCGGCGCTGATTTCCATTACCTCCAGCTTTGCCGTCGGGTTGCTGCTGGGCTATCCGGCGCTGCGGGTGCAGCACCATTTCCTGGCCTTTGTGACGCTGGCCTTCAACACGCTGCTGTTCCTGGTCCTGCGCAACGAGGAAGAGATCACCGGCGGCTCCTTCGGGCTGGTCGGGATGCCGCGGCCTTCGGTGTTCGGGATCACCACCGATTCCAACCTGAACTTCTATTACTTCGCGCTGGTCTGCTTTCTGGTCGCGGCGGGGATCATGTGGTGGATCCTGCGCTCGCCCTGGGGCCGGGCCTTCAAGGCGCTGCGCGAAAACCCGATCCGGGCGGAAAGCCTGGGGCTGAAGATCCGGCGCCAGACGCTCTTGGCCTTTGCCATCGGGTCGGCCTTCGGCGGGCTGGCGGGAGCGCTGCAATCGCCGCTGGTGCAGTTCATCGAGCCGGGCAGCTTTGCGCTGGTCCATTCGCTGAAACTGCTGCTGATGGTCGTGGTCGGCGGGTCGGGCTTTTTCTTCGGCCCGATGCTGGGCGCGGCGGTCGTCATCCTTCTGCCCGAGGTGCTGCGGTTCACCGAAGGTTATTACCTGATGATCTATGCGTTCCTGGTGATCGTGCTGATGGTCTATTCGCCCACCGGCCTGATCGGGCTGGGGCAAAAGATCTGGGACAAGTTCCGGCCCAAACACGAAGAGCGCCGCGACATGCAGAAAGGGTTCCAGCTGTGAACGCACAAGCACCCATCCTGTCCGTCCACAATATCTCGAAACAGTTCGGCGGCATCCGCGCCGTCAACAACGTCAGCTTCGACGTGCAGAAGGGCGAGATCCTGGGCCTGATCGGCCCGAACGGATCGGGGAAATCCACGCTGTTCAACTGCATCCTCGGCCAGCTTCGCCCGACCGAGGGGCATTGCGAGATCAACGGCACCCCGACCGATGGCGTGCGCCCGGCCGACCTGTCGCTGATGGGGGTGGGGCGCACCTTCCAGCAGCTTTCGGTCTTCCCGAAGATGACGGTGCTGGACAACGTCATCCTGGCCGGACAGGAACACGAAGGGTCGATGCTGTCGCGCCTGTTCGGGGCACCCGATGCGGGGCTGACCGAAAAGGCAAAGCAACTGGTCGAGTTCTTTCGCCTGACCCCCTATCTGGATACCGCCGCGGGGTCGCTGTCCTATGGCCAGCAGAAACTGGTCGATGCCGCCATGGCCTTCATGGCCGGGCCGGGGATCGTGCTGCTGGACGAACCGGCGGGGGGCGTGAACCTGACGATGCTGGCGCATCTGAAGGAGCGGCTGCTGACCTACAACCGCGAACACGGCACCACCTTTGTCGTGATCGAGCACAACATGGAATTCGTCATGTCGCTTTGCACCCGCATCATCGTGCTGGCGCAGGGCGAGATCATCGCCGAAGGCTCGCCGGATGAAATCCGGTCGAACCAGATGGTCATCGACGCGTATCTGGGGGGCTGACATGCTGGACGTGAAAGACCTGACCGGCGGCTATGGCCGCATCACCATCCTGAACGGCACGACCTTTTCCATCCCCAAGACGTCGATCACCACCGTGATCGGGCCGAACGGGGCGGGCAAATCCACCGTGTTCAAGGCGATCTTCGGATTGCTGAACATCCATTCCGGCCAGATCCTGCTGGAGGGCGAGGATGTGACCCGCAAGCGCCCGGCCGAGATGATCGCCCGCGGCGTCACCTATGTGCCGCAAGGGCGCAACGTGGTGCCGCAGCTGTCGGTCCTGCACAACCTTGAACTCGGCGGGATCACCGCCAAGGATCAGGCCCGCGTCAAGCGCCGCATGGAAGAGGTGATGGACCAGTTCCCGATGCTTCGGCAGAGAAAGGACCAGAAGGCCATTGAGCTGTCGGGCGGCCAGCAGAAACAGCTGGAAATCGCCCGCGCCCTGCTGCTGGACCCGAAACTGATCCTGATCGACGAGCCGTCGATCGGCCTGTCGCCCAATCTGGTGCAAGAGGTGTTCCAGACCCTGATCAAGCTGCGCGACAATGGCGTGACGATCCTGATGGTGGAACAGAACGCCAAGGCGGCGCTGGCGATGTCGGATTACGGTCTGGTGCTGGAACTGGGTCAGACACGGATGTTCGACCGCGCCGACAAGCTGCTGGCCGATCCGCGCGTGGGGCAGTTGTTCCTGGGCGGCCATATCGAGGATGCGGCCTGACGGGGGCGCATCCGGGCAGGCCGCCGTTGATAACCGCCCGCGCCTGCGTCATGCTGGCGCGGACCGGACTCTGGTGATCCCCATGTATATCCCCCCGCATTTTCAGGATCTGCGCCCCGAGGCGATTGCCGCCCTGCTGGACGATGCGCCGCTGGCCTGTGTCGTGGCCCAGACGGCTGAGGGGCTGATCGCCAACCACCTGCCGCTGTTGCGTACGCCGGGGGGCGAGCTGATCGGCCATGTCGCGCTGGCCAACGACATGCACCGCCTGATCGCGCCGGGGCAGGAGGTGCTGGCGATCTTTCGTCGCGACGACGCCTATGTGTCGCCGAACTTCTATCCGTCCAAGCAGGAACATCACCGCCACGTCCCGACCTGGAACTACGAGGTGGTCCATGTCCATGGCGCCATTACCTTTCAGCATGACGACCATGCCAAGCGCGCCGCGGTCGGGCTTTTGACGCGGGTGCATGAACGGCGGGTGAACGGGGAAAACGCCTGGCGCATGGCCGACGCCCCGCCCGACTACATGGACCAGATGCTGGGCGGGATCGTCGCCTTTCGCATGACGATGACGCGGGTTCTGGCCAAGGCCAAGCTCAGCCAGAACCGCGAGGCGCGCGACTATCTGGGCGCGGTGGCGGGGCTGGACGGATCGGGCCATTCCGCAATGGCCGCGCGCATGGCCGCCCGGCTAACCGGCGGCTGATCAGCCCGACGCATCGCCGAAATCGCCAAAGGCCGTCCAGCCGCCATCGACCGGCAGCACCGCCCCGGTGATGCCGCTGGCCGCATCGGAGGCCAGAAAGGCCACCGCCGCCGCCACCTCTTGCGCAGCGATCAGGCGGCCGATGGGGGTGCGGCGGGCCAAAGCGGGCAGGTTCACCCGCCCGGCATCAGCCAGCTTGCGCACCAGCGCGGTTTCGACGAAAGCCGGGGCCACGGCATTCACCCGCACCCCCTGCCCCGCCCATTCGCAGGCCATGGACCGGGTCATCGCCACGATCCCCGCCTTGGCCGCGCCATAGGCGTTGCGCTTGGGCAGGCCCGTCAGCCCGGCGATGGAGGACAGGTTGACCACCGCCCCCCGGCGGCGGGCGGTCATGCCGCGCGCCACCTCTCGCGTCATCAGGAAAGTGCCGGACAGATGCACGTCCAGCACCCGGCGAAAGGCGTCGATCCCCTGATCCAGCGTCGGCAGGTGGCTGTCGCCGATGCCGGCATTGTTCACCAGCACGTCAAAGGGCGCCATTGCGGCGGCGGCAATCGCCTGCACCTCATCCGTGATGTCGCAGGCGATGCCGCAGTGGCCCGCGCCCAGCTCCGCCGCCCGCACCGCGGCCTTGTCCCCGTCAAGATCGGCGATCGTGACGCGGTGGCCTGCCGCGGCCAGTGCGCGCGCGATGGCCAGGCCGATGCCGTCGGCACCCCCTGTGACCAATGCCTCACGCATAGCCGGGCCTCGGCACCAGCCCCATGATCGACTGCGACAGCCCGCCGTCCACCACGATGTCCTGCCCGGTGACATAGCCCGCCCGGTCCGACGCCAGAAACAGCGCCACATCGGCCATGTCCCCCGGCCCGGCGATGCGGCGCAGGGGCACCATCGCCTCGCGCCGGGCCTTGACCTCGGGGTCGGCATAGAACGCCTCGGACAGGGGCGTGCGCACCAGACCGGGCGACAGGGTATTCGACCGCACGCCGCGCGGCCCCCATTCATAGGCCAGCTGCCGCGACAGCATCAGGATCGCCGCCTTGGACGCCGAATAGGCGCCCGAGTTCGGTTGCGGCTGGGTGCCGGCGATGCTGGCCACATGGACCAGCGCCCCCCGCCCGCGCGCCAGCATCCCGGCGCCAAAGGCCTGCGCGGCGGCCAAATAGCCGGTCAGGTTGACCTGCAACATCGCCGTCCAGTCGGCGGCGGACAGCCCCTCCAGCGCGCCGGGGCGCAGGATGGCGGCGTTGTTCACCAGAACATCGGCGCCGCCCGCCTCCTCGACCCGGGCGGCGGCGGCGGCGATCTGCGCCGTATCAGTCATGTCGCAGGAAACTGCGAAGGCCCCCTGCCCCAGTTCCGCAGCCAAAGGCGCGGTCTGCGCCTGATCGCGGTCGACCAGCACCACCCGCGCGCCCTGCCCGGCAAAGGCGCGGGCCAGCGCCTGCCCGATCCCGCCGCCTGCGCCGGTGATGACGACGCGGCGCGCTTCCAGTCCCAGCCAGCTCATGCCGCGGCCCCCTCTGCCAGATACCGGCCGGTGATCCAGCCAAAGGTCATCGCCGGGCCAAGGGTGATGCCCGCCCCCGGATAATTGCCGCCCATGATGCTGGCGCGGTCGTTGCCCACGGCGAACAGGCCGGGGATGGCCGCGCCCTGCCGGTCCAGCACCCGGCCCGGCACATCGGTCTTCAGCCCGTCAAAGGTGCCCAGATCGCCCATCTCCAGCCGCACGGCGTAGAAGGGGCCCTGTTCCACCGGCGCGACGCAGGGATTGGGCTGGTTGTCGGGGTCGGCGAGATAGCGGTTGAAGCTGGTCTCGCCCCGGTGGAACTGGTCGTCCCGCCCCTGCCGCGCGCCAAGGTTGTAGCCCTGCACCGTCGCCTGCAAACCGCCTGCGTCGATGCCGCAGGCGCGGGCCAGATCGGCCAGCGTGCGGCCCTTTTTCAGGTATCCGCTGCGCGTCCACATCCACAGGGGCATCGGCGCGGGCTTTACATGGCCCAGCCCGTATTTGCGGATCGCCCGGTGGTCGCAGATCAGCCAGGCCCCGCCCTCGCCCGCGGCGGATATGGCGGCGCCGACGTCGTGATAGCTTTCGCTTTCATTGGTGAACCGCCGCCCGTCGGACAGGACGGCGATCATGCCGGGCTTGTAGCGGTCCAGCAGATGCGGGAACACGCCCTTGCCCGGCACGCGGCTAACCGGCATCCAGGCCGCGGGCTGGGGATATTCGGCATCGAAGGCGCCGCCCGCCTCTTCCCCCAGACGGATGCCGTCGCCGGTATTGCCTGCGGGGACGGGGCTGTGATGTTCGCCCCCGGCGCGCAGATGGGCATAGACCCCGGCCCGGCGGGCCAGATCGTTGGCATAGCCGCCGCAGGCCAGAACCACGCCGCGTTCCGCGGTGATCCGCCCCGGATCGGCGCCGCCCACCTCGGCCCCCGTCACCCGGCCGTCCTGCCGCAACAGGTGCAGCGCAGGCGTGTCGGTCAGGATCGGGATACCCAGATCCAGGCAGCTTTTCGCCAGCCGCGCCGCCAGCGCATTGCCGGATGTGACCTGCACCCCGCGCCCGTGGCGCAGCACCTCGGCCGCATGGGCGGCCAGACGCCTTGCCACATAGGCAAAGCTGACGGCGGATTTCGTGGCGTTGAAGAAATGCTTGATGTCGGCGTTCGAGGAATTGAACATCATCCCCATGAAGGTGATGGTCGACAGGGGCGGGCGCAGACGCTTCAGATCGGGGCCCAGCACGCTGCTGTCGAAGGGCGCGGCCAGGACCGACCGGCCCACATCCACGCCCCCCGTCACCGTCGGATGATAGTCGGGGTAAAGCGTGGGGACGAATTTCACCGCCGTCTCGGTCTCGAACCAGTCCAGCATCCGGGGTCCTTCCTCAAGAAAGGCCTCGACCGCCTCGGGCTGGTAGAAGTTGCCCGTCTCGGCCCGCATGTAGGTGCGCGCCGCGTCGCGCGTGTCGGCGGGGTTGGCGGCGCGGCCATGGCGGTTGCCGGGGATCCACAGCACGCCGCCGGAAAAGGCGGTGGTGCCGCCGAAAACCGGCTCTTTCTCGATCACGATCACCGAAAGCCCGTGCTTTTTCGCCGTGATCGCCGTGGCCATCCCCCCCGCGCCCGAGCCGATCACCAGAACGTCGCATGTCCGGTCCATCTTTCCCCCCCTTTGGTCCGGTCTTCTGGATAAAGAGGCATGTGCCGCGAACCAATGGACGGAGCCGTGCAATTCTTGCACAATTCCCCCGGCGGGGGAAAAGGGGGGAAAGATGCGCGATCCGGCCTCGGGGGGGATCCCGAACTATTATCTCTATGGCGATCAGGGCGCCGATGTCGAACTGGACCTGCCGCATATCGAGCCGATCCGCGACCGGTCTGGCCCGAACGACTGGAGAATTCGTCCCCATGCCCATCCCGACCACATGCAGGTCCTGCTGGTGCGCGAGGGCGGCGGCACCATCCGGATCGAGGACCGGGCGCTGGCGATCCCGGCGCCGGGCATCCTGGTCGTGCCCGCGGGCATCGTGCACCAGATCGACTTTGACCCCGGCACCGACGGCTTTGTGGTGACGGCGGCGCTTGGCTGCGTCAAGGCGGCGGCGGGGGGCGACGTGCGGCTGTCCGACGTGGCGCACCGCCCCGCCGTCTATCCGATGGAAGGCACCGGGATCGACATTCCCGGCGTGGCCGACACCTTCGTCTGGCTGCACCGGGAATTCATCTGGTCCGCCCCGGGGCGGCGCACCGCGATCATGGCGCAATACATGCGGGTGCTGGTCGCGGTGCTGCGCCTGTCGGTCGCCCATGACGATCGGGTCAGCGCCGCGCCCGACCGCGACTATGACCTGCTGCTGCGCTATCGCGCCGCGCTGGAGGCGCATTTCCGCGCCGAACGCGCGCTGACCTTCTATGCCGGGCAGCTGGCCGTCACCCCCGCCCGGCTGAACGCCGCCTGCAAGGCGCGGGCGGGCAAGACGGCGTCGGACCTGCTGTACGAACGCATCGTGATCGAGGCCAAACGCTATCTGGTCTACACCGAAAGCAGCGTAGCGCAGGTGGCGCATCTGACCGGGTTCGACGACCCGGCCTATTTCAACCGCTTTTTCACCCAGCGGGTCGGCCTGTCGCCCGGCGCCTTTCGCAAGCAGGCGGCGCGGCACGACGCCTGACCCCCGGCGGACGGGAATCGTCCAATCTTTCCGATGGCCGATCCATTTCCCCGCCGCCGCCGTTCCGACAGGGTGGCGGCATGGGGGGAACCGGCATGATCCACGAATGGCGCAGCTATCGGCTGAAACCCGGCGCGGCGGGGGACTATCTGGCGCTGCTGGCGGATGAGGGGCTGCCGCTGGTCACACGGCACCTGCCGCTGACCGGCTATTGGCTGGCGGAAACCGGGGCGCTGAACACCATCCATCACCTGTGGTCCTATGCCGGTTGGGCCGAACGCGAGGCGGCGCGCGCCGCGCTGGCGCATGAAGAAGAGTGGGTAAAGGGCTTCATCCCCCGCGCCTTCGCGCTGGTGCAGGCGCAGGAGAACCGCTTTCTGCGACTGGACCGGTCCTCGGCCACCTTCGATGCCGCACTGGCGGCGCGGCGCAGGGTCCATCCGGCCCGCCGCCCCGGAACGCCGCTGTTCGCGGCGGACTGCGCGGGACTGGTCACCGGCGCCGCACCGATGGATGCCGTCGCGGTCTGGACGCCGGCGTCCGGCGATCCGCAGCCGATGGCGCTGCTGCCGCGGGGGGCCGATCCGGTGCCCGCGAAACCTTTGCCGGGCGCGCATGTGGTGCTGCGCCCGCTGGCCTTTTCACCGCTGTAAGGGGGGAACCGAATGCGTCATCAGGTCTGCATCATCGGCGGGGGCCCGTCCGGGCTGCTGCTTTGCCTTTTGCTGCGCCGGGCGGGGATCGACGCCGTGGTCGTCGAGGCGCGGACGCGCGACTATGTGCTGGCCCGCATCCGGGCAGGCGTGCTGGAACAGGGGCTGTGCGACATCCTGCGCGCGGCAGGCGTCGGCGCGCGGCTGGATGCCGAGGGGTTCGTGCATGACGGCACGCTGATCGTCGCGCATGGCCACCGGGTGCATGTGGATTTCAAGGCGCTGACCGGCAAGACCGTCACCATCTATGGCCAGACCGAGGTGACGCGCGACCTGTATGCCGAACTGGACCGCATCGCCGCCCCGATCTTTCACGAGGCCGCCGAGGTGCAGATCCATGGCGCGAAAACCGATGCGCCCCATGTCACCTTTACCCAGGGCGGGAAAAGCCATCGCATCGACTGCGACTATGTCGCGGGCTGCGACGGGTTCCACGGCGTCAGCCGCCGCACCATCCCCGAGCGCCAGCGGCGGCAGTTCGAGCATGTCTATCCCTTTGGCTGGCTGGGCATCCTGTCGGAAACCCAGCCCTTGCAGCACGAGCTGGTCTATGCCGGTCATGAACGCGGCTTTGCGCTGTGTTCCATGCGCAATGCCAACCTCAGCCGCCATTACCTGCAGGTGCCGCTGACCGACCGGGTCGAGGACTGGTCGGATGCGGCCTTCTGGGCCGAGTTGCGCCGCCGCCTGCCGCCCGATCTGGCCGAGGTGCTGCAAACCGGGCCGTCGATCGAGAAATCCATCGCGCCGCTGCGCAGCTTCATCTCGGAACCGATGAGCTGGGGGCGGCTGTTCCTGGCGGGGGATGCGGCCCATATCGTGCCGCCGACCGGGGCCAAGGGGCTGAACCTTGCCGCATCCGACGTGTGGTATCTGAGCCGGGCCTTGATCGCGCAGTACCAGGGCGAGGGCGGATTGCTGGAGGCCTATTCGGCCACCGCCCTGGCGCGGGTCTGGAAAGCGTCACGCTTTTCCTGGTCGATGACGCGGATGCTGCATTCCTTTCCGGCCGAGGGGGCCTTCCTGGCCCGGATGCAGGCGACCGAGGTGGATTATCTGCAAGGCTCGCACGCCGCACAGACGGCATTGGCCGAGAACTATGTGGGCCTGCCCTATTGAGCGCGGGCCTTTCCGGCAGCCATGGGCGGCACCGCGTTCAAGCGGTGTCGCAGGGTCATCCGATCACCAGCCGGGCGCACAGGATGGCCCGGTCGATGTGGCGGCGCACGATGGGATGGGCGGGGTCGACGCGCGGCATGGTCCAGCCGACCGATGACAGGGTGCGGGCCAGCGTGAAGGTATCGACCAGATCGGCGCGCAGCGGGCGTTCCGACGCATAGCCCGCGATCAGGGCCGCGCGGATGTCGCGATAGGCCGGTTCATACAGGTTCTGGCTGAGGACCGAGCCGAGGTCGTAAAGGCGAAAGCCGATCCCGGCATCGTCAAAGTCGATCAGGGTCATCGCCCCGTCGTCCAGCAGGATGTTCTCGCGCAGCGCGTCGGAATGGATCAGGCCCATGTCCGCGCCCTGGTCCTGATGCGCGCTCAGGCGCGCGTGCAGCCAGTCGCGGGCGGCGCGCAGGGTTGCAGCCTCATCCTGCGTCAGCTGGGCGTGGTCCCAGAATCGGCCCCAAGTCGGGGTTTCGCCCGCCAGCCCCTCGGCATCCCAGCGGTGGCGGGTGAACCAGCCGGGCAGCGTCATCCGGTCCGAGGCATCATGCACCCGCGCCAGCACCTGCCCGAGCGCATGGTGACGCGCCGCCTGTTCCGCCGCCGTTCCGGCCAGCGGCACCCCTGCCGCGCCAAGCGGTTCCCCCGCAACCCACCCCACCACCGAGACGCAGCGCCCGGACGGCAGTTCGGCCAGCAACGCGCCGTCCGGCAACGGCACGGGGCGCGGCACGGGCAGGCCGCGGGCCGCCAGTTCCGCGCACCACCACAGTTCCGACCGGATGCTGTCGCCGCTCTGATACCCCTGCCGGTGCAGACGCAGCGCCGCGGGCGAGCCGTCGGGCAGGGCGATTTCATGGACCTCGTTCTCGCGTTGGCTGAGCGGGCGGACGGGGCGGGCGCGCCAGAGGCGGGCGGCGGCTTCGGCCTCGGTCATCGGGGGGCGGCGTCCAGCGCGGCTTGCAGCGCATCGGCCAGCATGTCGGCATGGTCGATGCCAAAAGGCATGGGCGGGCGCATCTTCAGGATGTTCTGCCCGCGCCCCAGCCGGTTCGTCAGGAAGCCGCGCGCCACCAGATCCTCGACCAGATCGGCGGTGAAACCGGCGGCGGGGGTGTCGCCGTCCCAGAACTCCAGCGCGAAGAACAGGCCCGCGCCTCGCGCCTCGACCAGAAAGGGGTGGCGCAGGGCGCGCAGCCGATCCAGCAGATAGGCGCCCACGCGGGCGGCGTTTTCCTGCAAGCCTTCCTCCTCGATCACGACCAGCGTGGCGAGGCAGGCGGCGGCAGACACCGGATTGCCGCCGAAGGTGTTGAAATATCCGAAATTCTCGCGGAAGGCCGCCATGATCTCGGGCCGGGTGGCCACGGCGGCGACGGGGTGGCCATTGGCCATCGGCTTGCCCATGGTCACGATGTCGGGGGCAAAGCCCAGCCGGTCGTGGCCCCAGAAATGGCTGCCGGTGCGGCCGAAACCGGGCTGCACCTCGTCCGCGATCATCAGGCCGCCTGCGGCGCGGACCACGGCCATCGTGGGGTCGAGGAATCCGGGCGGGACCGAAGGCATCCCCTCATTCGCAAAGACCGGGCACAGCATGATGGCGGAAAAGCCGTGGCCCGCGGATTTCAGATCGGCGATGGCCTCGGCGACATTGGCGGCAAACCGCAGCGCGGCATCGCCGCAGGGACTGCCCGGCGGGATCAGCCGGTCGGGCGCGGGGACCAGCCGCACCCAGGGGGCGCGGCCGCCGATGGGCGGGCGGCGGGTGGACAGTTGGCTGACCATCGCCGTATTGCCGTGATAGGTGTTGTCGGTGGCGATCACCCCCGTCGCACCGGTGACGGCCTGCGCCATGCGCAGCGCGATGTCATTCGCTTCGGACCCGGTGCAGGTCATGATCATCTGGGCGATGCCATGGCCCAGTTTCGCGGTCAGACGCTCGATATAATCCAGCACCAGATCGTGCAGATAACGGGTATGGGTGTTCAGGATCGCCGCCTGATGGGCGATGGCATGAACCACCTTCGGGTGGCAATGGCCCACATGCGGCACATTGTTATAGCAGTCGAGATAGCGGTTGCCGGCCGCATCCCACAGCCAGACCCCGTCGCCCTGCACGATCTGCACCGGGTGGCGGTAAAAGGTCGGCACGTTCGGCCCCATCAGCCGGGCGCGGCGTTCGAGCAGTGTTTCGGGCAGCGTTCCGGTCATTCTTCCCCCTCGGGCGCGATGCGGCCGCGCCCCGCCTTTACCCCGCTGCGGACGGTTTTCGCCGCCAGACGGCGCTGCTGGCTGCCATAGGTCGGCTTGGTGGCGATGCGCCGTTTCGGCGCGACCAGTGCCTGCTGGATCATCGCCACCAGCCGTTCGCGCGCCAGCTCGCGGTTTCGCTGCTGGCTGCGGGTTTCCTCGGCCCGGATGACGATGGCGCCGTCCAGCGTCCAGCGCCGCCCGGCCAGCCGCTTCAGCCGCGCCTTGACCGCGGGGAGCAGGTGGGGCGAGCGTTCCGCCTCGAACCGCAGCTCGACTGCGGTTTCCACCTTGTTCACATTCTGCCCGCCGGGGCCGGACGAGCGCGAAAAGCTCTCGGTCAGTTCCCAGTCGGCGAGGTGAAGGGTGTCGGTGATCCGCAGCATGGGCCAAGGTTAGGGGAAAGGCCCGGATGGGAAAAGGCCGCTTGTGCGGCGCGCGCCGGGGGTTTTGCACCCCCGGACCCCCGCAGAGTATTTCCGAAAGGGAAAGCCGCAAGCTGATCGCAGGGCCGGATTTTCCCTTTTCCAAATACTCATTCGACGTTGGCCAGAATAGAGAAAGGGTCGCCGAGAGAGCGGCGACCCTTTCCGAGTTACAAGGAGATGGGCCAGTTAGGATCTAGGCCCAATCATTCGGTCGATTAATAAGGGGCTGCCCTTAGAAAACGATCCTCCTGACTGTCCCGACACCTCTCTCCAATATCCCTCTAGACACTGGATCACCTCCTTTCAAAAGATTGCCGATGAATGGAGGTTCGCACAGTTGCGGCCTTTGTCAAAACATTTCAGGCGGCCTTGCGCATCAAATTCGCGATGATCAGGCGGAATGGCACCAGCGCCACGATTGCAAGCACAATTTTTACGCACCAGTCGGCGAAGGCCAGCGATACCCATAGCGGCACGACCGGCCCGAACCCAAGCAGTGGTAGGTGTTCATTGGCCCAACCCACATCATTGGTAGGTTCAAGGAACGACAGCACTGCCGAAAAAGCAGTCGTGAAGAAGATTGCAGTGTCGAAACAGGATGCGATCAGCGGCGAGATCAGCGGCGCGCGCCACCAGAGGCCGTTGCGGAACCGCTGAAAGATCGCGATGTCCAGAAGGTTCGAGCAGAGGAAGGCCAGCCCCGAGGCCAAAGCGACGCGCAGCGTGACCAGCGGGCCGAACTCGCCCTGGATTTGTGTGCCGACGAACGAGCAGAACAGCCCGACCAGAAAGCCCACATAGACGACCCGCCGCGCCGCGACCGGCCCATGGATGCGGTTGGTCAGGTCTGTGACCAGAAAGGCGAAGGGATAGGTAAAGGCACCCCAGGTCAGCCAGTCGCCGACAAGGAACTGCACCAGGATGTTCGAGGCGACGACCACGCAGGCCATCGCAAGGACGGGGACGATCAGGGGACGCATCTGTGATCCGTTTTGACAAGGTGGCGGAGACTTGGCCCCGGCAGGGCAGCGGGCCAATACGCCCCGCCCCGGCCCGAGTCAATGCACGGCCTGATCCGGCAGCCGGTATTCGACGATTTCGGTCGACAGGAACATGCTGAAATTGTCATCCGCGATCATCGTCGCGCGCAACCCGTTCGCGGCATCGCGCCAGACCGAGATCCCCTCCAGATCGCCAAAACGGAAATGCGGGGTGACAAGCAGCGTCTCGCCCGCCGTCTCGCCTGTGGAGGAAAGGTCGAACCGGCGTATCCGGCTGGAAAAGCCGGTCAGGGGCGAGGTGAAGGCCCGCTCCAGCACATAAAGCCGGCCATCCGGCCCGACATCAGCGCCGACCGGCACATAAAGCCCCGCGCGGCTGATGCGGAAGGCCACGTCCCATTTCCCGTCGCGAAAGCGGTAAAGCGGAAAGGGCCGGGTGGACCGCGAATCCTCGGGCAGGGTGTAAAGCGCGCCGTCCGGCCCGATGGCCAATGCCTCCAGCCCCTCGTTCTTCGGCATCGCGGCAAATTCGCGGGGCGAGGGCAGGGGTTCCGGCAGGCCATCCAGCCCGCCGGGAAAACGCCAGACGCGCGCCGGCCCCTCGAAAGACAGGAAGGCCGTGCCATCCGGGGCAACGGCCAGCCCTTCGGCATCGCTGGGATAGCCGCGCAGCGGCTTGCCGTCGGTGTTCTTCAGCCGGGCTTGCGGTGCGGCGTCGATGCCGGTGATCCGGCCCTGCGCGTCGCGGATCAGCCGCCCGTGCGACCACCACCCGCGGTCGGTGACTGCGATGAACCGCGCGCCGCCATCGCGCAGGTCGATCGAGGAATAACCGCCGAACTTGACCTGATCCGACCGCCAGACAAAACGGCCGATGAACCCGCTATCCTCGGCGGCCCCTTCGCCATTCAGCGCCAGCAGCAGCGCCGCGATCAGTCCGAGGCGAGAACGGCGGCGCATTGTCCGGGCAGGTCGGCCATGGTGTATTCGCGGGGTCCGCGTTCGCGTTTCGCAGGCGGGGTCTTCTTGGTCGGCTTGGGCGGGTTCAGGTAATCGGTGACCCACCAGGTCAGCGTCTCGTCACAGCCGTTTCCGCCCTTGGACAGTTCCGACACCGTGGGCGCCTGCGTCTGACAGGCGGTGGCGCCCGGCGGACATTTCAGCCGCACATGGAAATGCGTGTCGTGGCCTGCGATGGGGCGGATCTTTTGCAGCCAGGGCGTGTCGGATTTCCGGGCGGTCCTGCACATCTCGATCTTGACGGCGGCGGCGACGAAGATCCGGTCGACGCGCGGGTCCAGTGCCGCCGCCTTCATCAGCGCGCGATGCTGGGGCGTCCAGTATTTCGTGACCGATTTCTGGTCGGCGGAACGCACGGCGACCGAGGAGATGCTTTCCCGCTCGGCCCGCGTCAGGTCCAGCCGCCGGGGGGGCAGCATCCAGATGTCGGCATCCAGCCCGATCTGGTGGCTGGCATGGCCCGAGGTCATGGGGCCGCCGCGCGGCTGGCTGATGTCGCCGATGTAAAGCCCGGCCCAGCCGACCTGCTGGGCCGCGCGCGACAGGTCCTGCAGAAAGGAGATCATTTCCGGCTGGCCCCAGTTGCGGTTCCGCGACAGCCGCATCGCCTGCCAGCTGGGGCCGGTTTCGGGCAGTTGCACCAGCCCCGCGCCGCAGCCGCGGGCATAGCTGCCGACCGGCATCGGCAGCCCGGCCGAGGGCGTGGCCTTCGCCCCGAAAAGCTTGTTGGCCAGATCCTGCGCGGATGCCGCCCCCGGCAGCGCCAGCGCAAGAAAAAGCGTCAGAAGGTATTTGCCGATCATTCCCGTTCGCCCCGTGGTTTGACCCAGACTAGCAGGATCAGCCCGGCAAGGAACAGCACAACCACCGGCGAAATGCCGATCCTCGGGCTTTGGCTGACATGCGAGGCGATGGCGATCAGCAGCGGCGTGATGAAGCTGGCGACCTTGCCCGACAGGGCGAACAGGCCAAAGGCCTCGGTCGCGCGGTCGGGGGTGGTGTGGCGCAGCAGCAGCGTGCGGCTGGCGGCCTGAAGCGGCCCGCCCGCTGCCCCGATCAGCCCGCCGCAGATGTAGAAGATGATGTCCGGCACGCTGGAGGCGGGGTCGAGCGGCAGGCCCCACAGGCCTTCGCGGTCCAGCCCGACGATGACAAGGCAGACCACGACCAGCACCGCGATGGAGCCTGCGATCACCGGCTTTGGCCCCAGCCGCGCATCCAGCCGCCCGCCCCACCAGCTGGCCAGCATCGCGGTGATCCCCCCCAGGATGCCGAAGACGCCGATCTGGGTGATCGACCATTCCAGCACGTTCGAGGCATAGACCCCGCCAAAGGCGTAAAGCCCGTTCAGCGCATCGCGATAGCACAAAGCCGAGGCGAGATAGGCCAGCAGGCTGCGCCGGTAGCGCAGGCTTCTCAGAAGGTCCCGCAGGCTGGCCATGGCTGCGCCGATGCTGAACGCCCCCGCGCCGCCCCGCGGCTCTTTCACCCAGAGGAAAAAGGGGATCATGAACACCAGATACCACAGCGCCGTGAACGGCCCGACGGATCGCGTCCCCTCGCGCAGTTCCGGGTCAAAGCCGAACAGCGGGTCCAGCCCGATCAGCGTTTTGCCGGTGTTTGCGCCGTCTTGCAGCAGGCACAGCATGATCGCCAGAGCCACCAGCCCGCCCAGATAGCCGAAGGCAAAGCCGTTGCCCGAAATGGCGCCGATGTCGTCCTTGTCCGACAGGCTGGGCATCAGGGCGTTGGTAAAGATGGTCGCGAACTCCATCCCGATGAAGCCGATGCCGAAGAACACCACCGCCCAGCGGAGCGTCGCCAGGTCGGCCCCCGGCATCACCCACCACAACCCCCAGGCCCCGATGACGTAAAGCGCGGAAAAGATCCAGACCCAGATCAGCCGCCGCCCGGTTCCGTCGGCGATGGCCCCCAGAAACGGCGCGAGGACCGCGATGATCAGCGAGGATATGGTCAGCCCATAGCCCCAATAGGCCTGCGCCGCAGCCTTGGCCGCCTCTTCCTCCAGCCCGGCGCCCAGATAGTAGCCGCGGGCGATTTCGGCGAAATAGGGACCGAAGACAAAGGTGAGAAGCAAGGTGTTGTAGGGCTGGCTGGCCCAGTCGAAGAACCACCAGCCCCAGATCCGCTGCCGCTGCGTCGCCATTGCCTGCCGCCCCCCCCCTCGCATTTATCGCGATCAAGCCCGAAACCGGGCGCCGGCGCAAGCCGCCGTCAGATCGGCGTGGGCGTGGCGGTGAAAACCCCCTGCGCGGGGGCATTCTTTGGGCCGGACCCTGGGAAAATCCCGGTGGCCGGGGCGCCCCCGCGCAGGACGCCCTACAGGCGAATGCCCCCGCTCCACACCTGGCGCAGGCTGAAATCATCGCCCAGATGCACCATGTCGGCCCGCCTGCCCGGCAGCAGATGGCCCAGCTCGGCCTGCCGCCAGATCGCGGCGGCCGGGACCGAGGTTGCCATGGCCAGCGCCCGGCCGACCGGCAGGCCCAGCCCCGCGACATGCGCAATCGCCTGCGGCAGCGTCAGATCCGCCCCGGCCAGCGTGCCATCCTCCAGCGTCAGGCGGCCGTCGTGGCGCAGGACGCGGCGTCCGTGCAGCCGGAACTCGGTCAGATCGGTGCCTGCGAACAGCATCACGTCTGTGACAAGGAAAAGCCCGGCGGGCTTGGCCGCCAGCGCGATCTTCATCGCCGTGTCCGAGACGTGGATGCCGTCCGCGATCAGCCCCGAAGGCAGATCGCCCTCCAGCACGGCACCGACAAGGCCCGGCTCACGGTGGCCAAGCTGGCTCATCGCGTTGAACAGATGAGTGGCGCAGCCCGCACCGGCCGCGATGGCCGCCTGCGCCTCGGCATGGGTGCAATCGGCGTGTCCAAGGCTGACCACGGTCCCGGCGGCGGCCAGCGCGGCGATCCGCTCGACCGTCGCGGAACAGGGCGCCAGCGTGACCATCAGCGTGGGCAAGGCCCGCGCGGCGGCGACCAGAACCGAAAGATCCGCATCCGTCATCGGCCGGATCAGCGCGGGGTCATGCGCGCCCTTGCGGCGGGGGTCCAGATGCGGGCCTTCCAGATGCAGGCCCAGGAAACCCGGCACCCCCTGCCGCGCGGCCTCGATCCCGGCGGCGATCACCCGCGCCGTGGCCTGCGGCGTATCGGTGATCAGCGTGGGCAACACGCCCGTCGCCCCCAGCCGCAGATGCGCGGCGCAGATCCGGCGCAGGACCTCGACATCGGTGGCGCCGTCGACCATCAGCCCCCCGCCGCCGTTCACCTGAAGGTCGATCAGGCCGGGGGCCAGGATGCCGCCATCCAGGTGCTCGACCTCTCCGCGCGGCGGGGTGTCGGTCATCGCCGCCACACGGCCCCCGTCGATCACCAGCGCCTGCCCCTGGTGCAGATGCGTTCCGTCAAAGATCGCCGCGCCGGTCAGGATCCGGGTCATCACACTGTCTCCGTCACCTTGCGCAGATGCGGCGGCACGTCGGGGTCGAACCCGCGGCGGCGAGCCAGACCTTCGACGAAGTTGTAGAAGGCCGTCGCGGTGACAAGCGGCGCGACCAGCGGATGCAGCCCCGACACGACAGGCAATGTCGTGGCGCCGACGACCTCGGCCCCGGTGACGAAGACATCGGCCCCCTGCGCCACCAGTCTTTCGACCGTCGCCCGCATCTGCGGCAGCGCGGCATCATCGACGGCCAGCGCCAGCACCGGGAAATTCGCCTGCACGATCGCCGAAGGGCCATGCAGCACCTCGGCCGCGGAATAGCTTTCGGCGTGAAGGCCGCAGGTCTCCTTGAACTTCAGCGCCGCCTCGTTCGACACGGCGATGGCCGGGCCACGGCCCAGCACGAACGCCTGCGTGGCGCGCGACAGCCGCGCGGCCAGGGGCGACCAGTCCAGCGCCAGCGCCCGCCCGAACGCCTCGGGCAGGGCTGCCAGGTCGGCACGCAGGGCCTGATCCTGCTGCCATTCCGCCAGCAGCGACAGACCCGCCAGAACCGAGGTCACGAAGGTTTTCGTTGCCGCGACGCTTTGTTCCACCCCGGCCTGCAACGGCAGGCAGTGGTCCGAGGCGGCGGCCATCGGACTGTCGGCGAAATTGGTGATCGCGGCGGTCAGCGCCCCGCCCGCCCCGGCGGCGCGCATCATCTCTACGATGTCGGGGCTGCGGCCCGACTGCGAGATGCCGATGCAGGCCGCCCCCGCCAGCCGCAGCGGGCGACGGTAGATCGAGGCGATGGACGGCCCGACCGAGGCGACCGGAACCCCCGCCATCAGTTCGACCGCATATTTCAGATAGGTCGCCGCATGGTCCGACGACCCCCGCGCCACCGTGACCAGCAGCGAAGGGTCCACGTCGCGCATCGCGGCCCCCGCCGCGGCAACCGCATCGCCGGACAGGTCCAGAAACCGCCGGACGGCCACGGGGATCTCGGCCACTTCGGCGGCCATATGGGTCTGGATCTCGGTCATGGTTCGGCCCCTTCCGGCGTGAGTTTCAGGTCTACGGCGAAATCATAGGCATCGCCGCGATAGAGCGCGCGCGTGAATTCGACCACCCGCCCCGAGGGCAGATAGCCGATCCGCTCGATCCGCAGCCCGGCCGTGCCGGGGGCGACCTGCAACAGCCGGGCCTCGCGCACCCCAAGGCTGGCTGCGGAAATCCGCTGGACCGCCCGCACCGGACGATGCCCCGTCGCCTGCAATGCCGCATAAAGCGAGCTTTCCACCCCCTGCGGCGCGGGCAGGATGCTGTCCGGGATCGAGGCGGATTCCAGCGCCAGCGGCAGTCCATCGCAAAGGCGTATCCGCTCCAGCCGGGCAATACGCTGGCCCGTGGCAAGGCCAAGGGCCATCACCTCGTCCGGGTCGGGGTCGGTGATGCGGCGCGACAGCCATTGCGACTGCACGCAGCGCCCGCGCCGGGCCATATCCTCGGTGAACGAGGTCAGAAGCGACAGCGCCTGCTGCATCCGTTCGACCCTTGGCGCGACGAAGGTGCCCGATCCGCGACGCTGGACCACCAGCCCCTCGGCCACCAGCCCCTGAACCGCCTTGCGGATGGTGACGCGCGAAAGCCCGGTGCGGCTGGCAAGCTCCCGTTCGGCGGGCAGCGGGTCGCCGGGCATCAGCGCGCCTGCGGCCAGCGCCTCGGCGATGCGCCGTTGCAGCCGCAGGTAAAGCGGCCCGGTTCCGTCCAGATCGCCGGCAGTGAAAAGCCCGCCGCTCATCCCGCCACCCCGCGCGCCAGCAGAAGCGCCCCATCCAGCGCCGTTCCCTGCGGGGGAATCAGCCGCCACCTGCCAGCCATCCGCGGCGCGTAGACCGGGGTCAGCCCGCCGATCAGCGCGACGGGCAAGGCATCGGCCCCTTGCAGCACCGCGATGGCCCGATTCACCTGGCCCGCCGCCCGGTCCATCAGCGCGCGCGCCGCAGGATCGCCGCTGGCGGCGATTTCGGGCGCCAGCGTGGCGAAATCGGCGGGGCGGGCGCCGACGGTCCAGGCGACGGCCTGATCGGGGCCGCCGTGCCGTGCGACCAGCCGGTTCAGAAACGGGGTCGCCGGTTCCATCCCGTCGCAGGCCCGCAAGGCCATGGCCATCGCCTCGCGCCCCAGCCAGGCGCCGCTCGCCTCGTCGCCGATGGCAAGGCCGCGTCCGCCGATCTGGCGGATCGCCCCCTTCCGCTGCACGGCATAGACCGATCCGGTGCCAATCGCCGCAACGATGCCATCCTGCGGGCCAAGCGCGCCGCGCGTCGCGGTCAGGGCATCGGTTTCGATCCGCAGGCTGGCAAAGGGCAGCGCGCGCGCCAGCCGGTCGCCCGCCCCGGCCGCATTGGCCCCTGCAAGGCCAAGGCCCGCACAAAGATCCTCGATCCGCGCGATGCCCGCAGCGGCCGCCGAAGCCGCCGCCAGGATATTCGCCAAGGCTGCCTCGGGGTCCGAAGCAATATTGGCAGGCCCCGCGGCCCCCATGGCCAGAATGCGGCCCCCTGCGTCGGCAACCGCCGCCCGGCAGCCGCTGCCACCCCCATCTATGCCGAGATAGAACCTCATGCGGGTCGTATAATACCAAATCAATACCAAAGAAACGGGATTGGGTGGGATTGTCCGATTTTCCTGTGCAGCCGGAAATCGGTATCGTTCAGGTGCCCGCCCGTCATCCGCCCCTGCCCCGATCCATTTGCCATGATTTCGCCACATTTCATTCCTCTTCGGGAAAAGCGTGAAATCCACAGCTTGCGAAACAAACCACCGCTTCCGCGACATCTTGTTCGGCCATGTTTCCGACCATGGCAAATTTGTCGAAAATGCGTGGGAATGTTGCCCACCCCCCGGCGACGGACAGTCTGCGCGCTGGAAAGCGAACCGCTTCACCGCTATTCCTGAGGGCAATCGGCATCGAGAACGGTGTCGGAAAACATGCCGGGCACGCTGAGGCCCGGTGCTTGAGGCGGAGCGGTAAAAGTATGGGTTCGGCGATCCAGTTCGCCGTCCGCAAGGGTGCGGACGGTGCGAAATATGGCACGGTTGCAGGTCAGGGACAGGGCAGCGTCATCGAGGTCGCCTCGGGCGAGAGCGTCTCGCTCAACCTCTCACGCGAGAGCGTGGTGGGCTACGAGCAGCATGGCAAGGATCTGATCGTCAAGCTGGCGGACGGCCGGTCGATCACGCTGGCCGGCTATTTCGACGTGGCGCCGGGCGATGTGAACCACCTGTTCCTGTCGCATGACGATCAGATCGTCGAGGTCATGGTGCATGACAGCGGCGCGGGGGTGCTGTTCGCCGACTATGGCCCGGTGCAGGGCTTTGAAAAGTGGAGCCCGCTGGACAGCCTGAAGTTCTCGGATGCCGATCCTCTCGCCCCGGCGATGGTCGCCTCGGACGAACCGGCGGGCATGGGGCCGTTGATCCCCGGCCTGCTGGGTCTTGGCGGGCTGGGCGCCGCGGGTGCGGCGGCGGCGGTCGCCGGCGGCGCGGCCATCATCGGCGGTGGCGGCGGCAGCGGTGGCGGCAAGGATGACGGGCGACCCGACCCGACGGTCAATCCTGCCGACACCACCATAGTCAACACCAATACCGAACACCCCGTGCTGGAGGTTTCGGGCACCGGCGCGCCGGGCGATGGCGTCACCGTCACCATCGGCGACAAGACCGGCACCACCACGATCGGCGAGGATGGCACCTGGTCCGTCAGCTTTCCCGAGACCGACCTGCCGGGCGATGGCGACTATACCGCCGGGGTGGTCGTGACCACGCCCGACGGCGATGTCGACCTGACCGGGCCCGACTTCGTGATCGACCTGACGCCGCCCGATGTCGCGGTGACGTCCGGGGCCAAAAGCACCGGCGATGTCGAGAACGCCCAGGAGTATACCGACGGCGTGACGATCTCGGGCACGGGCGAGGCCGGGGCCGGCATCGCCGTGACCGTCGCGGGCGCGACACGGACGACCACCGTTGCCGGCGACGGCACCTGGTCTGTGACCTTTTCCACCGGCCAGATCGCGGCCGGCGAATACGAGACGGGGATCACCGTCACCGCGACCGACATTCACGGCAACCAGACGGTCATCACCGATACGCTGGTCGTCGACACGGTTCCCAACAGCGTGACCTTCGATTCCGTCACCGCCGACAATACCGTCAGCCTGGTGGAATCGAACGGTCTGCTGACCCTGACCGGCACCGCCACCGCAGGGGCGGTGCTGACGCTGACCATTGCGGGCGTCACCCGCACCGTCACCGCCGGATCGGATGGCAAATGGTCGGCCTCGTGGGAAACCGGCACGCTGGCGGCCGGGCAATATGCCGCGACCGTCACCGCGGTGACGACGGATGCCGCGGGCAACGTCACCCACGCGAGCCACGGCTTCCGCGTCGATACCGAGGTCAGCCCCTTTACCCGCGACAGCATCGACACCGGCAGCGATGCGGTGCTGAACAAGGTCGAGGCCGCCGATGGCATGACCGTCACCGGCACGGTAGAGCCGGGATCGACCGTCACCGTCACCTTCGGGTCCGGCGCATCGCAGGCCGCCACGGTCGATGCCTCGGGCCACTGGACCGTCACCGTTCCGGCCAGCCAGATCCCGGCGGGCGAAAGCACCGTCACCCTGACCGCCGTTGCGACGGATGCGGTCGGCAATACCTCCACCCTGACCACTTCGGTCGCGGTCGATACGGTGGTGCGCGACTTTGCCCTGACCTCGGGCACGATCGGCGGCGACGGGGTGCTGAACGCCGCCGAAGCGGCGCATGGCCTGACGCTTTCGGGCACGGTCGAGGCAGGGTCCACCGTGGTCCTGACACTGGCCAATGGCGAGACCGCGACCACTACGGCGACCGCCGCGGGCACATGGAGCGCGCATTTCGATGCCGCGCAGCTTCCCTCCGGCGAAGTGGACAGCGCCGTCACGATCACCGCGACCGATGCCGCGGGCAATACCGCGACGCTGAACCAGTCGTTCCACGTCGATACCCTGGCGCCCGAAGCGCCCGACCTGTCGCTGATCGTGCGCAGCGCCAGCGCGATGACCGGCATCTTTGCCGATATCGACGGCGCCAGCGTCAGCTTCCATCAGGTGGGGGCGGATGGCACCGCCTCGGAACTGGGGGTGACGAAGACAGAACTGGGGGCGCAGGATCTGTTCACCTTTTCCTCCGGCGTGCCGGACGGCAGCTATCTGGTGATCGAGAACACCGATGCCGCGGGCAACTCTGCCTCGACCCTGTTCGTGGTGAACAACACCAATACCGTGACCGTGGACCTGAGCCGGGACGGGCTGTCGCATTTCGATTTCTCGAAGATCGACCTGACGATGGCGCCGCAGGCCAGCCTGACCATTACCGAGGCGCAGCTGAAATCCATCACTGGCGAGGCGCACAGCCTGACCATCGCCGGCGACAGCGACGACAGCGTCAGGCTGGTGGGTGGAACGGACACGCATCAGACGCAGGTGATGGATGGGGAAACCTATCACGTCTACACGTTGGGAACCGGCGGAACGGTGCTGGTCGACGACGACATCCACACCAGCGTGATCTAGGACCATGCGGGGGGGCGGGGCCATGTCCCTGATCCGCAGCCCGGCCCGCGCCGGGTTGCTGCTGGCCTGCGGGCTGCTGGCGGGCTGTTTCGGCGGGAACGAGGCATCCAGATCCGCCGTGGAACCCGGCGCGGTGCCGTCCTTCGCCCCGCAGAAAGAGGTCTCTTCGCCCCTGATCGCCGATCTGATGGCGCGGCGGTCGATCCTGCCGGGCAGCGGGCCCTATGCCGATGTGGCGACGGCGGTGATCCGTGCCTCGTCGGGGGCGGGACAGGCGGAATTGCGCGTCGCGCGGCTGCGAGCGGCGGCCCAAGCAAAGAACTGGGTGCCGAAGATCGGCCCCGATGTCAGCCTGACCTCGCTGTCCTCCATCGCGGCGGGAATCGTTCTGGACACGGCGATCCTCGACAACGGCAAGCGCAAGGCCGAACGCGCCTATGCCGCCGCCGATGTCGAGGTGGCGGCCATCACCCTGGCCAGCGACATGAACCAGCGGGTCCATGACGGGCTGTCCTATTACCTTGCCGCCGAACGCGCGCGCCAGCAGGCCGCGGTTTCGGAAAAGGCCGAAGCCCGCCTGGCCGAGTTCGAGCGCATCATGGCGGCGCGCGTCGAAGGCGGTCTGTCCGACGGATCGGAACGGGCGGTCGTCGCGCAGAAGCATCTGGAGATGAAGGCCACCCTTGCCGCCGACCGCCAGGCCGAGGCAACGGCCATGGCCGAACTGGCCGCCATCGCGGGCGGGCCGCTGCCGGGGGTGCGCGGCCTGCAACCCCTGCCGCCCGACACCGATGCGCCAGAGCCGCTTTCCGTCATGCAGACCCGCGCCGAAGGCACGCGCCTTGTGGCCCAGGCGGAATCCGAGAAGTCGGGCCTTCTGCCCAGCCTGGGGTTCGATGCCGATATCGGCAAGGGCGGCATTTCGCCGGAAATCAATCTGGGCGGCCTGATGCGGCTTGGCGACCGCGATGTGAACAAGGCGCTGAAATCGGCGCCCGAACTGGCGGCGCGGCGCACGGCCGATGCCATCGAAGATGCGAACCGCGACATCGTGGCCCTGCGCAGCCAGATCGCCACGCTGGATTCCCAGCAGGCCGAGGGCGATGGCGTGCTGAAGCAGACGGCGGCGAATTACGAGACCTTTGCCGCGCAATACAAGGCCGGGCGGCGGACGCTGCTGGAGCTCGTCTCGCAGTATGACGATTATGCGCGGCTGGAGCGCGATCAGGTGTCGTTGAAATATCAGGCCGCGGCGCTGCGCCTGCAGATCGCGCGCGACCGGGGCGTGCTGGTGGACGGGGGGCGGATGTGACCGACCGGATCGTGGCTTTCGACATCAACGCAGGCCAGCCGGGCCGGGCCGAGGGCGACACCCCGGCCGCCCGCGCCGCCGTCGCGGCGGCGATGGCCGCGCCGCGCCACAGCCCCCGTGCCATATCGCGCGCGCAGATCGGCGCGGTCTATGCCGGGCTGCTGGGGGCGCAGATCTCTGCCTCGGACCTGCTGGAACAGGTGCAGGTCGCAGCCGGCGGGGCCGAGGTCACGCTGGACCATCTGGCAACCGCGCTTGGCCCCGCGGGTCTTGCGGCGCGGGTGGAAACCGTCCGCCATCCCCGCCCCGCCCACTGGCCGGCCTTGGCCGAGATGGGCAACGGTCAGGTCGTCCTGGTGCTGGAAGAGGACGACCGCGGGATCGAGGTCTATGACCCCAACTGCCCCGACCTGCGGGCCGAGGTACCTTTCGCCGATTTCATGAAGGTCTATGCCGGCCGCCTGCTGACCGCCCGCCCCACCATGGCCGAGATCGAGGCGCGCCACGGGGGCGACGCCGCGCGCAGGCACTGGTTCTGGGGCCGGTTCGCCCGGTTCCGCCGCCAGATGGCCGAGGTGGCGCTTGGCTCGCTAGTGGCGAACCTGCTGGCCGTGGCGGTCGCGCTGTTCTCACTTCAGGTCTATGACCGGGTGATCCCCAATCAGGCGGAACCGACGCTGTGGGTTCTGGCGGGGGGATGCTTTCTGGCGATCCTCCTCGAAGGGTTCCTGAAGCTCGCCCGGTCGGGCCTGATGGACACGACCGGGCGGCGGATCGAGCATTCGGCCCAGATCTTCCTGATGGACCGCCTGCTGGGAATGCGCGCCGCGCCCGGCGAACGCCGTCCCAGTTCGATGTTCGCCGCGATGCGCGAATTCGGCGCGGTGCGGGAATTCTTTACCGCCTCGACCATCGGGTCGCTGGCCGACCTGCCCTTCCTGCTGATCTTCCTTGCGCTCGTCGCCTCCATCGCCGGGAACCTTGTCTGGGTGCTGATCGCCGGGGGCCTTCTGATGGTGCTGCCGGGGCTGCTGTTCCAGCGCCGGATGATTGCGCTGACGGCGGCGACGCAAGGCGCCTCCATGCGGTCGGCCAAGCTGCTGTATGAGGCGGTCTACGAGCATGAGACGCTGACCACCCAGCGGGGCGAGGACCGGGTGAAGCGCATATGGGCCGAACTGGTGGCCCTGTCGGCCGCCAGGGCATCCGACCAGCGGCACCTGACCGCGGCGCTTGGCTATTGGGCGCAGGGCGTGCAGCAGGCGACCTATATCACCGCGGTGGTCGTCGGCACCTATCAGGTCTTTGCCGGGAACTTCACCGTCGGCACGATCATCGCCGTCGGCATCCTGACCGGCCGCACCCTTGGGCCGCTGGCGCAGCTGTCGGCGACATTCGCCCGCTGGACCAATGTGAAGGCGGCGCTGGACGGGCTGGAAACCATCGCCGATGCGAGACAGGCCGAGGAGCCGGGCCGCGCCTATCTGCGCCGCGACCGGCTGACCGGCAGCTATGAGGTCAAGGCGCTGGACTTCCGCTACGATCCGCAATCGCCGCCCACGGTCGACATTCCGGCGGTGGCCATCCCGGCGGGCCAGCATGTGGCGGTGCTGGGGGCCAACGGTTCGGGCAAGTCGACGCTGCTCAAGCTGCTGGCGGGGCTTTATGACCCGACCTCGGGCCGGGTGCTGATGGACGGGCTGGACCTGCACCAGATCCATCCGCGCGACCTGCGCCGCGGCATCGGCTATCTTGGGCAGGAGGTGCGGCTGTTTTCCGGCACCCTGCGCGACAACCTGAACATGACCGGGCTGGAGCGGGACGACGACCGCCTGCTGGCGGCGCTGGATTTCGCCGGGCTGGGGCCTTTCGTGCGCAGCCATCCCCGCGGGCTGGACCTCGAGATCCGCGAGATGGGCGAGGGCCTGTCCGTCGGCCAGCGCCAGTCGATCGGCTGGGCGCGGATGTGGTTGCAGGATCCGGCGGTCGCGATCCTGGACGAACCCACCGCCGCGCTGGACCAGACGCTGGAGGCCACGCTGGTCAGCCGCCTGACGGGCTGGCTGGCCGGGCGCACGGCGGTGATCGCCACCCATCGCGTGCCGATCCTTCAGCTGACCAGCCGGGTGCTGATCCTGCAGAACGGACGGCTGGCCGTGGACGGGCCGCGCGACGCGGTTCTGGCGCATCTGGCCAAGGGGCAGGCGCCGCAGGCCGTGGCGCAATCCGCGACGCTGCAAGTCACCGCTGTCACCGGAACGGGGGTCAGGGCATGACGACCTGGGAAGACGCCTTCGACGCCCGCTCGCGCGGGCCCAGCCTGACAATCTGGCTGATCGGGCTGGCCTTTGCCGCCTTCATCGGCTGGGCCGCCGTCGCCTGGGTGAACGAAACCGTGCGCGGATCGGGTCAGGTGGTGCCTTCGTCCCGGCCGCAGATCATCCAGAACCTCGAAGGCGGCATCCTGGCCGAACTGGACGTGGCCGAGGGCGATGTGGTCGAACAGGGCCAGACGCTGGCCCGCCTTTACGCCACCCAGTATCAGGCGCAGGCGGACGAGCTGATGGACCAGATCGCCGCGCTGGAAATCCGCCGCCTGCGGCTGGAGGCCGAAATGGCCGGCCAGGATACGTTCGAGGTGCCCGCCGGATATGGCGACCGGGTGCCGGCCATCGTCGCTTCGGAAATGGCGCTGCTGACGGCGCGGGTGTCGGAATACGATGCGGCGGTGTCGGGGGCCAGGGCCGTGCTGAAACAGGCGGCCACCGAACGCGACCTGCTGGAAAAGATGCTGAAGCAGGACATCGCCCCGCTGATCGAGGTGACGCGCGCCCGCAAGATCGCCTCTGACGCGCAGGCGCAGTTGGATGCCATCGTGACCAAGGCGGGCCTCGACCGCGCCAAGGAATATTCCGACACCCAAGGCGAACTGGCGCTGAACCGCCAGAAGCTGAAACTGTCGCAGGATCAGCTTTCCCGCACCACCCTGGTCGCGCCGATGCGCGGCGTGGTCAACAAGCTGTCGATCACCACCATCGGCGGCGTGGTCAAGCCGGGCGAGGAAATTCTTCAGATCATCCCTCTGGACGACGAACTGTTCATCGAAGCCCGGATCAAGCCGCGCGACATCGCCCAGGTGCGCGAAGGACAGGATGCGACGGTCAAGCTGTCTGCCTATGACTACACGATCTACGGCACGCTGAAGGCGCGCGTCACCTTCATTTCGGCCGATACGTTCACCGACGAACGCTCGCGCGCGGCGGATGGCGATCCGCATTACAAGGTGACGCTGCGGGTCGACATGTCCAGCCTGACCGAACGCCAGCACCGGCTGGAGATCAAGCCGGGGATGCAGGCCGAGGTGGAGCTTGAAACCGGCGGCAAGACCATCCTGACCTATCTGCTGAAACCGCTTTACAAAAGCACCGAGGCCTTTGCCGAACGGTAGGGGTCGTTCATTGCCCAGACAGAATGCAAGGTGGATGACTATGATGAGACGCCTTATTGTCGCCCTGACCCTGACGCTGGCCGGACAGCCCGCCCTCGCCGGGGGCATGGCAGAGCCGGTTTCGGAACCGGCCGTCATCGCCGCGCCCGCACCGGCCGGCGACAGCCCCTGGTATGCCTATGGCCTGATCGGCGCGGGCCGTGCCGATCACCGCTTCACCTACGCCGAATTCGGCGGCACCTCGTTCACCGCTTCGGGCGCGATGCTGGCGGCTGGTCTGGGAAGGGTGCTGACGCGGGGCGACGGCTGGACCCTTGGGGTCGAGGGCGATTTGTCCCTGGGCACGCTGAAGCAGGACATCTTCCTGGCCGAATACCCCTGCAAGCACGAAGGCTGCGCCGCCTCGATCAAGGGGATGGCCACCCTGCGGGCGGTTGCCGCGCGCGACTTCGGCGCCACAAGGGTCTTTGCCACCGCGGGTCTTGCGGCAGGGCGGGCACAGGGGCAGGCCGACCGGGGCGATTGCGACCGGGCCGGCGAATGCGCCTATGACGAAACGCTGTTCGGCTGGTCCGCGGGGATCGGCGCGCTGCGAGCCTTGGGCGAAAACTGGTCGCTGCGCGGCGACATCCTCTATACCTCGCTTGGCAGGCCCGACTTTCACGACATCTCGACCAGGGCCGGGCGCATCGGGGTGACGCAGATCCGTCTGGGCGCGCAATACGACTTCTGACCCCCGGCGCCGCCGGGAAAGGGCTTCTTTCTCTGCGGCCCTTTCCCGCGGGTGGCGCATGAGCTATCTCATGGCTCATGAAATGGACGATCCCCAACACCCTTACCGTCCTTCGCCTGATCGCCGCCCCCGGCGTGGCGGTGATGTTCCTGTATTTCCACCGTCCCTGGGCCGACTGGTTCGCGTTGACGCTGTTCATCGGCGCGGCGATCACCGACTGGTTCGACGGCTATCTGGCCCGGTTGTGGAAGCAGGAATCGAAATTCGGCGCCATGCTGGACCCGATCGCCGACAAGGCCATGGTGCTGATCGCGATCATGGTCATCACCGGCTATTCCGGCATGAACCCCTGGCTGATCCTGCCCGCCACGATCATCATCTTCCGCGAGGTCTTCGTCTCGGGCCTGCGCGAGTTTCTGGGCGGCAAGGGCCCGGTGCTGAAGGTCACGAAACTGGCCAAGTGGAAGACGACGACCCAGATGGTCGCCATCGCCGTGCTGTTCCTGGGCACCGGGCTGGAACATCTGGAAGGCATCGCGCGGCGCGGACTGACGACCGAGCAATATGCCGATCTGGTGACAAAGGGGCTGGCCGATCCGATCCGCTCCTGCGGGATGCATGGCTGTTCGTCCTATGCGACCTGGCTGGGGCTGGTGCTGATCTGGCTGGCGGCGGTGCTGACCGCCGTGACCGGCTGGGAATATTTCCGCAAGTCGCTGCCCTATCTGCGGGATGACCCATGATCCAGGTTCTCTACTTCGCCGGGCTGCGCGAACGCATCGGCCTGTCGCGCGAAACGGTAGAGACGCAGGCACAAACCGTTGCCGCCCTGATCGACCAGCTGGCGGCGATGGATGAAGGACACGCCCTGGCCTTTGCCGACCGCGCCGCGATCCGCGCGGCGGTGGATCAGGACCTGGCCGACCCCGACACGCCGATCACCGGCGCGCGCGAGGTGGCGTTCTTTCCCCCGATGACCGGGGGCTGACGCCATGCGCCTCTCGGTCCAGCAGGCGGCTTTCGATCCGGGCGCCGAGGCGAATGCCTTCACCGCCGCCTTGCAGGGCGCGGGCGCGGTCGTCACCTTCACCGGCCTTGTCCGCGACCTGACCGGCGATCTGGCCGCGATGGAGATCGAGCATTATCCCGGCATGACCGAACGCGCCATCGCCGCGATGATGGACCGGGCGCGCGACCGTTTCGCCCTGACCGATGCGCTGGTCATCCACCGCTTCGGCCGCCTTGCGCCGGGCGAGCCGATCATGATGGTCGCCACCGCCGCCCCGCACCGGGCCGCGGCGTTCCAGGGGGCCGAATTCCTGATGGACTGGCTGAAATCCCGCGCGCCGTTCTGGAAAAAGGAACACCGCGCCGGGGGGGGCGCATGGGTCGCGGCAAAGGACGCGGACGAGGAGGCCCTGACCCGCTGGTAGGCGGTCAGCCGAACCGCGCCTTCCATGCCGGTTGCAGGTCGCCCGGCATCGGCGCCGCCTCGAACACCGCCCGCGCGATGGCCCGCGCCAGACAGCAGGCGGCGGCATGGCCGATGGCGAACACCCCTGCCACCGGATCGGCCAGTTCGCGCGCGCCGGTCGCCGCCGCGAAGACCAGATCCCCATCCAGAAGGGTATGCGACGGCACCAGCGCCCGCGCCATCCCGTCCTGTGCGGCCACCGCCACCCGCGTCGCCTGCGCCTGGCTCAGCGCGGCATCTGTCGCGACGATGGCGATGGTCGTCGCCTCGCCCATGCGCTTGGCGGGTGCGGGCTCGGCCGCCGGATCATGGCCCAGCCCGATGCCCAGCCCGCCGAACTCGGCCCCCATCTCGAAGGGCGCGGCCCAGAACCGGCCCCCGTCGCCCACCGTCGCCGACCCCAGCGCGTTGACCGCCACCAGTGCCCCCACCGTCACGCCGCATTCCAGCACGCAGGAGGCCGACCCCAAGCCCCCCTTCCACCGCCCGGTCATCGCGCCATAGCCCGCCCCGGCCGTGCCCAGCGCGAAATCGGCCCCCGCCGCCGCCAGCGCGGCCCGGCCCAACCCGGAATAGGGGTTGCGGTCCCACACCTTTTCGCCCCCGTTCAGCAGATCGAACAGGATCGCCCCCGGCACGATCGGCACCCGCGCGGGCCCCACGGCAAAGCCGCGTCCCATGGCCAGCAACCCGTCCGCCACGCCCGAACAGGCATCCAGCCCAAAGGCCGATCCGCCCGCCAGCACCAGGGCATCCACCTCTTGCACCAACCGGTCGGGCGCCAGCAGATCGGTCTCGCGCGTGCCGGGCGCCCCGCCCATGACGCTGACCGCCGCGGTGAACGGCGCATCACTGGTCAAAACCGTCACCCCGGACCGCAGCCGCGCATCCTGCGCATGGCCCACCCGCAAACCCTCAACATCGGTGATCAGATTGCGCGCACCAACTTTCACCCCCCCCGATCCCCCCTCTTTCTGGACCCAAATATCCCACGGGGGTCCGGGGGTGTGAAACCCCCGGGGCCGGCCGCGAGGCGCCTACACGGGAATGTTGTCGATCAGCCGCACCCCGTCCAGCCAGGCCGCGGCCAGCAACCGGGCGGGCCCGTCGAATCGCGCCATCGGCTCCAGCATCCCGGCCGTGCGCAGGTCCAGGTATTCCACCTTGTCGAACCCCGCGCCCAGCACCGCCTCGCGCGCCTCGTCCAGCACCTCGTCCACCGGCTCGCCGTCGCGGATGTCGGCGGCGGCCGACACCATCGCCCAGTAAAGCGACGGCGCGATCCCCCGCGCCACCTCGGACAGGCGGGCATTGCGCGACGACAGCGCCAGCCCGTCGGCATCGCGCACCGTCTCGGCCCCGACGATCTCGACCGTCAGGTTCAGGTCGGCGACGAAACGGCGGACCACCTGCAACTGCTGCCAGTCCTTTTGCCCGAACCAGGCGCGGTCGGCCCGGGTCATGCCGAACAGCTTGGCCACCACCGTGGCCATGCCGTCGAAATGGCCGGGGCGATGCACGCCCTCCAGCGGCTCGGACACGCCCGAGACGGACACCGTGGTGGCAAAGCCGGGCGGATAGACCTGATCCACATCGGGGGCAAAGATCACGTCGACCCCCACGGTATCCAGCAGCGCGGCATCGGCCTCGATCGTGCGGGGGTATTTCTTCAGGTCTTCGGGATTGTTGAACTGCTTGGGGTTGACGAAGATCGTCACGATCACCCGGTCGGCCCCGGCCCTTGCGGCGCGCGCCAGGCTCAGGTGCCCGTCATGCAGGGCGCCCATGGTCGGCACCACGCCCACCACCGCGCCCGCCGCCTTCCACCCCGCCACCCGCGCGCGCAGATCGGCCACCGTCCGCAGGATTTCGGCCATCAGGGTTTCGCCTTCAGAACATCGGGAAAGGAATGCTCCGGGCCGGGGAACTGGCGTCCCCGCACCTCGGCGGCATAGGCGGCGATGGCCTCGGAGGCGGCGGCGCCCAGCTCGCCAAAGCGTTTCACGAACTTCGGGCGGAAATCGGTGAACAGGCCCAGCATGTCGTCGATCACCAGCACCTGCCCGTCGCAGCGCACCCCGGCGCCGATGCCGATGGTCGGGATCGACAGGTTCTGCGTCACACGGCCCGCCAGCCCCTCGGGCACCTTTTCCAGCACGACGGAATAGGCCCCTGCCTGTTCCACGGCGCGGGCGTCGGCCATGACCTTTTCGGCCTCGGCCTCGCGCCCCACCACCTTGTAGCCGCCAAGCGTGTTCACCGATTGCGGCGTCAGCCCGATATGGGCCATCACCGGCACGCCCCGTGCGGTCAGGAAGGCGATGGTTTCGGCCATATGCACCCCGCCTTCCAGCTTGACGCTGGAGGCGCCGGTTTCCGCCATCAGGCGGGCGGCATTGCGGAATGCCTGCGCCGGGCTTTCCTCATAGCTGCCGAAGGGCATGTCGATGGTCACCATGGCTTTTTCGGCGCCCCGCACGGTGGCGCGGCCGTGCAGGATCATCATCTCCATCGTCACGCCCAGCGTATTGGGCAGGCCGTGCAGCACCATGCCCAGCGAATCGCCCACCAGCAGGATGTCGCAATGCGGATCGGCCAGCCGGGCGATGGGGGTGGTATAGGCGGTCAGCACCACCAGCGGATCGCCGCCCTTGCGGGCACGGATGTCGGGCGGCAACACGGGCCGCACGGGGGTCTGTGCACTCATCGCTCTGCCTCCCTCGGTGGTCTGGGCTGGGTGCATATGCTCACATGGGGGCGGCATGGGCAAGGTTGCGGATCGGCAACCCTTCCCCCCAAGGCCCGCGGGCGTCTTGCACCCGCGCGCGCCCCGGCCCTATAATCCGGGCACGAGAGGACGACCTCCCCCGCGGCCTCGCGGGAAGAAACGCCGGGACGGCCCGGCCGAAACCAGAGGTCCGTCATGCGTTCCACCCGCAACCGTATCGCCCATGCCCTGATGTTCGAGGTGCTGGGCCTTCTCCTTGTGACCCCGCTGGGGATGCTGGCGCTGCACAAGCCCGTGCACGAGATCGGGGCCGTCGCCCTGTTCGGCAGCCTGCTGGCGACGGGCTGGAACTATTTCTACAACCTGATCTTCGACCGCGCGATGCTGCGCCTGCGGGGCCGGCCCGACAAGACGCCCGCGATCCGCGTTCTACATGCCGTGCTGTTCGAGGGCGGGCTGCTGGCGATTCTGGTGCCCTTCGCCGCCTGGTGGCTGGACATCGGCCTGCTGGCGGCGCTGATCCTGGATCTGGGCTTTGCCGGGTTCTATCTGGTCTATGCCTTTGTGTTCAACTGGGCCTGGGACCGGATTTTCCCCTATGCGCCGGCAGGGCACGAGGCTTGACGCCCGCCCGCGCGCCGTGCCCCATGCCGCCGCCATCCCCGATCAGGAGCCCCGCCATGTCCCTGCTGCAGCGCGTCGCCCGCGACGGCATCGCCCCCGAAACCACCCGCCCCGACCCCGCCGCCGTCCTGGCGGGAGATCCGGTCCATACGACATGGAGCGTCGAGGAAAAGGGCAACCTGTTTTCCGGCCTGTGGCAGGCGACGCCGGGCAAGTGGAAGGTATCCTATTCCGAATGGGAATATGTCCACATCCTCGCAGGCCATTCGATCCTGACCGATGCGGCGGGTGTCGAAACCCATCTGCGCGCGGGCGACAGCTGGATCATCCGCCCCGGCTTTGAAGGCAGCTGGGAAGTGGTCGAGACCACGCTGAAGGATTACGTCATCCTGGCATGAGGCGGGCGGCGATAGACCGCGCCTCTTCCAGGATCAGGCGGTTTTCGTCGGCGACGGCCAGTTCGATGGCCACCCCCGGCGCGGGCACGGCGCCGGGGTCTTCCTGACCGTCGGCCATCACCTCGCGCAGGGCAAGGTGGTCGAAAAGATCGTCCCGGCCCTCGCCTGCGGGCAAAAGCGCGATCAGCCGGGCCAGGATCTTTCGCTGGGCGATCATACGGCCTTCGATGGTTTCCGGTGTCATGGCGGTGCCTTTCGGGCAAAATGTGGTTCTGTCGGCCGGCCCCGGAGGGGTTTTGCACCCCTCCGGACCTCCCCGCAGGGTATTTGGACCAAGATGAAGGGGGAAAGGGCAGGCATTGGGAAATGATAGTGCGGGGGCGTGCGTCATCAAAGCTTCACCCGCGCTTCACCTGCAGGTCATCCCCCGCCCGCATGGAACAGGCATCCGTATGAAAGGAAGCCTTCCCATGCGCCTGACCGGCCTGACCTCGATTTTCGCCCTTTGTGCGGCGCTGCCCGCGCTGGCCGAGCCGACCTTCAACCGCATCGCCAGCTTTGCCACCCCCGACAACATGTCCGCAGGCGAGGACAGGGCGCGCGCGACCTCGGCCGAGATCATCTCGGTCAACGATGCGGGCGACATGCTGGTCTATTCCGACAGCCCGCTGGGCGTTCTGGGCTTTGTCGACATCACCGATCCAGCGACGCCGAAGCCGTTGGGGAATGTGAAGATGGATGGCGAGCCGACCACGGCCGTCATCATCGGCAAGCGCGCCTTCGTCGGCGTGAACACGGGTGAATCCAAGGCCAACCCCTCGGGCGCGCTGCGGGTGATCGACCTGGCGACCGAGCAGGTCGTCGAATCCTGCGACCTGGGCGGCCAGCCGGATTCGGTGGCCAAGGCCAGGGACGGCAGTTTCCTGGCCATCGCCATCGAGAACGAGCGCGACGAAGAGGTGAACGACGGCGCGCTGCCGCAGATGCCCGCGGGCTATGTGGTCAAGCTGCCGGTCAAGGGCGACACCGCCGATTGCGCCGCCCTGCAGAAGATCGACCTGACCGGCCTGGCCGAAATCGCGCCCGAAGACCCGGAGCCCGAATTCGTCTCGATCAACGACGCGGGCGAGATCGTCGTCACGCTTCAGGAAAACAACCACATCGTCATCATCGGCGCCGACGGCAAGGTCGCCAGCCATTTCAGCGCCGGTTCGGTGAACCTGGAAGGCATCGACACCAAATCGAATGGCGAGATGTCTTTCACCGACACGCAGGAAAACCGCCTGCGCGAACCCGACGGCGTCAAATGGCTGGGCAACGACAGGGTCGTGACCGCCAACGAAGGCGACTGGAAGGGCGGCTCGCGCGGCTGGACGATCTTCAACCGCGACGGATCGGTGGTTTACGAGGATGGCGCGAAACTGGAACGCGCCGTCGCGGCCATCGGCCACTATCCGGAAAAGCGGTCCAAGGCCAAGGGGATCGAGCCGGAAAGCATCGAGATCGCCACCTTCGACGGCGTGCCGACCATCTTTGTGGTGTCCGAGCGCGCCTCGGTCATCGGCGTCTATGATGCGACCGACCCGACGAACCCGGTGCTGAAACAGATCCTGCCCTCGGGCATCAGCCCCGAAGGTCTGGTGGCGATTCCGGCGCGCAACCTGATCGCCTCGGCCAACGAGGTGGATCTGGGCGAGGATGGCGGCGCACGCGCCCATGTCATGCTCTATGAACGCAGCGAGGCCCCCGCCGCCTATCCGATGCTGACCTCCGCCGGAACGGCGGAACTGATCGGCTGGGGGGCCCTGGGTGCCCTGGCCGCGGGCGACGCGCCGGGCCATCTGTTCGCGGCGTCCGACAGTGTCTATTCCGCCGCGCCGACGATCTTTACCATTGACGCGACGCAGAAACCGGCCCGCATCACCGAGGCGCTGACTGTGACCCGCAATGGCCATCCGGCCCAAAAGCTGGACATCGAAGGCATCGCCACCGATGGCGAGGGCGGGTTCTGGCTGGCCTCCGAAGGGGACAGCGCCAAGCTGGTTCCCCATGCGGTCTATCATGTGAACAAGAAGGGCGAGATCAAGGAAGAGATCGCCCTGCCCGCCGAACTGCTGAAGGGCGAAAAGCGCTTTGGCTTCGAGGGCATCACCGTGATCGACGGCAGGCTGTGGATGGCGGTGCAGCGTGAGTGGGGTGACGATCCCAAGGGTCAGGTCAAACTTCTGTCCTATGACCCCGAGGCCAAGGAATGGGGCGCCGTGCGCTATCCGCTGGACACCCCGGCTGAGGGCGCCTGGGTCGGCCTGTCGGAGATCACCCGCCACGGAGATTGGGTCTATATCATCGAGCGGGACAACCAGATCGGTGAGGCGGCCGCGCTGAAGGCGATCACCCGCGTCGCGGTGGCCGACCTGAAACCCGCGGAGCTGGATGGCGACCTGCCGCTGGTGAAAAAGGAAACTGTGCGCGACCTGATCCCCGATCTGAAGGTTCTGAACGGCTATGTCGTCGACAAGGTCGAGGGCTTTGCCATCGACGCCGCCGGAAACGGCTGGGTCGTCACCGACAATGACGGCACCGACGATTCGTCGGGCGAGACGCTGTTCTGGTCCATCGGCGAGGTAAAGTGACCCCCCGCCTCACGCGGGTGTGAGCGGAATCGTGCCCCCGGCCCAACGGTCGGGGGCTTTTCTTTTTCGAACCGCGCCGCGGGGCTTGACGCGGCAAGGTGCCGCATCACTGTTGCACGGAACGCCGAAACAACCTCGAGTCCATACCGTGATTTCCATTCTGTCCCGCCTCGGCTCGCTGGCCGCCCTTCTGGTGCTGGCGGCCTGTGCCTCTGCCCCGAAAATTCAGGAACCCAAGGTCGTCCCCGGCTATGAAGGCGTCCAGGATGGCGAGTTCTTCATCCAGGCCGTCGACGAACGCTTTCTGACCGCCGACCGGCGGCGCGAACAGGTGCAATACAACGGGCCGGACAAACCCGGCACCATCGTGGTCGATACCCATTCGCGCAAACTTTATTATGTGCAGGAGGGTGGCACCGCGATGCGCTATGCCATCGCCGTGGGGCGTGAGGGGCGGACCTTTACCGGGTCGGGCTATATCGGGCGCAAGCGGGAATGGCCGTCGTGGACGCCGACGAAGAACATGATCCGCACCCAGCCGGAAATGTATGCCGATTATGCGGGCGGGCTGCCGGGGGGTCTTGAAAACCCGCTGGGCGCGCGCGCGCTCTATCTCTACCGCAATGGCAAGGATACCTATTTCCGCATCCACGGCACCATCGACCCCGCGTCGATCGGGCACGCCACCTCGGCCGGCTGCATCCGGCTGTTCAACCAGGATGCCATCGACCTTTACGGCCGGGTCGATACCGGCGCGCATGTCAAGGTCCGCTCGCTGGAGGAAAGCATCGAGCTGGAGGGGCCCTATATGAACGACGCCTGGGGCCGTGCGGTGCCCGACACGCCGGAAAACCGCAAGCAGCTGGAAAAGGACCTGCTGATCGTCGCCAAGGAAAACGAGGCCAAGGCGAAGGCCGAAGCAGAGGCGGCTGCCGCCGCTGCGGCATCGGGCACCACCACCGGCTGACGCCCGCCAACAGATGCGGGGGAAAGGGGCCGGTTTTCCGGCCCCTTTTCCGTTTCAGCCGACGATGTTGAAGCCGGGGCCATAGGGGTATCCGGTGATATTCTCGGCCCCCTCTTCACCGATGACCAGAATGTCATGCTCGCGATAGCCGCCCGCGCCCGGCTGGCCTTCGGCGATGGTCAGCATCGGTTCCATGCTGATGACATGGCCGGGTTCCAGCACGGTATCGATGTCCTCGCGCAGCTCCAGCCCCGCCTCGCGGCCATAGTAGTGGGACAGGACGCCGAAGGAATGCCCATAGCCGAAGGTGCGGTATTGCAGCAGGTCGCGCTCGGCCAGGAAATCGTTGATCTTCGCGGTGATGTCGGCGCAGGAATTGCCGGGACGCAGCAGGCTCATCCCGTATTCATGTGCGGCGACATTGGCCTGCCAGATCTTGAGGCTGGCCGGATCGCATTCGCCCACGAACATCGTGCGTTCCAGCGCGGTGTAATAGCCGGAAATCATCGGGAAACAGTTCAGCGACAGGATGTCGCCGCGCTTCAGCTTGCGCCCCGTCACCGGGTTGTGCGCGCCATCGGTGTTGATCCCCGACTGGAACCAGACCCAGGTGTCGCGGTATTCGGCATCGGGAAAGCGTTTGGCAATCTCCAGCTCCATCGCGTCGCGCCCGGCCATGGCCACGTCGATCTCGCGCACACCTTCCTTTACCGCGTCGCGGATCGCATAGCCGCCGACATCGGCCACCGCCGTGCCATGCCGGATCAGCGCGATTTCGGCGGGCGATTTCACCATCCGCTGCGCCATCGTGGCGGGGGCAATGTCCATGCCCCGCTTCGGTTTCAGGAAATGGTTCAGCTTTTCGGCCTGCACCATGGTCAGGTGATCGGCCTCGCACCCCACGGCCCTGCCGGTGCCTGCCACGCTTGCCACGGCGCGCCAGAAATTGTCGCGCTGCCAGTCGGTGTAGGTCAGGCTTTCGCCATAACTGCGCCGCCACGGCTGGCCCGCGTCAATACCGGCGCTGATCGTGACGCAATCGGTTTTCGTCACCACCAGCGCATAGGGCCGCCCGAACGCGCAATAAAGGAACCCCGAATAATAGGCGATATTGTGCATCGAGGTCAGCACCACGGCATCAAGGCCATGCAGCTCCATGATGTCGTGCAGCCCGTCCAGACGGGCCTGATACTCCTCGTCCGAAAACGGCAGCGGGGCCTTTTCGCCATTGGCGAAGCGGTAGGATTCGGGACGCGAAAGGGTTTGCGGTTTTGTCAGCATGTCAGACCTCGGGTTTCGGGATCGGCATGGCGGACCCCGGTATCGGGTCCCGGCGTTCAGGACGGTGGCGGTTTGCCCGCAAGCCTCGGGGAGCATCCCCGGTGGCGACGCCATCGCCACGGCTCGGGTGGCAAGATGCCGCGGATCTGATGCAGGCGCCAGCCTTGAAGCGACAGATTCCGCCCCCATCTTGTCGAAAACGGAATGCGACGAAGGAGTCGGAAATGAAATGTCCGGTGGACGACGAAACGCTGGTGATGGCGGATCGCAACGGGGTGGAAATCGACTATTGCCCGAAATGCCGGGGCGTCTGGCTGGACCGGGGAGAGCTGGACAGGATCCTTGAACGCGCCGCCGTGCCGCCGCCGGTGCCCGCCGATCCGCCCCGCGATCCCTATCAGGACCGCCCGCGCGAATATCGCGAGGAACCGCGCCGCACCGAATACCGCGACGACCGGGATTATCGCCGCAAGTATGACGACGATGACGACTATCGCCACGGCAAGCGCAAGAAGCGCGACAGTTTCCTCAGCGACCTGTTTGACTTCTAGGCCAGCAGGTCGTCCAGAACCAGCGCCATGACCCGGGCGGACTCCAGCATGTCCTGCACACCGACCCATTCGTCGGGCTGGTGCGCCAGATGCAGCAGGCCCGGGCCATAGGCGATGCAGTTCTTCAGCCGCCCGA
>JASGFG010000022.1:0-48001 GCA_047605605.1 Paracoccaceae bacterium | reverse complement strand
CGGTATGGTTGCCCTGCACCCATTCCTTCAGGTGATAGACCACCGGGGTAAAGCGTTTCTCGCCCGCCTCGTGATCGAACTCCTCGGACCCGGCGTTCTTCACGCCCACCAGATTGCGCGCGCTTTCGATCACCGCCATCTGCATTCCAAGGCAGATGCCCAGATAGGGCACGCCCTTTTCGCGGGCGAATTGTGCGGCCTTGATCTTGCCCTCGGTCCCCCGCTCTCCGAATCCGCCGGGGACGAGGATGGCATTGAAGTTTTCAAGGTAGGGCGCCGGGTCTTCGCGTTCAAAGATCTCGGCGTCGATCCATTCCGCGCGCACGCGGGTGCGGTTTGCCATGCCGCCATGCGTCAGCGCCTCGGCAATGGATTTGTAGGCGTCTTCCAGCTGGGTATATTTGCCGACGATGGCCACCTTCACCTCGCCCTCGGCATGGGTCAGGCGGTCCATCACGTCTTCCCACCGGGTCAGGTTCGGGCGCGGGGCGGGGGTGATGCCGAAAGCGTCCAGCACCGCCTGATCCAGGCCCGCGCGGTGATAGGCCAGCGGCGCCTCGTAGATGGTCTTCAGGTCATAGGCCGGGATCACCGCATCCTTGCGCACGTTGCAGAACAGCGCGATCTTTTCCCGCTCGCGGTCGGGGATCGGGTGTTCGCTGCGGCAGACCAGCACGTCGGGGGCAAGGCCGATGGACTGCAATTCCTTGACGCTGTGCTGGGTCGGCTTGGTCTTGAGTTCCCCGCTTGCCGCCAGATAGGGCAGCAGCGTCAGGTGCATCAGGATCGACTGCCCACGGGGCCGTTCATGGATGAACTGGCGGATCGCCTCGAAGAACGGCAAGCCCTCGATGTCGCCGACCGTGCCGCCGATCTCGCACAGCATGAAATCGACCTCTTCCTCGCCGATGCGAAGGAAGTCCTTGATTTCATTGGTGACGTGGGGAATGACCTGAATGGTCTTCCCCAGATAGTCGCCGCGGCGCTCCTTCTCCAGCACGTTGGAATAGATCCGGCCCGAGGAGATGGAATCCGTCATCCGCGCCGACACGCCGGTGAACCGTTCGTAATGCCCAAGGTCTAGGTCGGTCTCCGCGCCATCGTCGGTCACGAAGACCTCGCCATGTTCAAAGGGCGACATCGTGCCGGGGTCGACGTTCAGATAGGGGTCGAGCTTTCTCAACCGAACCGTATAGCCCCGTGCCTGCAACAGCGCCCCAAGGGCCGCCGACGCGAGACCTTTGCCCAGCGACGAAACCACGCCGCCGGTGATGAAGATGTAACGCGCCATGCTGGGAACTCCCGTGAAAAGGTTCAATGCGATTCTGGCCGGCAGAATCGCGGCATCACGGGAGTCGGGATATAGCGCAGGCAAAGCCAAAGCGCAACCGCACCGCTAGATGCTGTCTGATATGCCGTTTCGTAAGCTAAGGGTGGTGGTGCAAAGGACACACCCCGCGCGCGGGGCCTGCCCGGCAAGGGCGGTGGGTCAGTTCCCGGCGCGCGGCGGCGCGGCGGGCGCATCCGCCGGGGCGGGCGGCAGCAGGTCGGCGCCGGTTCCCAGCGGCGAGGCCGGTTGCGCCGGGGCAGGTGCGGTCTGCGTGGCGGCAGCGGGCTGGCTGTCCAGAACCGACCCCGAGGCCGAATTCCTTGCCGCCAGCACGGTCAGCGTGATCGAGGTGATGATGAAGGCCCCGGCCAGGATCCAGGTCAGCTTGGTCAGCGCCGTCGCGGCCCCGCGGTTGGTCATCACCCCGCCGGTCGACCCCATGCCCAGACCGCCCCCTTCGGACCGTTGCAACAACACCACGCCGATCAGCAGAAGGGCAAGGATCAGATGGACGGTAAGGACGACGTTTTCCATGGACAGGCAGGTTCCGCTTGGTGACGCGCCTATCTATGCGGATGTGTCCGCCACCGCAACCCTTGCGTTTCGCCGCAAGGGCCGCGCCATCCTTACTCCATCCTCTTCGCGAAAATATCCTCGGGGGGTGAGGAGCGTCAGCGACGAGGGGGGCAGACAGCCCCCCTTTTGCGCCCGGTCGGGCCCGGCCCACCAGAATCCGGTTTCTTCCCGGTGCCCCTGCCGCTATAGGACAGTCGGTTTCACCGACCGGGAAAGGATTGGCGGATGGCCAACGTGGTTGTCGTGGGCGCCCAGTGGGGCGACGAGGGCAAGGGCAAGATCGTGGACTGGCTGTCGGAACGCGCCGACGTGATCGCGCGGTTCCAGGGCGGCCACAATGCCGGTCATACGCTGGTCATCGGCGGCAAGGTCTACAAGCTGAACGCGCTGCCCTCGGGCGTGGTGCGCGGCGGCAAGCTGTCGGTGATCGGCAATGGCGTGGTGCTGGACCCCTGGCATCTGGTCAGGGAAATCGCCGCCATCCGCGAACAGGGCGTGGATATCAGCCCCGACAATCTGATGATCGCGGAAAATACCCCGCTTATCATGCCCTTCCACGGCGAACTTGACAGAGCACGCGAAGCGCAGGCCGAAGGCTCTCATGCCAAGATCGGCACCACCGGCCGCGGCATCGGCCCTGCGTATGAAGACAAGGTGGGCCGCCGCGTGATCCGGGTGGCCGACCTTGCCGACGAAGACACGCTGCAACAGCGCGTCGACCGCGCGCTTTTGCACCACAATGCGATGAGGGCGGGCCTGGGCCTTGATCCCATCGACCGCGAGGCGCTGCTGGCCGATCTGCGCGCCATCGCGCCGCAGGTGCTGCAATATGCCAAGCCGGTGTGGAAGGTGCTGAACGACCTGCGCCGCGCGGGCAAGCGTATCCTGTTCGAGGGCGCGCAAGGCTCGTTGCTGGACATCGACTTCGGCACCTATCCCTATGTCACCTCGTCGAACGTGATCGGCGGGCAGGCGGCGACGGGCACGGGGTTGGGGCCGAATGCGGTCGATTACTCGCTGGGGATCGTCAAGGCCTATACCACCCGCGTCGGCCAGGGGCCTTTCCCGACCGAGCTGCTGGATGCCGACGGCGAAAGGCTGGGCGAACGCGGGCGCGAATTCGGCACCGTCACGGGCCGCAAGCGGCGCTGCGGCTGGTTCGATGCGGTGCTGGTGCGCCAGACCTGCGCCCTGTCGGGGATGAAGGGCATCGCGCTGACCAAGCTCGACGTGCTGGACGGGTTCAAGACCATCAGGATCTGCGTCGGCTATGACGTGGACGGGGTGCATTACGACTATCTGCCGACACAGGCCGCGCTTCAGGCCAAGGCCCGCCCCATCTATGAAGAGATGGAGGGCTGGTCTGACTCCACCCAGGGCGCCCGGTCCTGGAACGACCTGCCCGGCGCTGCGGTGAAATACGTCCGCCGGATCGAGGAACTGATCCAGTGCCCGGTCGCCATGCTGTCCACCAGCCCCGAGCGCGACGACACCATCCTTGTCACCGACCCCTTCGCGGATTGAGCCGATGGCCGCCGGAAAGCCCGCGCTGTCCTACAAAAGCCGCAAGCGACTGGCGCTGCTGATCCTGATTCTCGGGCTGCCGCTTTATATCGCGGTGGTCTGGGGCATCATGGGCGCCATGACCGAACGGCCGCCGATCCTGGTGGAGCTGGCGATCTATGTGGGGCTGGGCGTGGTTTGGGCGCTGCCGTTTAGGTTCGTGTTCAAAGGGGTCGGGCAGGCCGATCCCGATGCGCCGGGCGAATCGGACGGCAGGAAATAAACGAAGATCCGGCAATGAACGAAAAAAAGGGCAGGGGGATCGCCCCTGCCCCTTTTCCGTCCCGTTCCCGCGTGGCAGCGCAAGAGGGGCGGTTGCGCCTGGCTTCCTCAGCCCGCGATCTTTTTTGCCTCGGCCAGAAGGTGCGACCTGTCGGTCAGCGCGAACTGCCCGCGGCGCAGCTTGACGATGCGCCCGTCGCGCAGCAGCCGCCCGAAGGACCGGAGCGAATCCTCGCGGCTGATCTCGATCTCGGCCACGGCCGCGACCTGGCGGATCAGCTGCGGGCGGCTGAAATGCGGGCGGCCCTCGACGCAGGCGGCATAGGCGGCCGCGGCCTCCAGCATCCCGGCCAGATCGGTGGCACCAAGTTTTTCGGCAAATTCCGCAAAGCCGTGGCTGTCGGCAAAGATGGCTTCGGCATCCTCGTCGGTCAGGTCGTCGTCCTCGTCCTCGACGGCGGTTTGCTGGGCGGCGGCTGCGGGATGCAGCGTGGCGGCGGGCTGCGGGGCGGGGGCAGTCTGCACCACGCGGCGCGGACGCACCGGCACGATGGGCGCCGCGGCGGGGCGGGGCCGGTCGATCCGCTGTTCCGAAACCAGCACCAGCGGCGACGGGCGTTCGGTCGCGGCGGGACGCGGCGCGGGGGCCACGCCTTCGGCGCGGGGCGCCTCGGCCAGGGTCGGGCGCGGACGGACGGCACGTTCCAGATCGTCGCGATAGGCCTCCTCGCGCGAGGGGGACTTTTCCGCAGCCGGCCCCCGGCTCAGCCGTTCGGCAAGGGTCGCGGCCACGGCGGCCTTGAGATGTGCGATGGCCGAGAGGCGGCGCTTGTTTTCGGGGCCTTCCATCGCGGTATTGGTCTGCGCGATCAGCCGTTCCACGGCGGCATCGGCCTCGGGCTCAAGCCGCGGGCGCGGTTCGGTGGCATCTTCAACCGCGTCAAGCGCCTCGGCGGCGGCCACGGGCTGCTCTGCCGGGCGGCTTTCGGCCTCCAGCGCGGCGAGTTCGCGCTTCAGCGCCTCTTCCGCCTCGTCGGACAGGCCGGACTGCACCGGAGCCTCGGCCTGGGCGGCCTGGGTGAGCGGAGCTTCGGGTGCGGCGGGGCGCGCCACTGCCAGCGACGGGCTACGGCGGACATGGATCACGCGGGCACGGGCGCGCTGGATCTTGTCGGACATCGGCAGAGGCGCGGCCTCGGCAACGGCCGGGGCGGTTTCCGGCGCGCTGTCGAGTTCCACTGCCTCCATGACCGGCCCGGCCACGGCATCGGCTTGACCAACCGGCTCCGGCTCCGGCTCGGATTGCGATGCGGGTTCCGCATCGGCATCGCCGCCGACCAGTCGGGCCAGCATGTCGTCGTCGCTTTCGCTGGCGGCATCGCCATCGGCTTCGGCGGCCAGTTCGGGCAGAATATCCGCTACATCCCCGGCCGCGCTGTCCTGCGTGGATTCGGGCAGCAGATCCTCGAAGGCCGAAAAGTCCAGGTCTTCCGGTTCGATCGCTGCTTGGGCCTCGGTCGCGGTCTGGGGTTCGATCTCGGTCTCGGGCAGGATGCCGGACAGGTCCGGCAGGTCCAGGCTGATCGCCTCGTGATCTTCTTCGGCGTGATCTTCCTCGGCGGCGGGAACCAGGGATTCCGGCACGTCGAAGGCGGCTTCGATCACCGCGGGCTCAGCCTCGGGAGCAGCCGCTTCGGCAGGGGCGGGTTCGGCCGGGACCTCGGTGGCGATCACATCGGCAAGGCTGATGCCCAGATCGTCGGCGGCCATATCCTCGACACCGATCTCGACGGGCGCTGCCGGCGCGGAAATCTCGGGCGCGGAGAGGGGGTCCAGCGTCAGGCGCTGCAAAAGATCATCGTCGGCTTCGGGGGCCTCGACGACCTCCGCAGGCGCAGGTGCCGCCGCTTCGATGACGGGCTCTTCCTCGACTGCCAGGGCGGGGAGGACGGGCATTGCGGCGCGCGGCGGTTCGGCCACGGTCGCCTCGGCATGTTCATCCTCGATGAATGCATCATAGGCGGCGGGCGCGGGGGCAGCCTCGGCGCGCAGGCGCGACAGGCGGGCGGCGACGCTTTCGGCGGGCGCGGCCTCGGTCAGGACGGGTGCGGGGGCCGGTGCAGGCGCGGGGCGCGCCGTCAATTCGCCCGCGCGCAGGACCACGCCGTTCTCGTTGATCTTGGCCTCGACCCGGCGCTGGATCTCGCGCTCGGCGATGCGGTGCAGCATCGCGGCATCGGGCGTCGGCGGCTCGGCCCCGAAATAGCGGTCCTCGGCGGCCAGGTCGCGGAAATATTCTGCAATCGCCTTCATCGTGTTGAAGGGATCGTCAAAGCCTTCCAGCGTGCACGAGAACGTGCCGTAGGAAACCGTAAGGATTTTACTCGCACCGTTCATGCGGATGCTCGCTTTCTGCCTGACTCGATCATGACGAAACTGCGGGGTCTGCGGTCCGAATCCATGGACAGATGTGGGTAATTTGAAGGATTGATTGTGGCCCCGGCAACGGGATTTGCCGCAATTCGGAAAACAGTATCTGCATGAAACAGGCCATTGTCCAATCCCGCAAGGGTGTCACGATCGCGGGAGGCGGCCCTTTTTCCGCAAGGCTGCTGTCACGGGCGCTGCTGCGCGCGCCTTGTCTTGTTGCGGCCGACGGCGGGGCGGACCGCCTGCTGTCGCTGGGGGAAGAGCCTGCGGCGGTGATCGGCGACATGGATTCGATCTCGCCCGCCGCGCGGCAGCGGCTGGCCGGGCGGCTGCATGAAATCGGCGAACAGACGACGACCGATTTCGACAAGGTGCTGCAGTCGGTCGAGGCGCCCTTTGCGCTGGCCCTTGGCTTTGCGGGCGGGCGGATGGATCACGGCTTGGCGGTGATGCACGGGCTGGTGCGGCAGGGGGGCTTTCCGGTGCTGGTCCTGGGGCCGAAGGATCTGGCCTTTCACGCGCCGCCGGGGCGGGAGATGGCGCTGCACCTGCAACCGGGCGATCCGCTGTCGCTGTTTCCGCTGGATGGGGTGACGGGGGAAAGCACGGGGCTGGAATGGCCGGTCAAGGGGCTGGACTTTCACCCCGCGCGGGTCATCGGCACCTCGAACCGGGTGACGGCGCCCGAGGTGCGGCTGCGGTTCGACGGGCCGGGGATGCTGGTCATCCTGCCGCTGGCGCGGCTGGATGCGGCGATCAGTGGGTTGGTGCCGCGATATCTTCGGCCGCGACGGCGCCCGCCCGCGCCGACATCCGTTCACGATAGATGATGTAAAGCCCCGAAGCGACGATCAGCGCGATCCCCGCCCAGGCGATCAGGTTGGGAAAGTCGCCGAACACAAGATAGCCCAGCGTCACCGACACCACGATTTCCGAATAGTGCAGCGGTGCCAGCACCGTCGTCGGCGCGAACTTCAGCGCATAGGTCATGCACATGTGGCTGACCGTGGCCCAGAAGCCCATGCCGAACAGCCACAGCCAGGCGATCCCCTGCGGCATCGCCGGGTCGAACGAGGTGCCGGAGCCGTCCATCGCCACCATGATCGGCAGCATCACCACCATGCCCGCGACGGCGGTGTGGAACTGCATCGTCACCGGATGCAGGCTGGCCGATATGGCGCGCGTCGACAGCATGTAGAAGGCAAAGCAGAAGGCCGTTCCCAGCGGCCACAGCGCCCGCAGGCCGAAGGCGGCAAGCGAGGGCTGGATGACCAGCATCGCCCCCAGGAACCCCACCGCGCAGGCGGCGATGCGGCGCGGCCCCACCTGGTCGCCGAACAGGAAATGCCCAAGGATCAGCAGCACGAAGGGTTCGACAAAGGCGATGGCCAGCGCGTCGGCGATGGCCATGAACGACACCGCTGCGACAAAGCTGTAGGTCGACAGGATCAGGAACAGTGCCCGCAGCAGCACCCGCCCCGCCATCCGCGGCGAAACCCGCAGCGGCAGGCGCATCCACAGCACGACCGGCAGCATCAGCGCCGCCTGCACCACGAATCGCGCCGTGGTGATCTGCCCCACGGGCAGGGTTTCCGTGGCCAGCTTGGACGACACGTCCAGCAGGGGCGCAAGCGCGCAGAAGGCCAGCATCAGCACGATGCCCGGCAGGATGCGGTCGTTCGTCTGGGTCATGAGGGCCTGCCTATCCGGGCGCCGGGGCGGCGTCGAGTCGGTTCGCGACATCCGGTGTCGCCCATGGCCGAAGCGTCGTGTTCAGCCCGTCGGGGTCAGGCGGTGGCGGCGCGGCGGCTGGCGGCACGCTGTTCGCGCGCGATGACGTAAAGCCCCGCCGCCACGGTGACGACCACCCCTGCCGCCGCCAGCCCGTTCGGCAGATGGCCAAAGATCGCCCAGCCGACGATGACCGAGAACGGAATCTCCAGATACTGCATCGGCGCCAGTGTCGAGGCCGGGGCAAAGCGCAGCGACCACCCCATCAGCAGATGCGAGGCCGAGCCGATGACCCCTTGCCCCAGGATGAAGGCCCATTCTACCCCCTGCGGCATTCGCACCGACAGCGCGGGAATCCCGCTGGCCGCCCCCGCCAGCAGGAATGGCAGAAGCACCGTCACCGCCATCAGCCCGCTGGAGACCTGCATGGCAAAGGGGTCGATCTCATGCGCCATGGCGCGGGTCGACAGCATGAACAGCGCAAAGCAGACCGCGCAGCCGAGCGGCAGCAGCGCCGGCGCGCCGACCGCCGCGAAGGACGGCTGGATCACCATGACCGTGCCAAGAAACCCCACGGCACAGGCGCCAAGGCGGCGCGGGCCGACCTCTTCCCCCAGCAGCAGCCAGCCGAAAAGCAAAAGGACAAAGGGCATCACGAAGGCGATGGCCACCGCCTCGGCCAAGGGCAGATACCGCAGCGCGGTGAACATGCAGCCGATGCCGCCGATATGGGTGAGGGTGCGCGCCGCCACCAGCCAGAACACCCGCCGCGACATGGAAAGGCCATGCCCGCGCGCCAGCATGAAGGGCGTCATGAACACCGCTTGCATCGCAAAGCGCAGCCAGATCAGCAGCACCACCGGAAAGGCCGAAAGCAGTTTTGCCAGCGCATCGCCCACCGGGGCTGCCACGCAAAAGGCCAGCATCAGGGCGATGCCCAGCATCGGGCGGTCGGGGTGGGGGATCTGCTGCGCGCTCATCCGCCCGTTTCAGCAGTTGGGCACGTTGACCGCAAGCCCGCCCAGCGAGGTTTCCTTGTATTTCTCGTGCATGTCGCGGCCGGTCTGGCGCATCGTCTCGATGCAGACATCCAGGCTGACCAGATGCTGCCCGTCGCCGCGCAGGGACAGTGAGGCCGCCGACACCGCCTTGATCGCGCCCAGACCGTTGCGTTCGATACATGGCACCTGCACCAGCCCCTTTACTGGGTCGCAGGTCATGCCAAGGTGATGCTCCAGCGCGATTTCGGCGGCGTTCTCCACCTGCTCGACGCTGCCGCCCATCACCGCGGCCAGACCGGCGGCGGCCATGGCGGCGGCGCTGCCGACCTCGGCCTGGCAGCCGCATTCCGCGCCCGAGATGCTGGCATTGTGCTTGACGATGCCGCCCACGGCGGCGGCGGTCAAAAGAAAGTCGCCGACCTTCGACGCACTCGCCCCCGGCACATGGTCCAGCCAGTAGCGGATGACGGCGGGCACCACCCCGGCGGCGCCATTGGTGGGGGCGGTCACGACCTGTCCGCCATTGGCGTTTTCCTCGTTCACCGCCATGGCGTAAAGCGACATCCAGTCGTTGATCGTATGGGGCGCGACAAGGTTCAGGCCGCGTTCGGCCAGCAGCGCGTCATGGATCCCCTTGGCGCGTCGGCGCACCCGCGGGCCGCCGGGCAGGATGCCTTCGCCCGCCATGCCGCGGTTGATGCAATCGTTCATCACCTGCCAGATCCGCGCCATTCCGGCGTCCAGATCGGCGGGGCTGCGGAATTTCAGCTCGTTCTCGCGCTTCATCTGGGCGATGGTCTTGCCGCTTTCGCGCGCCATGCGCAGCATTTCGTCGGCGGATTCGAACGGATAGGGGATGTCGGCTTTTGCCTTGGCCTTTGCCCCCGCCGCATCGGCCAGTTCCTGCGCCGTCAGCACGAAGCCGCCGCCGATGGAGTAATAGGTTTCCTCCATCACCACGTCGCCCTGCGCATCGGTCGCGCGCAGGATCATGCCGTTGGCATGGCCGGGCAGCGCCGGGCCATAGTCGAAGACCAGATCGGTGTCGGGATCGAAGCGCATTTCCGGCAGGCCGGGCGGGGTGATCGTATGGGTGGTGCGGATGGCGGCCATCACCGTCTCGGCCTTTTCGGCGTCGAAGGTCGCAGGCTCGAACCCCGCCAGGCCCAGGATCGTCGCCCGGTCGGTGGCATGTCCCACGCCGGTGAACGCCAGTGATCCGTGCAGCGACGCCTTCAGCCCCCTGGGGTGAAACGGGCTTTGGCGGATCGCCTCCAGAAACCGGGCGGCGGCGACCATCGGCCCCATCGTATGCGAGGAGGAGGGGCCGACCCCCACCTTGAACATGTCGAAGACGGACAGGAACATCTGCAATCCTTGGCTGCGCCGCGGCGGCTGGCCGTTGACTGTCGCAGGCTTCCCCTTGCGGGGCGGTGCGGAAAGCGACATTTTCCGCATCGCTTGGGACATGGACGGGTATATGAAAGATGGGCGCCCCCGCGCCGTCCTGCAAGGATCATGGCCATGACCCCCACGCTGCACTTTCACCCGTTTTCATCCTTTTGCCAGAAGGTGCTGATCGCGCTTTACGACACCGACATAGAATTTCGTCCGAATGTGGTCGATCTGGGCGATCCCGACCAGCGCGCGGCCCTGGCGCGGCTGTGGCCGATGGTGCGTTTTCCCGTGCTGGAGGTGGGCCCGCGCGCAGTGCCGGAAACCAGCGTGATCATCGAATATCTGGCCGATACCTTTGCGCAGGCCCGCCGCCTGATTCCGGCGGAAACCGCGGCCGAGGTGCGGCTTTGGGACCGGCTGTTCGACCTTTATGTCCAGTTGCCCATGCAGAAGATCGTGCTGGATCATCTGCGCCCAGCCGACGCCCGCGACCCCTATGGCGTGGCCGAGGCGCGCGCCGCCCTGCGCCGGTTCTATCCCGTGGCCGAGGCGCGGCTGGAGGGGCGGCCCTGGGCGGCGGGCGATTTTTCCATGGCCGATTGCGCGGCGGCCCCGGCGCTTTACTATGCGAATCGGGTGGAGCCATGGGGCGCGGCCTTCCCGGCGCTGAGCGGTTATTACGATCGGCTGGCCGCCCGCCCGTCCTATGCCCGCGTGCTGGACGAGGCGGCGCCGTGGAGCCATTTCTTTCCGGTGCCGGGCGCCTAGCTTTCGCGGGGGGGCAAGGGGCCGTGCGCCCATTCCCTCGCGCCGGACGGTGCATAGCCCCTCGCGCGCGGGGCGCGCATTGCCTATAACGCCGCCATCAGCCCCGAACCGCCGAGGATCGCCATGCCCGCCGAACTTTCCCCCATCGACACGGCCAAATTCGTCGCCTCGAAACGTGCCGTCGATTTCGTGCAGGACGGGATGAAGCTGGGCCTTGGCACCGGATCGACCGCCGCCTGGATGGTGCGCTGTCTGGCCGAGCGCGTGCGCGAAGAGGGGCTGCGCGTCACCGGCGTTCCGACCTCGACCCGGACGGCGGAACTGGCGCGGCAACTGGGCGTGCCGATCGCCACGCTGGACGAGGTGAAATGGCTGGACCTGACCATCGACGGGGCGGATGAGTTCGACCCCGACCTGTCGCTGATCAAGGGCGGCGGGGCGGCCCTGTTGCAGGAAAAGATCGTGGCCACCGCCTCGGACCAGATGATCGTTATCGCCGATGCGGCCAAGGCGGTGGCGCAGCTTGGCGCCTTTCCCCTGCCGGTCGAGGTGATCCCCTTTGGTTGGCAGACCACCAAGCTGCTGGTCGAGGAAATGCTGGTCGGCATGGATGTGCTGGGCCGCGACTGCACCTTGCGGATGAACGGCGACAAGCCCCTGCTGACGGACGAGGCGAATTACATCGTCGACCTGCATCTGAAGCGGATCGGCAATCCGCGGCAGCTGGCGCTGCTGTTGAACCAGATCCCGGGCGTGGTGGAAAGCGGGCTGTTCATCGACATCTGCGACATCGTGATCGTCGGGCATGGCGATGGCCGGGTGCAGGTGCGCGACATCAATGCGGGCACCGAAACCGACGACCGCATCGAATTTGCCCCCACCGACAACATCTTTGCCGATCTGGGGGATTGATCCATGGCCTTCGACTACGACCTGTTCGTGATCGGCGGCGGCTCGGGCGGGGTGCGCGCGGCGCGGATCGCCGCCTCGGAAGGCGGGGCGAAGGTCGCGCTGGCCGAGGAAAGCCGCATGGGCGGCACCTGCGTGATCCGCGGCTGCGTTCCGAAAAAGCTGATGGTCTTTGCCAGCGCCTTTCCCGAACAGATGCGCGATGCGCGCGCCTATGGCTGGTCGGTCGATCCCGGGAAATTCGACTGGCCCGCCTTTCGCGGCACGCTGCACAAGGAACTGGACCGGCTGGAGGCCGCCTATCGCAGCGGGCTGGTGAATGCGGGCGTCACCATCCACGACATGCGCGCGGTGATCGAGGATGCCCATACCGTCCGCCTTGCCGACGGGCGCGTCTTCACCACCAAGCACATCCTGGTGGCGACTGGCGGCTGGCCCTTCATCCCCCAGATTCCGGGGCGCGAACTGGCCGTCACCTCGAACGAGATGTTCGATCTGCCCGCGCTGCCGGCGCGGGCGGTGGTGGTGGGCGGCGGCTTCATCGCCTGCGAATTTGCCTGCATCCTGAACGGGTTGGGCGTGGCCGTGACCCAAGTCTATCGCGGCGGGCAGATCCTTCGCGGCTTTGACGACGAGGCGCGGGGGATGGTGGCGAATGCCATGGCCGGGCATGGGGTGAACATCCTGCTGAACGCCGATGTCGCCCGGCTGGACCGGGCCGCGGGCGGGATCGCCGTCACGCTGCGCGACGGCTCGGTTCTGGAAACCGACCTTGTGCTTTACGCGACGGGGCGCAAGCCCAACACCGCGAGCCTCGGGCTGGAAAATCTGGGCCTGACGCTGGGCCGCGACGGGGAAATCCCCGTCGACGGATTCAGCCAGACCCGCGTGCCCTCGGTTTATGCCGTGGGCGATGTGACCAACCGCATCAACCTGACCCCGGTTGCGATCCGCGAAGGCCACGCCTTCGCCGATACCGTCTTTCGCGGCGTGCCGACCCGGGCGGACCACGACCTGGTGCCTTCGGCGGTGTTCACCCAGCCCGAACTCGGCACCGTCGGCCTGACCGAGGAGCAGGCGGCGGCGCGCGGCCCGTATGAGGTTTATTCCGCCAGCTTCCGCCCGATGCGCAGCCTGTTCGCGGGCCGCGACGACCGGGTGCTGATGAAGCTGATCGTCGATGCCGAAAACCGCAGGGTTCTGGGCTGTCACATCGTCGGCCCCGAGGCGGGAGAGATGATCCAGCTGGCCGCCATCGCGGTGAAGATGGGCGCCACGAAAGAGGATTTCGACCGAACCGTCGCCGTTCACCCCACCATGGCCGAGGAACTGGTGACGATGCGAAAGCCCGCGCGCCGGGGTTAAGGCGATCCGCCGCAGCCAAGGGCGGTTGATTTCCCCGCCCCAAGTGTCCAGTTATGGACGCAAGTGAAGGATAAAGGGAAACGACATGGCAGGAAGCGGAGGCCCCTGGGGCGGCGGGCCGGGCAATGACGACCGGGACCGGGACGGGAACAGAGGCGAGGATCGCCGCGGTGCGCGCCGTCCGGGCGACAACGGCAACGGAATCCCCGAGATCGACCAGATCGTCCGCAAGGGGCAGGAACAGCTTCGCGTCCTGATGGGCGGCCGAGGTGGCCGTGGCACGGGGCAGGGCGGCGGCAACGGCGCCGGCCCGCGCGTGACGCGGCAGGGGCTGCTTCTGGGCGGCCTGGCGGCGGTCGGCCTGTGGGCCTTCATGTCGTTCTATACCGTCCAGCAGGACGAACGCTCGGTCGAGCTGTTCCTGGGCAAGTTCTCGGCCGTGGGCAACCCGGGCCTGAACTTTGCGCCCTGGCCGCTGGTCACCGCGGAAATCGTCCAGACCACCGGCCAGCGCACCACCGACATCGGCAACGGCGCATCCGGCACCACCGACAGCGGGCTGATGCTGACCCGCGACCAGAACATCGTCGATATCGAGTTCCAGGTGGTCTGGAACGTGTCCGATCCGACGAAATACCTGTTCAACTTGGCGGATCCTGCCGACACCATCCGTGCGGTTTCGGAAAGCGCGATGCGCGACATCATCGCCCGGTCGGAACTGTCGCCGATCCTGAACCGCGACCGCGGCACCATCGCGCAGGATCTGGAAACCGCCGTGCAGTCGACGCTCGACAGCTACAACGCCGGCATCCAGGTCATCCGCGTGAACTTCAACCGCGCCGACCCCCCGCGCGAGGTCATCGACAGCTTCCGCGAGGTGCAGGCCGCGCAACAGGAACGCGACCGGCTGGAGAAAGAGGCCGACGCCTATGCCAACAAGGCGACCGCAGGCGCCCGCGGCCAGGCTGCAAGCCTGGTCGAGGCGGCCGAGGCCTATCGCGCCCAGGTCGTGAACGACGCCCAGGGCGAGGCCAGCCGCTTTACCTCGGTCTATGACGAATACGTCAAGGCGCCGGATGTGACGCGGCGGCGGATGTATCTGGAAACCATGGAAAAGGTGCTGGGCGGCATGAACAAGGTCATCCTCGACGGGGTGTCGGGGGGCGAGGCCGGGCAGGGTGTGGTGCCCTTCCTGCCGTTGAACGAACTTGGCCGGATGGGAACTGCCCCGGCCGCAGGTGCCGTGCAGCAGGGGGGGAACAACTGATGAAAGCCTCGACCCTGATCCTGCCCGGCGCCGTCGTCGCCATCGCGGTGCTGCTGTCGTCGGTCTATACCGTGGACGAACGCGAAAAGGCGCTGGTGCTGCAATTCGGCCAGGTCAAGGCCGCCAAGGATGAACCGGGCCTCTATTTCAAGATCCCCTTCATCCAGGAGGTCAAGACCTACGACAACCGCATTCTGGGTCTGCCGACCAGCGCGCCGCTGGAGGTGACGCCGCTGGACGACCGGCGGCTGGTGGTGGATGCCTTCGCCCGCTGGCGCATCGTCGACGTGATCCGCTTCCGCGAGGCGACGGGCGATGGCGGCATATCGCTGGCGCAGGGGCGGCTGGAAAACATCCTGTCCGCCAAGATCCGCGAAGTGCTTGGTTCGGTCCCCTCGGGCGCCGTGCTGTCCGAGGACCGGACCGGCCTGATGAACCGCATCCGCGATCTGGCCAAGGCCGAGGCGGTGACGCTGGGTGTCGACGTGATCGACGTGCGGCTGACCCGGACCGACCTGCCCGAGCAGAACCTGGCCGCCACCTTTGCCCGGATGCGGGCCGAGCGTGAACGCGAGGCCGCGGACGAGATCGCCCGGGGCGGCGAGGCGGCGCAGCGCGTTCGCGCCGCGGCCGACCGGACGGTGGTGGAACTGACCTCCGAGGCGCGCAAGAACGCCGAGGTCATTCGCGGCGAGGCCGATGCCGAACGAAACCGCATCTACGCCGAGGCCTTTGGCCGCGACCCGGAGTTCTTTGCCTTCACCCGGTCGCTTCAGGCCTATGAGAACGCGCTGAAGGGGCAGGGCTCGTCGATCGTGCTGTCGCCGGACAGCACCTTCTTCGACTATCTCCGCTCCGACCACGCGCCCGCCGTGCCGGCCCCGCAGGCCGGGCAATGACGATGATCGCGCTGGCCCTCGGGTTGGTGCTGGTGGTCGAGGGGCTGGCGCTTGCGCTGGCCCCTTCGCGCATGGAGGACCTGCTGGCGGCCTTTGCCGCCATGTCCCGCGATCGCCGCCGCCTGATCGGCCTTGGCGCAATGGCGGCGGGCATCCTGCTGATCTGGCTTTCGCACCACACCGGAGCCTGACCTCCGACCGCACAGCTGCGGGGCAACCTGCGGCCCCCCTTCCTCTTTCTGGACCCAAATATCCCACGGGGGTGATGAGCGATCAGAAATCGTCCAGTGGACGATTTCCGCGAAGAACGCCCGGCCCGTGGCCGGGCCGGGACAGGGGGTGTGAAACCCCCGGCCGCCTGCCCCGATGCACACGGCCGGTCGGTTTTCCCTTGCCTCTGCCCCCCACGCAGCCGACACTGAAACAACTTTCACACCCATTTGAGACGGCGCGACAGGGATTGCATTGCGGTTTTCCGCGCCCGACCAGACATTGCAGACGCATTCCGCGGCACCGGCGCGGGAGAGAGATCGCCGGGCCCGATACGACACGAGAAAAGGAGTTCGAGAGTGCAGCACATTCCAGCCGGAACCAGCATGAAGCGCGGCGCCTCGCATCGCGTCTCACGGCTGGCGCTGATGGTGGGCCTGGGTCTTGCCGTGGGTCTGGGGCCGATGGGCCCCGTCGCCATGGCCGAGGCCCGCGGCGCGCCTGAAAGCTTCGCCGACCTGGCCGAGCAGATCAGCCCGGCCGTGGTCAACATCACCACCACCTCGACCGTTTCCTCGCCGCTGAAGGGGGCGCCCAACCTGCCGCCGGGTTTCGAGGATTTCTTCAAGAACCTGCCCGGCCAGCAGGGGCAGGACGATGACCAGCCGCAAAAGTCCGAGGCGCTCGGCTCGGGCTTCGTGATTTCGGAAGACGGCTATATCGTCACCAACAACCACGTCATCGAAGGCGCGGACGAGATTTCCATCGAATTCTTCTCGGGCCAGAAGCTGGATGCGAAACTGGTCGGCACCGATCCCAAGACCGACATCGCCCTGCTGAAGGTGGAAACCGACAAGCCACTGCCCTTCGTGCAGTTCGGCGACAGCGACCATATGCGCGTCGGCGACTGGGTTCTGGCCATGGGCAACCCGCTGGGGCAGGGGTTCTCGGTGTCGTCGGGCATCGTCTCGGCCCGGAACCGCGAACTTTCCGGCACCTATGACGACTACATCCAGACCGATGCCGCCATCAACCGCGGCAACTCGGGCGGGCCGCTGTTCAACATGGACGGGCAGGTGATCGGCGTGAACACCGCGATCCTGTCGCCCAACGGCGGGTCGATCGGCATCGGCTTTTCCATGGCGTCGAATGTCGTGACCAAGGTGGTCGACCAGCTTCGCCAGTTCGGTGAAACCCGGCGCGGCTGGCTGGGCGTGCGCATCCAGGACGTGACCCCCGACCTGGCCGAGGCCATGGGCCTGAAAGAGGCCAAGGGCGCGCTGATCACCGACGTGCCCGAAGGCCCGGCGCTGGATGCCGGGATGAAACAGGGCGATGTGGTGCTGAGCTTCGACGGCTCGGATGTGAAGGACACCCGCGAACTGGTGCGCCGCGTGGCCGATGCCCCCATCGGCGAGGCGGTGAATGTCATCGTCCTGCGCGACGGCAAGACCGAGACGCTTCAGGTCAAGCTGGGCCGGCGCGAGGATGCCGAGGAAACGCCGGTTCCGGTCGCGGGCAAACCCGTCGCCCCGGCCGAAAAGGGCGAGCTTCTGGGCATGATGCTGGAGCCGTTGACCGCGCAATCCGCGCAGGAACTGGGCCTGCCGGCCGACAGCACCGGTCTGGTGATCACCAAGGTCGACGTGGCGTCCGAGGCCTATGCCAAGGGCTTGCGCGACGGTCTGGTCATCACCGAGGCCGGCCAGCAAAAGGTGACGCGCCTGAAGGATCTTCAGGATCGCATCAAGGAGGCCAAGGACGCCGGCCGCAAGTCGCTGCCAATTCTGGTGCGTCAGGGCGGCGATCCGCGCTTCGTGGCGCTGTCGGTGGAGTGACGCCAGCACGACCCGAACAAAAGGGGGCGGCGGGGAAACCTGCCGCCCTTTCGCTTTTCCGCCAAGGGCTTCCAAAGGGTGAGATGTTCGCAGGATGCGGCTTGCAGCGCAGTTCGGCGGCACGGGGCAAGAAATCACATTGATCGCCACGCCCGCGGGCAGCCCGATGCCGCATCTGCCTTGCCTTAGGGGGGAATCGTTTCTGCGCGGGCGCCCGTGGAATGGCTGACAGGCCTCTAGTTGAAAGACCATCATCTCTGCGCGGGTGCCCGTTCGACCGCCGCCCTGAAGATTCCGCCCGCCCCGCAGCCGCGACATCCCGCTCGGCCAAAGCCCGCCCGCTCCAGGACGATCGGGATGTTGCTGCCCCGGCGGACCCGGACGGCCTTTCGCGAAGGATCGCCGCCCCTGTCTGGCGGAAGGATGATGACACTGCGGCGCTTTGCGGATCTGCACCAATCCCTTCTTTCGCCTTGGCGAAACTACCCCCGCCGAGAGGCTCTTTTCGCCGCTGTGCCGCAAAGCGCGGGTGCGAGGCAAAAGATGGCCGCGCTTTGCAATCGTCCGGTTTTCCCGTGCCTCGCCGCTTTCCTTTCCCCGCGCCGCTTGATTAGCTGGCGGTGCCAAGAACAAGGGGCACGCGCCATGGACCTGACCGAACTTTCCGCATCCGACCTGTCGCGGATGATCGCCGCGCGAAGCCTTGCCCCGTCCGAGGTGATGGCGGCCTTCCTCGCCCGGATCGAAAGCGCGAACCCGCAGGTCAATGCGCTGGTCTCGCTGCGCGACCCCGATGCCCTGATGGCCGAGGCGCGGGCCGCCGACGATGCCGCCCCGCAGGGTTGGCTGCATGGCCTGCCCATGGCGCCCAAGGATCTGCTGGCCACGAAAGGGCTGCGCACCACCTGGGGTTCGCCCATGTATGCCAACCATGTGCCGCAAAAGGACGACCTGATCGCCGCGCGGATGCGGGCGGCGGGGGCGATCTTCGTGGGCAAGTCGAACAGCCCGGAATGGGGCCATGGCTCGCATACCTTCAACCCGGTCTTCGGGGCGACGCGCAATCCCTATGACCTGACGCGCAGCGCGGGCGGATCGTCCGGGGGCGCGGCGGCGGCGCTGGCCGCGCGGCTGGTGCCGGTGGCCGACGGGTCCGACATGATGGGGTCGCTGCGCAACCCGGCGGCGTTCTGCAACGTCTATGGCTTTCGCCCGACCTGGGGTCTGGTGCCCGCCGATGCCGAGGGCGACACCTTCCTTGCCACCATGGCCACCGAAGGCCCGATGGGGCGCACGGTCGAGGATGTGGCGCGTCTGCTGGCCGTGCAGGCCGGTCCCAACCCCGAGGTGCCCTTTGGCCGCGAGGGTGAGGATTACGCGGCAAAGCTGCATATCGACCTCAAAGGCCTGCGCATCGGCTGGCTGGCCGACTGGGGCGGCGCCTATGCGATGGAGGCGGGCATCCTGGCCCAGTGCGAACAGGGGCTGGCGGTGCTGGAACAGCTTGGCGCCGTGGTGGAGCCGGTGCCGCCGCCTTTCCCTGCGGAAAAGCTCTGGTGGGCCTGGACCACCCTGCGCGCCATGCTGAACTGCGAGACAAAGCGCACCGTCTATGACGACCCCGCGAAACGCGCGCAGTTGAAGCCCGAAACCGTGTGGGAGATTGAGCAGGGCCTGACCCTGACCGCGCAGGCAGTGCATGAGGCCAGCGTGATCCGGTCGCTCTGGTATGCCCATGCGGCGCGGCTGTTTTCGCGGTTCGATGCCATCGTGCTGCCGACGGCGCAGGTCTGGCCCTTTCCGGTCGACTGGCGCTGGCCGCAGGCGATCAACGATAGGCCCATGGACACCTATCACCGCTGGATGGAGGTGGTGATCCCGATCAGCCTGATCGGCCTGCCCGCTCTGTCGGTGCCGGTGGGGTTCGGCGCGACCGGCCTGCCGATGGGAATGCAGATCGCCGGGCCGACGGGCGCGGATGCCAGGGTGCTGGCCATCGGGCAGGCCTATCACCTTGCGACCGAATGGCCGCAACGGCGCCCGCCGCCGGGCAGGGCAGCGCCATGACCTTCAGCGGCGCCAAGATCGCGCTTCTGCATGGCGTGCACATCGTCACCATCCTGCGCGACGACAGGCCCGACATCCCCTTTCCCAACCACTGGGATCTGCCCGGCGGCGGGCGCGAGGGCGATGAAACCCCCGAAGCCTGCGCCCTGCGCGAGGTCGAGGAGGAACTCTGCCTCCGCCTCTCTCCCGGCGACATCATCTGGCGGCGGGAATACACCGGCTCGCCCCCGGCGCGCGTCCGGTCATGGTTCCTCGTCGCGCGGATGACAGATGCCCAACTGGCCCGCATCCGCCTTGGGGATGAAGGTCAATGCTGGCAATCCGTCGAACTCGCCCGGTTCCTCGCCATGGAAACCGCGGTGCCGCACATGCAACACCGCCTGGCGGATTTCCTGTCGGACAGCGCCTGCTAACACTTCCCCCTTCATCTTGGCCCAAATACCCTGCGGGGAGGACCGGAGGGGTGCAAAACCCCTCCGGGGCCGGGCAAAGGGCACCCGGTCAGATGACCCTCACTGCACCTTCACCTCTGCCGTGGGGCGCGGGGTGGTGTGGGTTTCCGCAGGCAGGACGGGCAGGGTGACTTCGGGCATCTTGCCGGTCAGGCTGTTCAGGAAGGCGACGATCTGGCCGACCTCTTCGGGCTTCAGCTCCTCCCCCAGCTGGCTTTCGCCCATGATCGCTACCGCCACATCCAGATCCCAGACCTTGCCGGAATGGAAATAGGGCGCGGTCAGCGCCACGTTGCGCAAGGGCGCGGCACGGAAGACATATTCGTCGTCCGCCGTTTCCGTGACCTTGAACCGGCCCTTGTCGCCGGGCGGCAGGATCTCGGCGCCGGGCTTTTCGATCAGGCCAAAGGGGTAATAGCCGTGCCCGCCGACATTGATGCCGGAATGGCAGCCGGAACAGCCCTTGTCCATGAACAGCGCCAGCCCGGCCTTTGCCTCGGGCGTCAGCGCCGCGTCGTCGCCGTTCAGCCAGGCATCGAAGGGCGCGGGGGTGATCAGCGTCGCCTCGAAAGCCTCGATCGCCTTGGCCATGTTGTCGAAACTCACCGGCTCCTTCTCGTCGGGGAAAGCCCTGGCAAAGGCCGCGTCATAGGCGGGCATCGACTTCAGCGTCGCCACCACATTCGCGGGGGTGTTGGCCATTTCGACCCCGGCCTGGATCGGCCCCTTGGCCTGTGCCTTCAGGTCGTCGGCGCGGCCGTCCCAGAACTGGGCCTCGTTCAGGACCGAGTTCAGCGCGGTCGGGGCGTTGCGCGGCCCCTTCTGCCAGCCATGGCCGACCGAGGTTTCCATGTTGTCGTCGCCGCCCGTCGTCAGGTTGTGACAGGAATAGCACGAGAACACGCCCGAGGCCGACAGCCGCGGATCAAAGAACAGCGCCTTGCCCAGGTCGATCTTTTCCGGCGTCACCGGGTTGTCCTTGACCGCCGGAATGGTCGAGGGCAGCGCCTTGAACTGCTCCAGCGCGGCATCGCGCAGGGCATCGGCGCGGGCAGCCCCGGCAAGGGCGGTGCTGGCGAGCAGCAGGGGAATAAGAATGCGCATCGTCTGGCTCCTGGTCAGGTTCGTTCGCGCCTGTCCTGCCTAACCTCACGGTGCCGTGAGGACTTTGATTTAGATCAATTCTAAAAAGTGTGGCGTCGATGCGGCTTTGCCCGCGCTTGCAAGGTTGCGGCGCAGCCCTTATCGCGGGAACGCAGCCAGCGGGTTCGCGCCATTGGGGGGCCGATGTTTTCCTATCGACTGATCGCGATGCCGGGCCTGCCGGTCATGGTGGCGATGACACTGGCGGGGCGGATGCGCGGACGGTTGCCGAAGGGGGCGCTGGCCGAACGGCTGGGGCTGGCCCCGGCGGCAACGGCGGGGCACGGACCGGCGATCTGGCTGCACGGCGCCTCCAACGGGGAAATCGCCTCGGCCCGCTGGCTGGTCGACGGGCTGCGGGCGGCGGTGCCGGGGCTGCGGGTGCTGATCACCAGCAATACCGCCACGGCGCGGGCGATGGTGGCGGACTGGGTCTTGCCGGGCGTGACCGGGGCGCTGGCCCCGTTCGATGCCGGCGGTGCGGCCGGGCGGGTTCTGGCCCGCTGGCGACCCGCCGCGCTGATCGTCATCGAGAACGAGCTTTGGCCGGGGCGGGTCGAGGCCGCGGGCCGCGCCGGCGTGCCGGTCATGGTGGTGGGCGCGCGGATGTCGGAACGCAGCGCGGCGCGGTGGGGCAGGCTGGCGCCGGGGATCATGCGGCGGATGCTGGGCGGCATCGCCTTTCTGTCGGCGCAGGACCAGGGGTCCGAGGCGCGGCTGCGCACCCTTGGCCTGCCCGCAACGGCAATCGGTCCCCGGCTGGCGCTGAAGGGGCAGGGGGCGGCGGACGATGCGGTTCCCTTGCCCTTTGCCGCCCCGGTGCCGCGCGACGAATGCCTGCTGGCGGCCTCGACCCATGAGGGCGAGGATGCGCCCCTGCTGGACGCCTTTGCCGCCTCGCGGGCGGCGGGGCGGTTCCGCCATCTGATCCTTGCCCCCCGCCACCCCCGCCGCGCGGCCGGGATCGCCGCGCTGGTCCGGGCGCGGGGATTCAGCATGGCGCAAAGGTCGGCGGGCGAGGTGCCGGGGCCGCAGACGGCCGTGCATCTGGCCGATACGATGGGCGAGATGGACCACTGGTATCGCATGGCCGGGGTGACGGTGATCGGCGGCACCTTCGTTCCGGTCGGCGGCCATACCCCGTGGGAGCCTGTCCGCCATGGCTCGGCCGTGGTGCATGGGCCATCGGTGTTCAACAATGCCGATGCCTTTGCGGCGCTGGACGGGGCGGGCGGCGCGCTGGCGGTGGCGGATGGGGCGGGGCTTGCCGCGGCGCTGATCGGCCTGGATCGCGCGCGTCAGGCACAGCTGGCGGCGGCGGCCAGTGCGGCGCTGGTGCCAGCGGGCGATGCGGCGGGGTTGCTGCGGGCGATCTGCGAAAAGGCCGGGCTTCAGACTAGGGGATAGCGGGCCAGTTCATCGTAATGGCTGCCCGCCTTGCCCAGGGTGGATCGGTAAAGGACCATCTCCTCCACGCTCCAGCTTTCGCTGCGAAAGGGGCTTTCGCCGACCGCGCGTTCCAGCCGCAGCCTTTCGTCCGGCCCCATGGCGCCAGGCCGGGCCAGGGTCACTTGCGGGGTAAAGCGCCGGCTTTCCACCCGGCACCCGGCGTCGCGGGCGATGCGTTCGGCCTTGGCCTGTAGGCGGATCAGCGGCCCGGATGGCGCAGCACCCGCCCAGACGGTATGGGGCTTGGCGCCGCCGAACAGGCCCAGACCTTGCAGGGTCAGAGGAAAGGGCGCCATGCGGAGGGCCGCAAAACCCTGATGTGCCTCTTCCAGCACCGGCTCGGCCGTGTCGCCCAGAAACACCAGTGTCAGGTGCAGGGTTTCGGGCGGCACCTTGCGCCCGACGGGCAGCAGGAACTGCTGAACCGTCAGCGCCGATCGGATGACATCGGGCATCGGCAGGGCAAGAAAGGCGCGGATCATCGGCGGGCAAGCGTGGCAAGGCGGTTTCGGATCTCGACGTCCAGACTGCCTTCGCGCGGCGCATCGCGCAAGCGGTCCAGCAGGTCGGACGCAGGCCCCGCCCGCCCGCCGCCGCCCCAGTCCAGCGCGGCAAGGACCGACCGGGCCGGTTCGGGCAGGCGGTCGGGGACTTCCTGCCCCGACAGCGTGGCCCATACCCCGGCCCAGCACCGCGCCACCGACCACGGGTTGTAACCGCCGCCGCCCAGCACCAGGAACCGGGGCGCCAGCGGATGCAGCGCCGCCACCACCGACCAATGCGCATTGTTCGACAGCGCCAGCCGCGACAGCGGATCTTCCAGCAGCGCATCGGCCCCGCATTGCAGCACGATGGCCTGGGGCTGGAACTCGGCCGTGCGGGGCAGGATCAGCCCGTCCATCACCGCCCGCATGTCGGTGTCGTGAAAGCCCGCCGGCACCGGCAGGTTGAAGGCCGACCCGCCCGCATCCTCGTCCAGCCGGCCGGTAAAGGGCCAGCGCCCCTCTTCGTGCACGGAAATCATCCGCACGCGCGGGTCGCCGGCAAAGGCGAGTTCCACCCCGTCGCAATGATGCGCGTCGATGTCGACATAGACGATCCGCGACAGGCCCGCGTTCAGCAGCGTCAGGATGCCCAGCACCGGGTCGTTCAGATAGCAGAAGCCCGCCGCCCGGTCCGGCAGGCCGTGATGCGTGCCGCCGCCGGGAACGTAGACCGCCCCGCCCCGGTGGGCCAGATGGTCCGCCGCCCACATCACGCCCCCCGCGCTGGTCGCCGGGCGCGACCAGACGCGCGGATGCACCGGGTTCGACAGCGTGCCCAGCCCGTGCCGGGCCGTGACCTCGGGGGTGACGTGGCCTTCGGCTTCGGCCCGGTGCAGGGCGGCAATGTAATCGGGCGTATGCCACAGGGTCAGCGCCGCGGGTTTGGCGCGGGGCGAGGTGCGATAGCGGTCGGGCGGCAGCCATCCCAGGGCGCGGCTCAGGTCCATCACCGTGCTGACCCGGGGCACGCGCAGCGGATGGCCCGCGCCATAGGTGGAACCGCGATAGATTTCCGACCCGACAAGGATCGGATCGACCGTTTTCGCCATCATTCTGCCCTGCTGCGGTTGAACACTGTTGCATTGGATGCCATCATTGTTTCGGGCAGTGCCAGACCCGGCGGCAAGTCGGCTGGAAAAAGTGTGCAGGTTTTGTGATGAACGGAATTCTTTCAGGGTTGCCGCCCGTCGTGGCGGAGGAAACGCGCAGCCAGTTTGCGGCCTTGTGCTGGCGGATGCACCGCGGCCATGCCCAGGTGCTGCTGATCACCAGCCGCGACACCGGGCGCTGGATCCTGCCCAAGGGCTGGCCCATGTCGCATCTTTGCCCCGCCGAGGCCGCCGCGCAGGAGGCCTGGGAAGAGGCCGGGGTCGAGGGGGCGGTTTCCCCGGATTCGGTCGGCTTTTATTCCTATGACAAGGCGATGAAATCCGGCGCGCTGCCTTGCATGGTCGCGGTCTTTCCGCTGCGCGTGGCGCGGCTGGCCGACCGCTTCCCCGAGGCGGGCCAGCGCCGCCGCAAATGGTTCGACGCCGCCAAGGCCGCCCGCAAGGTGGCCGAGCCGGAACTGCGTGTCCTTCTGAACGCTGTCGGCGAGGACCCGGCCCTGCTGAACCCGCGGGCCGCTTGATTTCCGCAGCGGATTGATTAGCTGTCACCTGTTCGACACAGGCTTGTTGCCAATGATCCGCTATGCGCTGAAATGCCCCTCTGACCACGGCTTTGAAAGCTGGTTCCAGTCTTCAGAGGCCTATGAGGCCCTGCGCCGGGCCGGGCATGTGGCCTGTCCCGCCTGCGGATCGACCCAGGTGGAAAAGGCGCTGATGGCGCCCTCGGTGCGGACCGACGAGGGCGAGCGGCCGCTGTCCCGCCCGGCTGGCGAGCGGGAAAGGGCGCTGGCCGAATTGCGGCGGCAGGTCGAGGCGAATTCGGAATACGTCGGCATGGGCTTTGCCGCCGAGGCGCGGGCGATCCATGCGGGCGACGCGCCCGAACGCGCCATCTATGGCGAGGCGCGGCCCGACGAGGCAAAGGCGCTGATCGAGGAGGGCGTGCCGGTCGCCCCCTTGCCCTTCATGCCGGTGCGCAAGGCCAATTGAACGGCAGGCTGCCGCGCCCGGGGCCGGGCGATCCCGGTAGAACCCCGTTCCGGCGCAGCCGCACCAATGCCCGGCGTGTTGGTGGGGCGCGGCGACCCCGCGCGCCATGCTGAAACGAAAGGGGCCGTGCCGGCCCCTTCGCATCTCAGGCGTTGGCTTCGCGGATCTTGTCGGCGGCATCCTTGCTATAGGCGATGCCCTTGGCGTCGAACAGCTGGTCCAGCTCGCCCGAAAGCGTCATCTCGATGGCGATGTCGCAGCCGCCGATGAACTCGCCCTTGACGTAAAGCTGCGGGATGGTCGGCCAGTCCGAGAAATCCTTGATCCCCTGACGGATTTCGGGGTCGGCCAGCACGTTCACATCCTGATAGGCGACGCCCAGATAGTTCAGGATACCCGCCACCTTGGACGAGAAGCCGCATTGCGGCATCATCTTGGTGCCCTTCATGAACAGCACGACATCGTTGCTGTCGACGGTTGCCTGAATCTGTTCGGCTGCGGTGGTCGTTGCGGTCATTGATCGGTCCTTTTCATCCAGGCCCAGTGGCGCATCCTGTAAAGCATCTTGCGGGGCACCCGCCAGTATCCGGGGCCGTATTTCAATACGCCCCGCGCCGCAGGGCAAGAAAAACCCGCCAGGACCGGCTCCGGTCCCGCCTTGTGTCAGTCCGGCGCCTTGGTGGTCAGCGCCAGGGCGTGCAACTCGCCATTCGCGCCGTCCATCTTGCCCTTCAGGCTGGCATAGACGGCGCGCTGCTGCTGCACGCGGTTCATGCCGCGGAAGCTTTCGTCGATCACCTCGGCCGCCCAGTGATTGCCGTCGCCGGCAAGGTCGGTGATCGTGATCTGCGCGTTCGGAAAGCCGTCACGGATCAGCTTTTCGATATCGCGGGCTTCCATTGGCATCCGAAACTCTCCTGTCCTTTGATGCAATCTAGGATGCGGGCGGGCGGCCCGCAAGCGCATGGGCTGTGCGGCGATGCGCAATGGCATTCCGGTGCAGGAAGACTAGCTTTGCAGCAAAGGAGACATCCGCCATGAAAAAGATCGGCTTTCTGTCCTTCGGCCACTGGTCGCCCTCGCCGCAATCGGGGACGCGCTCGGCGCAGGACGTGCTGCTGCAATCCATCGACCTTGCCGTCGCGGCCGAGGAACTGGGCGCCGACGGCGCCTATTTCCGCGTCCACCACTTTGCGCGGCAGCTGTCCTCGCCCTTTCCGCTGCTGGCGGCCATCGGCGCCCGCACGAAAAAGATCGAGATCGGCACCGGCGTCATCGACATGCGCTATGAAAACCCGTTCTACATGTTCGAGGATGCGGGATCGGCCGACCTGATCGCGGGCGGGCGGCTGCAACTGGGCATCTCGCGCGGGTCGCCCGAGCAGGTGATCGACGGCTGGCGCCATTTTGGCTATGCCCCCGAAGACGGGCAGACCGATCAGGATATGGCGCGCGAGCATACGATGACCCTGCTGCGCCTGCTGGAGGGCAAGGGATTCGCCAAACCGAACCCGCGCCCGATGTTCCCGAACCCGCCCGGCCTGCTGCGGCTGGAGCCGTTTTCCGAAGGGTTGCGCGATCGGCTGTGGTGGGGCGCCGCCTCGGATGCGACGGCGGAATGGGCGGCGACGCTGGGGATGAACCTGCAAAGTTCCACCCTGAAGGTCGACGAATCGGGCGAGCCGTTGTCGGTGCAGCAGGCCAAGCAGATCAGGAAGTTCCGCGAGGCGTGGAAGGCGGCCGGTCATGCGCGCGAGCCGCGGGTGTCGGTCAGCCGGTCGATCTTTGCGATCATGAACGACACCGACCGGATGTATTTCGGGCAGGACAGGTCCGACCGAGACCAGATCGGCCAGATCGACAATTTCCGCGCCGTGTTTGGCCGCAGCTATGCCGCGGAACCGGACCGTCTGATCGAGGAGCTGAAGAAGGACGAGGCGATTGCCGAGGCCGATACGCTGCTGCTGACGGTGCCGAACCAGTTGGGGGTGGATTACAACGCCCATGTGATCGAGGCGATCCTGAAGCACGTCGCCCCGGCGCTTGGTTGGCGGTAGGCGGTGATCGGGGGGCTGCCCGCCCCCCGAGCCCCCCGGCCAAGGGGGCTGTCTGCCCCCTTGGGAACGCCCGAGGATATTTTCCGTCCGGAAAGAGGGGGCAGGGTCAGGGTTGGGTCCAGCGCGCCTCGGCCGCCTCGATCGCGGCGATGCGGCGCGGGGTTTCCGGGTGGCTGAGCAGCCAGGCGGGGGTGGTGCGGGACGTGCCGCCGGTCAGGGCGGAAAGCTTGCGGAACAGGGATTTCTGCGGGCCGGTGCCGATGCCGGCCTTGATCAGCAATGCGGCGGCCCATTCGTCTGCCTCGAACTCGTCGCGGCGCGACAGGCGGGCCATCAGGCTGCTGGTGATCAGATTGGCGAGCATCGGCCCGGCAAAGGGCACGATCCGGCCAAGAAGCGCCGTCAGCGCCACGAAAACCGCGTTCTGTCCGGTGAAGTCGATCATCCGGCGCCGGGAATGGCCAAGGGCCACATGGCCCAGTTCATGGGCGACGACCGAGGCGAGTTCCTCGTCCGTCACCTCGCCCCGCGCCTTGCGGTTCAGGAAGCCGCGGGTCAGGAAGATGCGTCCGTCCGGGGCGGCGAGGCCGTTCACCGCCTGGACCTCGAACACGTCGACGCGGATGGCGGGCAGGTCCAGCGCCTGCGCGAGGCGGGCGGTCAGCCGGTCCATTGCCGGATCGACCAGCGGGCGCGACTGCGCATCCAGCATCCGCTTCGTCCGCCAGGCGGAGAAGTGATACATCAACAGCCCGTAGGCGATGGCGATCAGGAAGGGCGCGAATTTCAGCATGGCCCCAATATGGGCCATGCCGGGGCATGGTGAAAGCCTAGATCCCCCGCAGCGCCTTGCGCGAGGGCAGGAACACCGTCAGCAGCCCCATCAGCGGCAGAAAGGCGCAGACCTGATAGACCCGCGCGATGCCGTAATGGTCGGCCATGACGCCCAGAACCGCCGCAGCGATCCCGCCCATGCCGAAGGCGAAGCCGAAGAAGATGCCCGCGATCATGCCGACGCGCCCCGGCACCAGTTCCTGCGCGGTCACCACGATGGCCGGGAAGGCCGAGGCCAGCAGCAGCCCGATGATGACTGTCAGGATGCCCGTCGCCACCAGCCCGACATAGGGCAGCGCCAGCGTGAAGGGCAGGATGCCCAGGATCGACACCCAGATCACCGTGCGGGTTCCCAGCCGGTCGCCCACCGGTCCCCCCATGATCGTGCCCGCCGCCACCGCCGCCAGGAAGACGAACAGCATCATCTGCGCCTGTTGCGTCGTCAGCTGAAAGGTCTCGATCAGGTAAAAGGTGTAATAGCTGCCGATCGAGGCCATGTAGATGTTCTTGGTGAAGGTCAGGAAGGCCAGCACCACCAGCGCCGTCATCACCTTGCCCTTGGGCAGGGGCAGGGTCTTGTCGGCGGCCTTTTTCGCGCGCGCCGAAACCAGGGCCTGCGCATACCAGTTGCCGACGCGGTAAAGCACCGTCATCCCGATCATCGCCAGCACGCAGAAGGCCGCGACCGAGGGCCGACCCAGCGGCACCACGACAAAGGCCGCCAGCAGGGGCCCGATGGCGGTGCCGAAATTGCCGCCCACCTGGAACAGCGACTGCGCCAGCCCGAACTTCCCACCCGAGGCCATGCGCGCGACCCGGCTCGCCTCGGGGTGGAAGATGGCCGAGCCGATGCCGATCAGCGAGGCACCCAACAGCAGCAGCGCATAGTTCGGCGCAAAGGCCAGAAAGATCAGCCCGATCAGGGTCGATCCCATGCCAAAGGGCAGCGACCGGGGCAGGGGCTTCTTGTCGGTGAAGATGCCGACCACGGGTTGCAGCAGCGAGGCGGTGCCCTGAAAGCACGTCGTCATCAACCCGATCTGCCAGTAGTCGAGTTTGAAATCGTCCTTCAGCATCGGATAGATGGCCGACAGGAGCGACTGCATGATGTCGTTCAGCATGTGGCACAGGCTGATCGACAGGATGATGGCAAAGGCAGTGGCCTCGACCGGGCGCTGCTGTTGAACGGTCGCATCCGTCATTCGGGTGTCCTCCGATGGCGCATCTGCGACTCCCCGTCGCAGGGGCGCGGGGATTTAGGCGCGAAGACCGGGGAATGTCCACGGGGCGGCAGAGGGAAATATTGATACGGTTACAATCGCGGAATGCGAGGGAAGACCCGAGACCGGATTTTGGCCTGCAAGAGGGCGGCGTCGCGGGCATGGCCGACACCTGCGCGGAAAGGCCATGCCGGATCTGACGGGAAGATCCGGGCAGGTCGCGCCCAGACATGAACCCACGGTTCAGCCGGATGGTTATGGAGAGACCTTCGGGTCCGGGCAGGCCGCGTCCAGACATGGACCCCGGTGAATGCACAACCCCGGTGGATGCAGGCAGAGCTTCGCCCCGAACAGCCCGGCGGGGCCGGAGCAACGTGTCCATCGCGGCTGGCCGGGTGATCAACCTGCCGAAACGAAAAAGACCGCGCCTTTCGACGCGGTCTTTTCAATTCCCCTTTCGGGTGGATCACATCTCGTCCAGCGCCTCGACGGCCTTTTGCAGATCGTCCTTGCCCACTTCCTTGTCGGTCACTTTCGCGCCCGAAACGATGTGGTCCACGACCTTGTCCTCGAAGATCGGGGCGCGCAGCTGCTGTTGCATCTGCGGGTTCTTCTGCACGAATTCAAAGAAGGCGCGCTCCTGGCCCGGATACTGGCGCGCCTGCGCCAGAACGGCCTGCGTCATCTCGGCATCGGTCACCTCGACATCGGCCTTGCGGCCGATTTCGGCCAGCAGCAGGCCAAGGCGGACGCGGCGTTCGGCCAGCTTCTTGTGCTCGTCCGTCGGCTCGATGTGGTCGTGGTCATGGCCGTGATGGTCGGCATGTTCCTCGTGCCACAGCTGGTGGGCGATCTGGTTCGCCTCGGCATCCACCAGCTTGGCGGGCAGGTCGAATTTCACCAGATTGTCCAGCTGGTCCAGCAGCGAGCGTTTCAGAACGGCGCGCGAGGCGCCCTTGTATTCCGCCTCCAGCCGCTCGGCGATCTGGCCTTTCAGGCCGGCCAGATCCTCGGCGCCGAATTTCTTGGCCAGTTCATCGTCGATCTCGGCCGCTTTCGGGGCCTTGACCGCCTTGACCGTCACGGCAAAGACCGCGGCCTTGCCGGCCAGATGCGCGGCGCCATAGTTTTCCGGGAAGGAGACGTTGACCGAAACCTCGTCCCCGGCCTTGGCGCCGACCAGCTGATCCTCGAAACCGGGGATGAAGCTGTTGGACCCCAGGACCAGCGGATAATCCTCGGCCGCGCCGCCCTCGAATTCCACCCCGTCGACCGAGCCCTTGAAGTCGATCGTGACCTGATCGCCCTCCTTGGCCTTGGAGCCTTTCTTGCGGTCCTCGAAGTTCTGGGCGGTTTCGGCCAGGTTCTTCAGCGCCTCTTCGACCGAAGCCTCGTCGGCCTTCACCACCAGACGGTCCAGCGTGATCTTGCCCGCATCGACAGCCGGGATCGGCGGCAGGGCTTCATAGGTCATCTCGACGACGACATCCTTGCCTTCGGTCCAGGTCTCGCCATCGACCATCTTGACTTCCGGTTGCAGCGCGGGCCGGTCGCCGGTCTTTTCGAAATGGTCCTTCATGGCGCCGTCGATGGCGTCCTGCATGGCATCGCCCAGGATGCGCGGGCCGAACTGCTTTTTCAGCATGGCCATCGGCACCTTGCCCTTGCGGAAGCCCTTCATCTCGATCTCGGGCTGGGCCTCGACCAGTTTCTCGTTGACCTTCGCCTCAAGCTCGGCGGCGGTCACGGTGATCGTATAGCCGCGCTTCAGACCTTCGTTCAGGGTCTCGGTGACCTGCATGTATCCGTCCTTTGTCCATCCCAATGGTGCGGGCGAAGGGACTTGAACCCCCACGCCTTGCGGCGCCGGAACCTAAATCCGGTGCGTCTGCCAATTCCGCCACGCCCGCATCTTCCCCCGGCGGGGGAAAAATCTGCGGCCTTCTAGCAAAGCCGGAACCCGGATGCGAGAGGAAAAAGCGCCATCCCCTTGCCGTGATCCATCGCCGAAAAGGCCCGGTCCGACCATATTCCCGCCCCATTTTGCGCGAAGATGGAAAGCCGAAGACCACCCAGGGGCGAGCAATCCGATGCGTCACGCGATGGAAGTCCGCAATGCCGAGATCCGATTTGCCGATGCGATGCCCGGACATGGGCTTTGCGCCGGTTCGCCGGTGCTGACGCCCGAGGGCGAGATCCCGGTGGAATTCCTTGCCCCCGGAGACCGGATCGTCACGCGGTCCGGCACCCGCGTGCTGCGCGCCGTCGGCGTTGCGGTCGTGACCGGCGCCGAGGTGGTGCGGATCGGCACCCAGACGTTGGGGGTGGAAACACCGGACGCCGATCTGCTGGTCGCTCCGCTGCAACCCGTTCTGGTGCGCGACTGGCGGGCGAAGGCGCTTTGCGGTGCGTCCGCCGGCGTGGTCGCGGCCGAACGGCTGGCCGATGGCGAATACATCCGGCGCGAGCGGATGGCAGAGGCGCGGGTTTTCACGCTGCAATTCAACGGGACGGCGGTGATCTATGTCGGCGGGCTCGAACTCGGGGTTCCGGCGGTGACGGTGGCGGCCTGACCGGCAAATCGTTCCAAGGCACGGATTTCAGCAGCTTTCGGCCGCGCGGCGTTGCCTCGCGGCCGTTGCCTTGTTAATCCGGGGCAAAGGCGGGGTGTCCCTTGGCGGATGCCACGCCCGGATCGGATTCTGGAGGGGAACATGAGCCGCGCATTCGTCTTTCCGGGGCAGGGCGCCCAGACCATCGGCATGGGCAAGGCGCTGGCCGATGCCTTTCCCGCCGCCAGGGCGGTTTTCGACGAGGTGGACGAGGCGCTTGGCGAAAAGCTTTCGGCACTGATCTGGGAGGGCCAGCAGGACGAACTGACCCTGACGCAGAACGCGCAGCCGGCGCTGATGGCGACCTCGATGGCCGCCCTGCGCGCGCTGGAGGCCGAAGGCGTGCCGCTGGAGACGGCGCAGTTCGTCGCGGGGCATTCGCTGGGCGAATATTCGGCCCTGTGTGCGGTGGGGGCGCTGGACCTGGCCGATACCGCGCGGCTTCTGCGGATTCGCGGGCAGGCGATGCAAGAGGCGGTGCCCGTCGGCGTGGGGGCGATGGCGGCGCTTCTGGGTCTCGATTTCGATACGGCGGCAGAGGTCGCCCACGAGGCCGCGCAGGGCGAGGTCTGTCAGGCGGCCAACGACAACGACCCGGCGCAGGTGGTGGTGTCGGGCCACAAGGCGGCGGTCGAGCGCGCGGTGGAACTGGCCAGGGCGCGGGGCGCGAAGCGGGCGCTGATGCTGCCGGTCAGCGCGCCCTTCCACTGTTCGCTGATGGAACATGCCGCCGCCGTCATGGCGGAGGCGCTGGCCGGGGTGGTCATCTCGGCCCCGAAGCTGCCGGTTGTGGTGAACGTCCGCGCCGAGGCCGTGACCGAACCGGACCGCCTGCGCGCATTGCTGGTCCAGCAGGTGACGGGTTCGGTCCGCTGGCGCGAGTCGGTCCTGTGGATGGAGGGCGCGGGGGTGAGTGATTTCTGGGAAATCGGCGCGGGCAAGGCGCTGTCCGGCATGATCAAGCGCACGGCGAAAGGGGCGGAAACCCGCGCCATCGGCACGCCCGAGGATGTGGCGGCGGCGGTTGCGGCGCTGAACGGCTGAGGATCGGCCCCTGCGGAACCCGGTCGGGGGTTTCACACCCCCTGTCCCGGCGCGGCCACGGGCCGGGCGTTCTTCGCGGAAATCGTCCACTGGACGATTTCTGATCGCTCATCACCCCCGTGGGATATTTAGGTCCAGAAAGAGGGAGGGGGGCGGAAGCAGGAATGTCCGGCGTCCCGCCGGAATATCGGATCAAGCCGGCGGGACGACTTCCCCTTGGGCGGTCATCGGCTTCCCAGCCTGTGCCGTATGGGTATCCTGCATAAGCAAGGTCAAGAGGCGCTTGATGCCCTTTCACCTTGGCTCAAATACCCCACGGGGGTGCGGGGGTGTGAAACCCCCGCTGCGCGGTCGACACCGGGCCCCGGTGCCCGTCGGTCATGTCCGCCGGGGAACGCCGGGCAGCGCGCAGAGCATCTCGTAAAGGAAATTCGCGCCGATCATGGCGGTGTTGCCGGCCGGATCGTAGGGGGGCGAAACCTCCACCAGGTCGCAGCCGACAAGGTTCAGCCCGGCACAGCCGCGAATGATCTCCAGCCCCTGCCAGGTCATCAGGCCGCCGACCTCGACGGTGCCCGTTCCCGGCGCGAAGGCCGGATCGAGGCTGTCGATGTCATAGGTCAGGTAGACCGGCGCGTCGCCGATGCGGGACCGGATGCTTTCCATCAGCGGGGTGAGCGATTTCCACCAGCAGTCTTCGGCCGGAACCACGGTCCAGCCCTTTTCGCGGCCCCAGTCGAAATCGTCGGGACCATAGCCGGTGCCGCGCAGACCGATCTGGAACACCTTGTCGTTGATCAGGCAACCGTCCTCCCAGGCACGGCGAAAGGGGCAGCCATGGGCGACCTTTTCGCCGAACATCGTGTCGTTGATGTCGGCATGGGCATCCACATGGATCAGCGCGACCGGCCCGTGCACCTTGCGGATCGCGCGCAGGATCGGCCAGGTCAGCGTGTGATCCCCGCCCAGCGTCAACGGGATCGCGCCATGGCCCAGCACCTCGTCATAGAACGCGGTGATGATGTCGACCGATTTCTTCAGGTCGAACGTGTTGATCGGCACGTCGCCGATATCGGCCACCTGAAGATGATCGAAGGGCGCAGCGCCCGTCGCCATGTTGTAGGGGCGGATCATCCGGCTTTCGTCGCGGATCTGGCGCGGACCCAGCCGGGTTCCCGGCCGGTTCGACGTGCCGATGTCCATCGGGATGCCGATGAAGGCGACATCCAGCCCGGCGGCCGAAGGCGCCGTGGGCAGACGCATGAAAGTGGCCGGACCGCCAAAGCGCGGCATGTCATTGCCGCCAAGCGGCTGGTTGAAACGGTTCATCCCCGCACCTCACGCATCTGTTGTCTTGCGACCAGCCCCATGACCGACGCCAGAAGTTGCGCCGCCGTCAGCGCCCCCTGTCCGTCTATGTCGCGGTCCGGCATCAGTTCCACCATGTCGAAGGCCGCGATACGGGCCTTTTCGCTGACCGCGCCGATCAGTTCCAGCACCTGCCAATAGCTCATCCCGCCCGCCGTCCTGCCGATGGCCGCCGGCATGACCGCCGGGTCCAGCGCATCCACGTCCAGGCAGACGATGACATCCGCCCCCTCGGGGATCAGGTCGACCGCGCGCCAGACACCATCGCGCGCCACCTCTCCGGCCGGGACGAAATGGACGCCCCAATCCAGCGCCGCCCTGTAATCGCCCGGCCGGGCCGAGCCGATGCCGCGCTGGCCGATCTGGATGATGCGCTCGACATGCGCCATCTCGGACGCGCGGCGCATGGTCGAGGACAGGCCCCAGCGTTCGCCGTCGACCTGCTCGCGCCAGTCGATATGGGCGTCGATCTGAAGGATGGTGACGGCGCCGCGCCCCTCGAACGCCTGGATCATCGGGATTGGGACGGAATCGTCGCCGCCCAGCAGAAAGGGCACCGCGCCCCGGTCGAGGAGGGTCGCGATGGCGGCGCGGATGCGGCTGCGGTTGCCCTCGGCGTCGGATTCCACCTGGTCGAGGTTGCCCGCGTCGACCGCCACCGCGCCTTCGGGTAGGACCGGGCCGCCCAGGTCAAAGTTCATGTGGCCCAGATTTGCGGCATACATGGCCGAGGCCTGCCGGATCGCCGCCGGCCCTTCGGCGCAGTAAAATCCGACCGAGGTATAGGGGGTGCAGCCCGCCGCGCCCAGGATGACGATGCCGGGATCGACGCGCGAAAGATCAGGCGCGAAAGGCAGGCCAAGAAAAGTGCTGGTGTCCGACGCGCCGAACATGCGGCCAAGCGTTGCCATGGGGTTCTCCGTTCTGTCGGGCGAAGATTGGGGCAGGGGGACCGCCCGGTCCAGTCCGAAAGCGACGCCGCACGCCGGTGTCGTGACCTGCGCGCACCGTCACCGGAGAGAAGGGCCCGCGCCCGAATCGTCCGCGCCGCGCCCGCTCGTCCGGACGCGCCGTAAAGGGCCGCATCGGCGGCATTTCTCCGCCGGTTTCTGCGGTGCGGCGACAAATCGCCGGAATGTGCCTTGAATTTGATCACAGGGCATGGCTGATATGCGCCGAGCGCATGGGCAAGCCTATAGCGCGCTTGACCGGCAACTGTCATCTATCGCAAGCAAAAAGCGCGCAATAAACGAGCACACATGCCCACCCAAGATACCCGGCCCGGCCGCCTTTCCCGCCGGAGCGTCCTTTCCCTGATGTCTGCTGCGGCCGCACTGCTGGGTTCGGTAGCACTGCCTCGTTTCGCGCTTGCGCAGGAGGAGGCTCTGCCTCCGCGCCCCGCCCCGTTCAGCTTTGACCTGCTGGCCGAGGAGATGCGCGTTCTGGCCGGACAACCGGCCCAGCCGGCCCAGAAGGTCGAGGGCAGCTTTCTGAACGAGCTGACCTATGACGACTATCGCAACATCCAGTTCCGCCCCGACCGTGCCCGCTGGCGCGGCGAGGAAAACCGCTTTCAGATGGCGGTCTTTCACATGGGCTGGCTGTTCAACGAACCGGTCCGCGTCTTCGAGGTCGAAGGCGGGATGGCCCGGCAGCTGACCTTTTCGACCGATGATTTCTTCTATCACAACGGCCTTGATTCGCGCATTCCGCTGCATGAATCGCTGCCGGGCGTGGCGGGGGTGCGGCTGAACACGGCGCTGAACCGGCCGGACGTGTCGGACGAGCTGGTGGCATTCCTGGGCGCCTCGTATTTCCGCGCGCTTGGCCGGGGCAATTCCTATGGCCTGTCGGCGCGGGGCCTTGCGATCAACACGGGCCTGTCCTCGGGCGAGGAATTTCCCCGCTTTACCCGGTTCTACATGGAGCGCCCCTCGCCCTTCACGGAAGAGGCGGTGATGTATGCGGCCCTGGAAAGCCAGAGCTGCACCGGCGCCTATCGGTTCGTCATCCGGCCGGGCGAGGAAACGCAGATGGATGTGACGATCCGCCTGTTCTTCCGTGATGCGGTCGAGCAGATCGGTATTGCGCCATTGACCTCGATGTTCCTGTTCTCGGAAAAGAATCGCGGCAAGTTCGACGACTATCGCCCGAACGTGCATGACAGCGACGGCCTGCTGATCCATCGCAAGGACGGCGATCTGCTGTGGCGGCCGCTGAACAACCCGCCGCGCCTGGCCGGTTCCTACTTTGGCGAGGAGAATCCGCAATCCTTCGGCCTGTATCAGCGGGACAGGGATTTCGCGAATTATCAGGATGTTGCGGCGCGATATGAACGCCGCCCCTCGGTCCGGGTGGAACCTGTGGGCGACTGGGGCAAGGGCGCGGTCCGGCTGGTGGAAATTCCCACCGATCTGGAGGTCAACGACAATATCGTCGCCTTCTGGGTGCCCGAGGGCAAGGTGAAGGCGGGCGAGGCGCGCGATTTTGCATACCGGCTATTCTGGGGCGCGTTGGAACCGGATGCGGACGACGAAGTTGCTTTCGTGTATGAGACGCGCGCCGGTCACGGTGGGGTTTCGGGGGTGGAAAACACCGACGGCAGCCGCAAGTTCGTGATCGACTTCAAGGGGGGGCTTCTGGCAGCCCTGCCTGAGGATGCGAAGGTCGAACCCGTGACCACGATCGCCGGAGGAGAGATCGTGACCACGGTGCTGGAGAAGATCGCCGGAACGGATATCTGGCGGCTGGTTCTGGACGTGTCGGGCGGGGAGGGCGCGACCGTCGAAATGGGGGCCCATATCCGGGGCTATGGACGCAAGCTTACGGAAACGTGGCTGTATCAATGGATCGTATGATGACCGCCGAGATGAAGACCTTCCCCCTGACCGACGCCCGCCCCGCGGATCTGGCCCTGCTTGTGGCCGAAATCGGCGCGCTGCCGCAGGCTGCGCTTGCCATGCCGAAGCAAAGGCTGGAACATGAGCGCGGTTTCCTGCGCCGCCTGCTGCGGCTTTCGCCGGTCGGAACGGCGCGCACCGAAGGGTAGGAATTGACGAACGGCAACGCGCCCTCGCATGGCGTGGTGACGGTCCGGTTGCTGGCGCTTGCCGCCAGCATCATGGCGGCCGTCGCTGCGGCGATGCTGTTTTTCCGCTACGGGTCGGCCGACGGGCTGGACGCGATGGATTGGGTGCGCTCGGGCCTGATCCTTATCTCGACATGGTGGCTGGCCTGGGGGGCGGTGCAGGGTCTTCTGGGCCTGACGACGCGCCCCGCCGCGCCGGACATGCAGGGTGTGGTCATCCGCGGGCGCACCGTCATTCTGGTGCCCGTCTACAACGAGGATCCGACCGTCACCTTTGCCCGCATCGCGGCGATGGATGCCTCGGTCAAGGCGACGGGCGTGGCGGCCGATGTGCATTTCGCCATCCTGTCCGACACGCGCAAGGACGATGTGGCCGAACAGGAACGCCTGTGGTTCCTGCGCCTTTTGTCCGAAACCGGCGGGCAGGGGCGTATCTTCTATCGCCGCCGGGCGCAGAACACCGGCAAGAAGGCCGGCAATATCGAGGAATTCATCCAGACCTCGGGCGGGGCCTATGACTTTGCCCTGATCCTGGATGCCGACAGCCTGATGGAAGGCGCCACCATCGTCGAGATGATCCGCCGGATGGAGGCAGAGCCGCGTCTTGGCCTGTTGCAGACCTTGCCCAAGGTCATTCGCGCGCAATCCGTCTTTGGCCGCATCCAGCAGTTTTCCGCCAGTTTCTATTCGCCGATCTTTGCGCGCGGGCTGGCGATGATGGCGGGTCGGACGGGGCCGTTCTGGGGGCACAATGCCATGGTCCGCGTGCGTGCCTTTGCCGAAAGCTGCGGGCTGCCGGAACTGCGCGGCAAGCCGCCGTTCGGCGGGCATGTTCTGTCGCACGACTATGTCGAGGCCGCGTTGCTGGCCCGCGCGGGCTGGATCGTGCGGCTGGACGACGATCTGGAAGGCTCGTTCGAGGAAGGGCCGGAAAACATCGTCGATCATGCGAAACGCGACCGCCGCTGGTGCCAGGGCAACCTTCAGCACAGCCGCCTCGTCGCGGCCCCCGGCCTGAAACCGTGGAGTAGGTTCGTCTTCGTCCAGGGCATCTTCGCCTATATTGCGCCGCTGTTCTGGCTGGGGTTCATCGCGGCCTCCATTGCGGCCCCCAGCTTCGCGCCGCCGCCGGATTACTTCCCCGAACCGCACTGGTCTTTTCCGATCTTTCCGTCGGATGCCACGTCCAAGGCGATCGGTCTGGCCATCGGCATCTTCGGGCTGCTGCTGCTGCCCAAGCTGCTGATCGTGCTGGATGCCTGGGGGTCGGGGCGGGCGCGCGGCTTTGGCGGCGGCCGGATGGCCATGCGGTCCACCCTGTCCGAACTGCTGCTGTCCTCGGTCACCGCGCCGGTGTTCCTGATGTTCTCGACCCGGTCGGTGATGCAGGTGCTGTTCGGTCGTGATGGCGGCTGGCCGCCGAACAACCGCGGCGACGGATCGCTGACCCTGGGCGAGGGCTGGGCCGCCTCCAGCTGGATCACCACCATCGGCCTGATCCTGCTGGCGGGGGCGTGGTATCTTGCGCCCGGCCTGCTTCTGTGGCTTTTGCCGGTGGCGCTGCCGATGATCGCGGCGCCTTGGATCATCCATCGCACCTCGCTTCCGCAGAAATCCCGGCTTTACACCGTGCCGCAGGATCTGGCCGAAGCGCCGGTGGTGGCGCTGCACGACGAGGTGCTGGCCCGATGGACCGCAGAGGGCGCCCCGGAACCCGGTCCACGGGTGGCGGTGGCGGCAGGGTAGGGAATGAACGAACCGGCACTGCCGGGGCCTGCGCGCAGGGCGCGCGACCCGCGGCTGGACGTGTTCCGGGGGTTGTGTCTGGTGATGATCTTCATCAACCACACGCCCGGCACGATCTTTGAACACTTCACCTCGCGCAACTTCGGCTTTTCCGATGCGGCCGAGGGATTCGTGCTGATGTCGGGCATCGCAGCCGGGCTGGCCTATGCGCCGGCGCTCAGCGCAAGGCTGAACTGGCCCGGCGTCGCGCGGATCTGGGGGCGGGCCTGGACGCTCTACAGCGTGCATATCCTGTCGGTCGCGCTGTGCCTTGCCGTCGTCGCGGCGGGGATTTTGTGGCTGGATGCCGCCTGGCTGCTGGATGACGGCAACAACCTGCGCCCGATCTATGAAAATACGCTGCGCGCGCAGGTCGGCACGGTGCTGATGACCCATCAGATCGGCTATGCGAATATCCTGCCGCTTTACGCGGTGCTGCTGCTGGCGGCCCCTTTCGCCATCCGGCTTGGCTGGCAGCGGCCGGGCGCGCTGCTGGGACTATCCATCGCGGTCTGGGCGGCGGCCGGCCTCTGGCGGGGCACCGGCGCGGCGTGGGAGCTGAACTTTCCCAACTGGCCCAATGGCGGCGGCTGGTTCTTCAACCCGCTGTCCTGGCAAGTGCTGTTCGTGACCGGCCTTCTGACCGGCATGGCGATGCGGCAGGGGCGGCGGCTCGTGCCGGTGACAGGCTGGCTGCTGGCTCCGGCCATCGCCATGCTGGTCTTTGCCCTGGTGGTGGAGTTCTGGCCGGCTTTCAGCGCGCGGGTGGGTCACAGCCTCTGGCTGGTGCAGGAGGCGGGGGTGCCCTGGCTGCTGACCGCCTTCGACAAGACCTATGTGACCGGCCCGCGGCTCTTTCACATTCTGGCGCTGGCCTATGTGCTGTCGGCCTTTCCGGCGATCAGGCGTGCGGCGGGGTCGGCCGTGGCCGCGCCTTTCGCACTCCTGGGGCGGCATTCGCTGCCGGTCTTTGCGCTTGGCACCGTGCTCGCCTATGCCGGGCAGGCAATAAAGGGGCAGCCGCCCGCGGGCCTGCCGATGGACAGCCTGGTCATCGGCGGCGGCATCGTCCTGATGCTGCTGATGGCGCTGGCACGCGACCGGCTGCGCCTGCGCTGAAGGCCTCAGGCGCCCGGCGCGGCCGACATGTCCATGAAGAAAGGCTCGAACCAGTTGCCATCCGGGTCGGTAAAGGTGCGCCCATACATGAAGCCATGATCCTGCGGCGGCATCGGCTCGGCCCCGCCGGATTTCAGCGCGCGTTCGGTCATGGCATCGACCTCGGCCCGGTCGGCGCAGGACAGGGCGGTCATCACCGAAACCTGTCGGGACGGCTCGCCCGTCGGCAGGCTGGCGAAAGAGGCGAACTTGTCCCGCGTCAGGATCATCAGATAGATCGTATCCGATATCACCACGCAGGCGCCCGTATCATCGCTGAAGTCGGGATTTATGCTGAACCCGACCCCTTCATAGAACGCCTTGGCGCGCGCCAGATCGGTGATCGGCAGATTGACAAAGATCATGCGGGACATCGGCATCTCCCCTTGCTGCGACCCGGATTTTCCCTTTTGGAAATACTCCACGGGGGTCCGGGGGTGTGAAACCCCCGGCGTCTCAACATTGAACTGCCGGTTCGGTTCCGCTCACAACCCCTCGGGCTGCGGCATCCCCAGAACGTGATAGCCGCCGTCGACCCGGATGATCTCGCCGCTGGTGCAGGCGCCATAGTCCGACGCCAGATAGACGGCCGTTCCCCCGATCGCCTCCAGCGTGGCATTGGCGCGCATTGGCGCATTCGCCTCGGTATGGCGGAACGTCGCCCTCGCCCCGCCGATGGCGGCCCCGGCCAGCGTCTTCATCGGTCCGGGGGAAATCGCGTTCACGCGGATCTTCTGCGGTCCAAGGTCATTGGCCAGATAGCGCACGGCCGATTCCAGCGCGGCCTTGGCCACGCCCATCACGTTGTAGAACGGCGTCACCCGGTTCGACCCCGAATACGTCAGCGTCAGCAGCGTGCCGCCTTCGGGCATCAGCTCGGACGCGCGCCGCGCCACGTCGATGAAGGAAAAGCACGAGATGGCCAGCGAGGTCTTGAAATTCTCGCGGCTGGTGTTGATGAACCGCCCCGTCAACTCGTTCTTGTCGGAAAACGCGATGGCGTGGACCAGAAAGTCGATGGTCCCCCACCGCGCCTTCAGCGCGCCGAAACAGGCGTCCAGCGAGGCGTCGTTCATCACGTCCACGTCGACCAGGAAATCCGACCCGACCGAGGCCGCCAGCGGTTCCACCCGTTTGCCGAAGGCGTCGCCCTGATACGAGAACGCCAGTTCCGCGCCTTCGTCATGCAGGGCCTTGGCGATCCCCCAGGCGATGGAACGGTCGTTCGCCACGCCCATGACAAGCCCGCGCTTGCCCTTCATCAGTCCGGCCATGTCGCTTTTCCTGTTCTCAGCCGAGGTATTTGCTCATCACCAGCGTGGCGTTGGTGCCGCCGAAACCAAAGCTGTTCGACAGCACCGAGTCCAGCTTGACGCCTTCGCGCAGCGTGGTGACGATCTCTTCGGGTTTCAGCGCCGGGTCCAGCGTTTTCACATTGGCCGAGGCGGCGATGAAATCGCCGTTCATCATGATCAGCGAATAGATCGCCTCATGCACACCCGTCGCACCCAGCGAATGTCCGGTCAGCGATTTGGTCGAGGCGGCAGGGGGCGTCCGGCCCTCGCCAAAGACCCGGCGGATCGCCTCGATCTCGCGCACGTCGCCCACTGGGGTGCTGGTGCCGTGGGTGTTGATATAGTCGATGCGCCGCCCCTCGGGCAGGGTGGACAGCGCCACGCGCATCGCCCTCTCGCCGCCCTCGCCCGACGGGGCCACCATGTCATAGCCGTCGCTGGTGGCCCCATAGCCGGTGACTTCGCCATAGATCTTCGCGCCGCGGGCCAGGGCGTGGGACAGCTCCTCCAGCACCACGACCCCGCCGCCACCGGCGATGACGAAACCGTCGCGGCTTTCGTCATAGGGGCGGGATGCGGTTTCGGGGGTATCGTTGTATTTCGACGACATGGCCCCCATCGCGTCGAACAGGCAGGACAGGGTCCAGTCCAGTTCCTCGCCCCCGCCGGCGAACACGATGTCCTGCTTGCCCAGCTGGATCTGCTCGACCCCGTTGCCGATGCAATGCGCGCTGGTGGAACAGGCCGAGGTGATCGAATAGTTCACCCCCTTGATCGCAAAGGGCGTCGCCAGGCAGGCCGAGTTCGTGGACGACATGCAGCGCGTCACCATGAACGGCCCCATGCGTTTCGGTGCGCCCTTTTCGATGACGATCTGGTGGGCCTGGAAAAAGTTGCTGGTCGACGGCCCGCCGGACCCCATGATCAGCCCGGTGCGTTCGTTCGACACGTCCGAAGGCTCCAGCCCGGAATCCGCGATGGCCTGCTGCATGGCGATGAAGTTGTAGGCCGCCCCCGGACCCATGAAGCGCATGTCGCGCTTGTCGATGATGTCCTCGGGGACGATCTGGGGCTGGCCCTTCACCTGGCTGCGAAAGCCGTGTTCGGCATAGTCGGGGGCAAAGACGATGCCCGACTTGCCGGCCCGCAGGCTGGCCTCGACTTCGGCGGCGTTGTTGCCGATGGGCGATACGATGCCGATGCCGGTGATGACGACGCGACGCATGGGCTTTCCTCCTTTGGGGGTCACGCTTCGGAAAGCGCGACCTTCATGTCCTTGACCTGATAGATGACCTCGCCGTCGGCCTCGACGATGCCGTCGGCGACGCCCATGGTCAGGCGGCGGGTCTGGATGGCCTTGGTGAAATCCACCTTGTAGGTCAACAGCTTGCGATCCGGTCTTACCATGCCGGTCAGCTTGACCTCGCCCGCGCCGAGCGCATAGCCGCGCCCCTGCCAGCCGCGCCAGCCCAGGTTGAACCCGGTCAGCTGCCACAGCCCGTCAAGGCCAAGGCAGCCGGGCATGATCGGGTTGCCGGGGAAATGGCAGGCAAAGAACCACAGGTCCGGGGTGATGTCGAATTCCGCCACGACATGGCCCTTGCCGTGCAGGCCGCCATCGCCGGAAATGTCGGTGATGCGGTCCATCATCAGCATGGGCGGTTCGGGAAGCTGGGCATTGCCGGGGCCGAACAACTCGCCACGCGCACATTTCAGCAGGTCTTCCCTGTCGAACTTGGTCGGAAATTGCCCCATGCGTGCCGCATCCCCCTTGGCTGGCGATTGTTTCCTTCCGTGTATCATCCGCATGGAAGGGCTGGCAAGGGCACCTCCCCGCGGCGGCAGGGCGGGTTTTTCGTTTGAACTTGGCGGGGCGGGCGCACTATATATGCAGAAATCGTGACGATCGGACCACACGCCATGCGCCAGACAGCACAGCAACGCGGAACGGAATGGCTTCAGCGCGGCGGCCTGCGCCCCACGCGGCAGCGGCTGACGCTGGCGGCCCTTCTGGTCGGCGATGGCGAGAACCGGCATGTCACCGCCGAAAGCCTGTTCGCCGCCTGCGGCAGCACGGGCGAGAAGGTCAGCCTTGCCACCGTCTACAACACGCTGCGCGCCTTTTGCGAGGCGGGCCTGATGCAAGAGGTGGTGGTGGACGGCAGCCGCAGCTATTTCGACACGCGGATGGATGATCACCCGCATTTCTACTGGGAAGATTCCGCCGATCTGACCGATGCCCCGGCCGAAACCTTGCAGATCACCGGCCTGCCCGATGCGCCGGACGGGATGGCGATTTCGCGCGTCGATGTGGTGATCCGGCTGAAGCGCGCCTGAAGGCGATGCGGGCAGGCCTGTCGCATCCGCGCTTTACCGGCTTTCTTGCCATCTTTGCCGTGGCGGGCGTGCTGATCGGGCTGCGCCATGGCTGGCCGCGCGGGATCCTTCTGGGCTTCGATCTGGCGGCGGCGGTCTTTGTCGGCTCATGCCTGCCGTTGTGGCGGGCCGATCAGCTGAAGGCGATCCAGGCGCGGGCCGAACGCGACGACGGCGGGCGCGTGTTCCTGCCGCTCGTTTCGATCCTGTCGCTGGCGGCGGTGCTGGTGACCCTGGGCTGGACGGTGCGCGAAAAGCAGAGGCTGGAGTTGCCCGACCTTGCGCTGGTCGCGGGCACCCTTGCCCTGGCATGGCTGTTCGTGAACCTGGTCCATGCCTTTCACTATGCCAATCTCTACCATGCGCGCGAAGGGGGCGGCGGGCTGGAGTTTCCCGGCAAAGCGCCGCCGCTTTTCGCCGATTTCTGCTATTTCTCGCTGGTGATCGGCATGACCTGTCAGGTGTCGGACGTGCAGATCACCTCGACCATGCTGCGCCGGGTGGCGACGGTTCACGGGCTGGTGGCTTTTGTCTTCAACCTCGGGGTTCTGGCGCTGGTCGTGAACGTGCTGGCCGGGGTGCTTTAGCCGGCCTCGCCACCCTTCCGCCGTCTGCCCCCTTCATCTTGGCCCAAATACCCTGCAGGGAGGTCCGGAGGGGTGCAAGACCCCTCCGGGGCCGGCCATGGGGCATACCGCCAGCCCGTCCGTCAGAACCACTGGCCGGGTTCCATCAGCCCAAGGTCCATCAGCTGCTGCGATTGCCAGTTGAACGTCGCCGAGCCGTGCCAGCGGAAATTGCGGATCGCCTCGCGCGAGCCGGGATTTGACCGCAGCGCCTTGGCCGTGCGGAACGACATCACCGCCGTGGTGATGTTGTTGTGCCAGGGGCAGGCGTAGGTATTGTATTCCTGATCGTCGAAGGTGAAATCCGGCCGCAGTTCCAGCCCCGGCCGGGTGCGGAACAGGGCGATGCGGTCGATCTTGCGCCGGTCCCATGGAACATGTTCCTCGAACCGCCAGCGCAATCCGCCAAAGAAATCCATCTGCCGGTCGCGCGGGCGATAGTTGTCCGCCGCATCCTCACGCGACAGCGAATAATAGCCGGACCTGTCCATCATGGCGGTCTCCAGGGAAACGGCATCGGGAAAGCACGCCAGATCCCCCGCGTAAAGGTCGATCACATAGGACAGGAAGGCATCGCGCCGTTCCTCGGCCTGAAAGGCGCACATTTCACGAATGTTCCGGGTCTCGCAAAAGGGATGGAACAGATATTCGGCATTGAAGCAGTAATAGATCCAGGTTTCGGGCGCGGCAGAGGCGATCAGGCGATTGACCGCGGCGACCATCGCCCCTTCGGCGTGAACGTCGTGGTCGATCCGGTGGACCAGCGCCTCGATCTGCGGGTCGACCTCGATCACGGGGGGGGCGAGCAGCAGAACCTGCGCGAAACCGGCCTTCAGGTGATGGCGCAGGGTGCTGTCCACCTCGACACTGTCTTCGGCCAGGATCAGCGCAACGGGGCCGCGGGCGGGCGGATGGCGATCGAGGAATTCTCCGAAACTGTCATGCCGCATGAAGGTCCTGCCTTTCCTGCCGGCAAGGTCCGACAACTGCGGCGCCGATGCAAGTGGGGCCGATCAACCGGGGCCGATCAACCAGGGTCGGGGGCCGGGCGTTGCCGCGCCGGGCGATTGCGTGTATGGACCCCCATCCCCGCAACAGGTGTGCAAGCCATGGGCGAGCAGAAGAAGCTTTTCATCAAGACCTACGGCTGTCAGATGAACGTCTATGACAGCGAGCGCATGGCCGAGGCCATGGGCGCCGAGGGCTATGTCCTGACCGAGGTGCAGGAAGAGGCGGACATGGTTCTGCTGAACACCTGCCACATCCGCGAAAAGGCGTCGGAAAAGCTGTTCTCGGACCTGGGCCGGCTGAAGCCGTTGAAGGCCGCCCGGCCGGACCTGAAGATCGGCGTCGCGGGCTGCGTGGCCCAGGCCGAGGGGGACGAGATCCTGCGGCGGATGCCCTTGGTCGATCTGGTCGTCGGCCCGCAGGCCTATCACCGCCTGCCCGCCATGGCGCGCGCGGCGGGCAAGCAGGTCGACACCGATTTCCCGGTCGAGGACAAGTTCGACCATCTGCCCGAACGGAAAGCCTTGCGCGGCCCGACCGCCTTTCTGACCGTGCAGGAAGGCTGCGACAAGTTCTGCGCCTTCTGCGTGGTGCCCTATACCCGCGGGTCCGAGGTCAGCCGCCCGGTGGACCGCATCCTGCGCGAGGCGCGCGATCTGGTCAGCCGGGGCGTGCGCGAGATCACCCTGCTGGGCCAGAACGTCAACGGCTATCACGGCGCGGGGCAGGACGGCGACTGGACGCTGGGGCGGCTGGTGCGCACCCTTGGCGAAATCGACGGGCTGGACCGCATCCGCTATACCACCAGCCACCCGAACGACATGGACGACGACCTGATCGCCGCGCATGGCGAGGTGCCGCAGCTGATGCCCTATCTGCATCTGCCGGTGCAATCGGGGTCCGACCGCATCCTGAAGGCGATGAACCGCAAGCACACGCGCGAGGACTATTTCCGCCTGATCGACCGCATCCGCGCGGCGCGGCCCGACATCCTGCTGTCGTCGGATTTCATCGTGGGTTTCCCGGGCGAGACGGAGGCCGATTTCGCCGACACGATGGACCTGATCGCCCGCGTCGGCTTCGGTGCGGCCTTCAGCTTCAAGTATTCGGCGCGCCCCGGCACGCCGGCGGCGGAAAAGACCCCGGTCGATGCCGCCGCCGCCGATGCCCGCCTGCAAGAGCTTCAGGCGCTGATCACCGACCAGCAGCACGCCGCGCAGGCGGCCATGGTCGGGCGCGAGGTGGGGGTGCTGTATGAAAAGCCCGGCCGCCTGCCGGGCCAGATGGTGGGCAAGTCCGACCACCTGCACGCCGTTCACGTCGCAGATGCCGCGGGCAGGCCGGGCGATCTGGTGCGGGTGCGGATCACCGCCGCCGCCTCCAACTCGCTGGCGGGAGAGCGGGTTTCCCCCTGACCGCCCGCGGGTGAGTCGTTTTTGCAACCAGATATGGGGCGGCCCCCGCCGCAATCCCCCTTTTATGGGGGTGTGTGCCGGGTGTGGGCAGAAATCTGCCCAAAAAAGCGTCACGATCTTGTCACGCCTGCCGCGCAAGCTGATCGCGCGGTCACGGCGCCCTTGCCTGCGGGGGGACGAGACCCCACTCTTTCCTTACGGCCCTTTTTCCACAAGGAGACTTCATTGGGCATCAGCGCGCTGACCCCCCCGACCCGTCCCGAGGACATCGTGGAAACCATCCTGGAATTTCCCGACAACCGGCTTCTGATCGACCTGTGCGGCGAATACGACCGCAATCTGGCGCAGATCGAACACCAGACCGGGGTGCATGTGCTGCGACGGGGCAACCGTCTGGCCGTGGTGGGGGACAAGGCGGCGCGAGAACAGGCGGCGGCGGTGCTGCGCTCGCTCTACGCCCGGCTGGAAGGCGGGCGCGGGCTGGCCGCGGGCGACATCGACGGCGCGATCCGCATGGGGCGCCCGACCGCGCCCCTGGCCGACGGCGAACAGATCGAGATGTTCGGCGGTGCGATGGAACTGCGCACCCGGAAAAAGCCGATCGAGCCGCGGACCGAGGCGCAGAAGGCCTATGTGGCCAACCTGTTCCAGAACGAGCTTGGCTTTGGCATCGGGCCTGCGGGCACTGGCAAGACCTATCTGGCGGTCGCGGTCGGGGTGACGATGTTCATTTCCGGCGCGGTGGAGCGGATCGTGCTGTCGCGCCCCGCGGTCGAGGCGGGCGAACGTCTGGGCTTTCTGCCCGGCGACATGAAGGAGAAGGTCGATCCCTACATGCAGCCGCTCTACGACG
>JASGFG010000021.1:0-48659 GCA_047605605.1 Paracoccaceae bacterium | reverse complement strand
GTGAATGCCTCGCCCCTCGCCCGCCGCATTGCGGGGCAGGAAGGGATCGACCTTGGCACCGTGCAGGGTTCGGGCGTGAACGGCAAGATCCGCAAGGCCGACCTGCCCGCCGCCACGGCCGCGCTGTCGCCCGAAGAGGCGGCACGCCGGAACGCCGGGGCCAAGGCCAGCCCGGTCGCGGTGAGCTTTGCCAATGCCATCGGCTTTGACCTGAGCGGACTGAAACCCACCGGCTACAAGGGCCGGATCTCGCTGGCGGATGTGCAGGCGGCGGCGAATGCGGCTGGCCTGTGGAAACCCGCCGCCGCCGCCGTTGCCGCAACGGCGGCGCAGGTTGCGCCCAAGGCCGCCGCGGCGGGGGTGGAGCAGCCCTTTACCGGGATGCGCAAATCCATCGCGCGGGCGCTGACCCAGTCGAAACAGAACGTGCCGCATTTCTATACTTCGATGGATGTCGAGGTGGATGCACTGATGGCACTGCGCGCGCAGTTCAACGCGGACCGCGACGGGGCAAGGATTTCGGTCAACGATTTCCTGCTGCGCGCCTCGGCCCTAGCGCTGAGGGCGCACCCCGAGGTGAACATCCATGTCTCGGACACCGGCATCACCCGGTTCGATCAGGTCGACCTCTGCGTGGCGGTGGCCATCGACGCGGGGCTGATCACCCCGGTGATCCGCAATGCCGCCGAACGGCCAGTCAGCGAGATTTCGTCCGAGGCCACGCGCCTGATCGCCGCTGCCCGCGACCGCAGCCTGACGGCCGACGATCTGCGGGGCGGCACCTTCACCCTGTCGAACCTGGGGATGTATGGGGTCCGCGCCTTTGACGCGATCATCAGCCCGCCGCAGGGCGCGATCCTGGCCGTAGGCGGCCCCCGGCGCGAGGCGCGGGAATGCGCCGAAAAAGGCGTGCGCTTTGTCAGCGTCATCACCCTGACCCTGTCGGCCGACCATCGCGGTATCGACGGCGCGGTCAGCGCGCAGTTCCTTTCGACGCTGAAGGCGAAGATCGAAGCGCCGATGTCTCTGGTGATGTAAGCGAAAGGCCCGCGCCGGTGAACGGAGCGGGCCTTTTCGTCATTGCCAGTGCGGCGCAAAGGCGTGCGTTGGCTCGTATAGTTCCAGCAGTTCCACCACATTGCCGTCGGGGTCATGGCCATAGACGGCATTGAACGTCGGCCGGGGCAGGGGCGAGGAGTGAAAGATCACCCCCACCGCCGCCAGTCGCGCATGTTCCGCCGCCATATCCTGCACCGCGATGCACAGATGCGTCAGCCCGTGGCCGAACAGCCGCTGATGCGGGCTGCGCGGCTCGGGCACGGGGGTCTCGAACTGGAACAGCTCCAGATAGCAGTTGCGATGGCGCAGCATGGCCAGCTGTGCCGCCGACCCCCTTGCCCCCAGCAGCGCATTCTGGGTTTCGGCATCCGCCGCCCACGACTGGCGATGCACGACCTCGAACCCCAGAAGGCCGGTGTAGAAACCGATCAGCCTGTCGATGTCGGGGGTCGAGATCGCCGCGTGGTGAACGCCCAGGATCAAGCGTTCTCTCCCTGCGGGGCGTAATGCTTGATCCAGCCGGTCCAGCTTTCCAGCGTTTCGGGGTAATCGCCGGGCAGGGGCGTGTCATAGCCGCGCTGGCGCAGGGGCGAGGTCAGCGCCTCGGCATATTGCTGGACGGGGACGTAGTAGAGGAACTTCAGCAGCCGCGACTTGAAATACCATTTCCCGTCGCGGCGGGCATATTCATCCTCATACCGCAGCGAGCCGACCAGGACCTGCCCGTTGCGCATCGCCTCGGCATGGCAGAACACCTCGCCCGTGGCGCGGTCGGGGTTGGCGGGGTCGATGTTGATCACCGTGTCATGCGTCCAGTGGACGGACAGGCCCAGCACCTCGAACCGCTTGCGATACATGTTCAGGATGCCGTCCAGCCCCTCGCCCTTCATCCGACCGTCGGCCGAGCGCACCCAGGAATCGTCGCGGAACAGCGACCGCAGCAGCGGCACGTCGCGGTCGTCGCAGGCTTTGCAGTAATGCGAGATCAGCGCGAGTATTTCCGCCCGCGATTCCAGCCGGTCCAGCCGGGTTTCGATATCGGTCATGAGTCCTCTCCCCTCGGCGCGCGATGCGCCATAATGCACACATTGACAGCGCATCAATTATACAGTCAAATGATAATTGTATAAATAATGGCTTGCTGCGGAGGGGGGGCTGCGCATGTCCGCAGAAGATTTCTATCGGCATCAGCCGTGGGAGCGCAGCCCCGAACCGCCCGAGGGCTGGGTCGAGCTTCCCTCGCCCGGCGGGTTCAACCATACCTTTGGCCCGGTCTGGGGCACGCGCGACGGGCCGGGGCTTTTCGCCGTCGGATTCCGCTGCACCGAACGCCATCTGAACCCGGCCCGCTATTGTCACGGGGGGGCGCTGGCGGCGTTCACCGACATGCAGGCCTATGGGATCCAGCATCTTGTCGGCTATGAGGCGGCGGTGGTCCCGACCATTTCGATGAACATCGACTTTCTGTCGATCGTGAACCCCGGCGACTGGGTGCGCGGCGATCTGGAGGTCACGCGCAAGACCCGCAACCTGGTGTTTTCGCTGATGCGGTGCAGCGTCGGCGACCGCCCGGTGATGAATGCGCGGGCGATCTTCAAGGTGATGGCGATGGCCGATCTGGCCGACACCAGCTATTTCGACAATGTAGGGCCCGAGATCGAGCGTCGTCTGGTGGCGGTCGGCCGATGACGGACGATCCGCGGCATATGGCCGATGGCTGGTTCGACCTGACCGCCGCGATGGATGACCGGGTGCGGGTGCTCAGCGGCGCCCCCGCCCGGCGGGACGACCGCGCGCATCCGATCCATGCCTATCTGGGGGCGCTGGCGGGAATGCCGGTGCCCATCGGCGATTTCAGCCGGGGTATGGGGCTGGCCTTCGATCACGGCCCGGTTCTGGGCAGCTGCACGCTGCGCTATCCGGGCACGTTGCGTGTCGGGCGGCGTTATCGGGTGGAAACGCGGGTGCTGGACCTGACCCGCAAGCCGAGCCGCCGCTTCGGGCAGGCCGATCACCTGACACTGTCGATCACGCTGGCCGATGGCGATGGCCCGGCCAGCATCCTGCAATTCGCCATGATCACCCCGGTGGTTCCCGATGCCTGACCCATTTTCCCTTGGCCCGGTCAGCGGCCCCGACATGGCGGAATGGTGCGCCATGCTGCGCGACGACAATGCCATCCACCTGCGGCGCGAGGCGGCCGAGGCGGCGGGTTTCGGCCCCCGCCGCGTCAATCCCGGCCCGGCCAATCTGGCCTATGTCATCAGCGCCGCGATGGCCGCCCGCCCCGAGGCCGAGTTCGCCGAGATCACGGCGTTCTTCGCCAGCAACGTGTTCGAGGACGATCTGCTGACCATCACGCTGGAGGATGGTGATCGCGCCAGCCTGTCCGCCGCCGGGCGCGAGATGCCCGTCCTGACCGCCACCCTTCGGGAGAAGCCCTGATGTCCGACATCCTTTCCGCCGGGTCCAGCACCGTCTGGCGGCTGATCGCCGCGCGTGCCGCCGAACAGCCGGGGGCGCTGGCCCTGGTCGAGGGCGACCGGCGCATCGACTATGCCACGCTGATGGGGCTGGCCGACCGGATCGCCGCCGATCTGGTGGCGCATGGCGTGGGGCGCGGCGACCGGGTGGCGGTGCTGTCGGAAAACCGCATGGAATATTCGCTGGTCCAGCTGGCCTGCGCCAAGCTGGGGGCGATGGTCGCCTGCCTGAACTGGCGGCTGGTGGCGGCGGAACTGCAATGGTGCGTCGATCTGGTCGATCCGCGGGTGGTCATCGCCTCTGCCCGGCACCGGGCGCTGGCGCTTGCCGCCAGCCCTGCGCGCGTGCCTCTGCCCATCGAGACGCTGGGGCGCGAGGGCGAAGCCGTCGAACAGGCGCAGGCCGAGGACGGGTTCAACATCATCTATACCTCGGGCACCACGGGCCGCCCCAAGGCCGCGGTGATCAGCCAGCGAGCGCAGATCGCGCGGATGTGCGCCTTTCGGCTGGACCTGGGGCTGGCGCGGGACGACGCCTATATCTCATGGGCACCGATGTTCCACATGGGCGGCACCGAGCATCTGTTTTCCACCCTGCTGATCGGCGGGACGACGGTGATCATGGACGGATTCGACACCGACCGTATCATCGACACGCTGGAGGAGTTTCGCGTCGGCTGGCTGATGACGGTGCCCGCCACGACCGAGCTGCTGCTGGCCCGCCTGCACGAGCGGCGACCGAAGATCCGGGGCGTCAAGGCGGTGGGGGCGATGGCCGACATGGTGCCCGCCGCGGTGATGGAGGACATCACGCGGCTGCTGGATGCGCCCTTCCTCAATTCCTTTGGCGCGACGGAAACCGGGATGCCGCCGCTGTCGGGCGACCTGATCCATCCGGGCACCCTGCCGCGCAATCTGGCCAAGAAGCTGTCGATCCTGACCGAACTGCGCCTTGTCGGCCCCGACGGGCAGGACGTGGCCGAGGGCGAGACGGGCGAGGCATGGGTCAAGGGGCCGACGCTGTTCAGCGGCTACTGGAATGCCGAGGCGGTGAACCGCGACTGTTTCAGCGGCGGCTGGTTCCACATGGGCGACCTGTTCCGCCGCACGGCCTACGGCTATGAATTCGCGGGCCGGTCGAAATACCTGATCAAATCCGGGGGCGAGAACATCTATCCGGCCGAGATCGAGCGCGTGATCCTGTCCGACCCGCGGGTGGCCGATGCCATCGTCGTCCGCCGCGCCGACGACCGCTGGGGCGAGGTGCCGGTGGCGGTGATCGCGCGCACCGACGACACGCTGGACGAGGCGGCGGTGATCGCGCTGTGCCGGGAAAACCTGGCCGGATACAAGCGGCCCAAGGGCGTGGTCTTCATCGCCATCGAGGATTTCCCGCGCAGCACCAGCGGCAAGATCATCCGCGAGGAGATCGAGCGCCGCGTGGCCGAAGCCGTGGCCTGACCGGCCACGGCCCTGCCCGTCAGTCGACGAATTTCGTCGGCGACAGGTGATAGGCCGGGGGCACGACCGCCACGCTCAACCCGCTGTCGATGGTCAAGACCTGCCCGGTGATCCCGCGTGCCGAGGGGCCAGCGAAATAGGCAAAGGCATCGGCAATATCCTCGGGCGTGCAGACATAGGGGATGGGATTGCGCCCAAGCGCACGGTCATAGGCTGCCTGCGCGCTGCCGCTGAGGTTGCTGGTCATGGTGGTGATGACGTTGCCGGGGGCCAGCGCGTTGACGGTGATCCGCCTGGGGGCAAGCTCCACTGCGCTGGACCGGGTCAGCCCGACGACCGCATGTTTCGCCGTGGTATAGGAATGATTGGCCCAGGCCCCGATCCCGGCAAGGCTGGCGGTGTTCAGGATCGACCCCCCATCCGGCCCCATGGCATTGGCGGCGTGCTTGGTGCCGTAAAAGACGCCGCTGACCATGATGTCGAGCACGCGGTTGAAATCCCGCGCCTCGGTCTGGCCGATGGGGCCGAGCGCGCCCAGGATGCCCGCATTGTTGATCATGCAGTCCAGCCGCCCGTGCCGGTCGATGGCCGTCTGCACCAGTGCGGCCACCTGCGCCTCGTCCGACACGTCGCAGGCGACGGCGGCGGCGCCCAGTTCGGCGGCGATGGCCGCCAGCCCCTCGGGGCGCAGGTCGCCCAGAACCAGTTCCCACCCGTCGCGGCGGAACCGGCGGGCGGTCGCGGCGCCAAGGCCCGATCCCGCGCCGGTGATGACGGCAACCTTCATTCCTGCGTCTCCTTCAGCAAGGCTTCAAGCTCGGCGATCTGCGCCGGGGTCAGGTGCAGGTCGGCGGATTTCGCATTGGCGATCACCTGTTCGGGCTTGGTCGCGCCCGCCATGACCGAGGCGACGACGGGTTTCGACAGAAGCCAGGCAAAGGCCACATCCGTCATCGCCAGACCGTTCGCCTGACACCAGCCGGCGATGCGTTCCACGCAGGCCAGGTTTTCCGGCGTCAGATAGCGGTCGGCCAGACGGTCGATCTTGGCGAACCTGCTGTCCGCTGCCGCATCGCCCCGGTATTTCCCGGTCAGCAGCCCCGAGGCCAGCGGGAAATAGGGCAGCAACCCCATGCCAAGCGCAGTCAGACAGGGGATGGTCGCAGTCTCCGCCCCGCGGCGGATCAGCGAATATTCGGCTTGCAGCGAGATGAATCGCTGCACCCCCAGTTCCCGCGCCAGGTAATGCGCCTGCGCGATTTCCCAGTCGGCCATGTTGGACGTGCCGATATAGCGCACCTTGCCCTGCGCGATCAGCAGGTCCAGCGCGTGCAGCGTTTCGTCGACCGGGGTGGCCGGGTCGGATTCGTGCAGCTGGTAAAGGTCGATCCAGTCGGTGCCCAGACGGCGCAGGCTGTCCTCGACGCAGCGGATGATATAGCTGCGGTCGGCCCCCCGCGTGCCGTCGGCCATCTGCATCCCGAACTTGGTGGCGACGACCGCCTCGGCCCGGCGGGGGCCAAGCGCGCGGCCCAGAAATTCCTCGGACCCGCCCGAGCGGCCATAGATGTTCGCCGTATCGAAAAAGGTGATCCCGGCATCCAGCGCGGCATCGACCACGCGTTTCGACTGCGCCTCGTCGATCGTCCAGTTGAAGTTGTTGCACCCCAGCCCCACGGCCGAGATGGAAAGGCCCGACCGGCCCAGCCTGCGGTATTCCATGCCCGTTTCCCCTTACAGATTGCGCAGCGGATCGCTGCCGTCCCAGCCGACCGAGGGCTGGCGCATCCTGTCGAACATCGTGCGGCGTTCGGGCTTCAGGTCCACCAGTTCGATCATCGGCGCATCGGGCGACCGGGGGTCGTGCAGATAGCACATGCGCGACGCCGCCTGCCGCCCCTCGATGGCGCGGACCAGACCCCGCGCCTCGGCCGCGGCGATCTGGGCGTCGAAATCATCGCAGAGAAAGCCGAAATGCTGCAACCCCTCGCCGCGGGTTTTCAGGAAATCCAGATAGGGCGAGGGCGCATCCGTCGGCTCGATCAGTTCGATCTGCACCGGCCCGGAATAGCCCATGACCACCCGTTTGTGAATCTGACGCGACACCTCCTGCCCCCAGACCTTGAGGATCTGGAACGGGATGGGCGTGGGATAGACGAAGAACGGCCCGACGCCCATGGTTTCGGCCCAGTGCTTCACCCCGGCCGCGACATCGGCCACGACATATCCGTGCTGGAACAGGGTTCCGTAAAAGCGGCTCATGCCTGATCCTTTCGGCTTAGCGTGGTGAAGGAAAACGGATGGCTGTCGTCCATGACCTCCAGCAGTTCCAGCACATTGCCGTCGGGGTCGTGCCCATAGACCGAGGCATGGGTCGGCCGAAGTTGCGGATCGGAACGAAAGGTGATGCCCGCCGCCTGCAACCGCGCCACTTCCGCCTCCAGATCGCGGACATGCAGGCACAGATGGGTGATGCCGTGGTCCTGGATCGCGCGGTCGTGGCTGCGGGGCGGGGGGCTGGAAAACTCGAATATTTCCAGAAAGCAGTTGCCCGCCCGCAGTTTCGCCTGCCGCGCGGCGGTGTCCCGGACGCCAAGGATCGTGTCGGGCAGGGCGGTGCCCCTGGGCCAGTCCATCCGGCTGGCCACGGTGAACCCCAGCAGGTCGCAATAGAACGCCAGAGCCCGGTCCAGATCGGGGGTCGAGATGGCGGCGTGATGGATACCAAGGATCATGCCGCACCCTCGCGCGCCGCATTGCTGCCTGCCACCCGGCCAAAGACGATGGCATTGCCGATCGACGCCCCGCCCCCGGCATAGCAGGGGCCGAACATCCCGCCCGTGGTTTCGCCCGCCGCATAAAGGCCGGGGATCGGCCGGTCGGCATGGTCCAGCACCCGCGCCCCGGTGTCGATCCGCAATCCGGTGCCGGTCCAGCAGACGATGGCCGGGCGGATGCGCGCGCCATAAAAGGGGGCGGTCGCAATAGGTTTCAGATGCGCGGCATCCTTGAAGAATTGCTCATCCGCGCCCGCCGCCGTCGAGCGGTTGGTGGTGGCGACGGTGGTGGCCAGCGTTTCGGCGTCGATCCCCAGCTTGCCCGCCAGTTCCTCCAGCGTGTCGCCCTTGGCGATCTGGCCACCCGCGATGAAATGCGCCAGCCGGTCGGCGGACCAGTTGGGCGCGGTGACGGATTTCGCCGTGGCCCGCGCCGCCTCGTCAAAGATCGAGAAACATTCGCGCGCGGTCTGTTCGTTCAACAGTTCGGCCAGGATCGAATATTCGCAGGATTCGTCGACGAACCGCCGCCCCTCATGCGTGACGTGGATCAGCCAGGGGGGCAGATAGGTCTCCAGCTCTTTCGCCCAGCCGGGGGTCATCAGCAGCAGCCCCCGGTCGGGCCGGGTCACGCCCGCGCCCAGACGGCGGCCCAGACGGATGCCGTCGCCCTGCGAATGGGGCGAGCCGATATACCACGACAGATCGCCCTGCGCCGCCGCCGTCGGGAACAGTTCGGCCAGCAATTGCCGGTTGGCGCCGAAGCCGCCCGTCGCCAGCACCACCGCGCCCGCCGTCACCTCATCCCCGTCGATGCGGATACCGGTAACGCGGCCGTCGCGCAGCAGCAGGTCTTGCACCCGCGTGCGCAACGCGACATCGACGGTCTTGCCGGTCAGCGAGCCTTCCAGCACCTCGGCGATCTCGGCCCCGTGGCCACGGGCGCGATGCCCGCGGCGGATCTTGTCCACGCCCGAGCAATAAAGGTTCTCCTCGGGGAAATCGACGCCAAGGCCCACCAGCCATTCAAAGGCCGGCGTCGCGTCAAGGCACAGGCGGCGGACCAGCGCCGGGTCCAGCTTGTATTGGTTGATGTGCAGGTAATAGCGATACATCGCCTCGGGGTCGTCCACGATCCCGGCCTTGCGTTGCAGCGAGGTTCCGGCGGCATAGAACACGCCCCCCGACAGCGCGGTCGAACCGCCCGCCTTGTCGTCCGCCTCGACCAGCAGGACGCGCGCGCCGTCCAGCGCCGCCACATGCGCCGCCGACAGCCCCGCGCCCCCCGCGCCCACGACGATCACGTCGTAATCGGTTTCGCCCCTCATGCCGCCTCCGTGCCTTTTGCGGCCATGTCCTCAAGGATCATCGCCGCGCATTTCTCGCCGATCATGATCGACGGCGCATTGGTGTTGCCCGCCGGCAGCCGCGGCATGATCGAGGCATCGGCCACGCGCAGCCCGTCGATCCCGTGGACGCGCAGCCGGTGGTCGACCACGCCCATCGGCCCCGGCAGCATGGCGCAGGACCCGACCGGATGCAGGTTGGCGATACCGTTCGCGCGCAGCCAGTCCACGATCTCGGCATCGGTCTGCACCTCGGCCCCCGGCCGGATCTCGCCCGCCATATAGCGGCCAAGCGCCGGTTGGGCGGCGATGCGGCGCACGATGCGCACGGCATCGACCATCGCCTGACGATCCACCTCGTCGCGAAAGAAGTTGTGGCGGATCACCGGATCGGCAAAGGGGTCGGGCGACCGCAGCCGCACCTCGCCGGTGGAAACCGGGTCCAGATGCACCGGGCTCATGGTAAAGCCGGGAAAGTCGTGGACCTTCATCCCCTTTTTATCGCGCGAGGCGACGGACCAGATGTTGGTATTGATCTGAAGGTTCGGCCGCGCCTTCGTCTCGTTCGTGCGGGTGAAGACGCCCGCAAAGATGCCGTTCGCCGCCAGCGGCCCGCGCTTTGCCAGCACATATTGCGCCCCGGCGATGACCTGACGCAGCGGGCTGCGGGCCAGTTCGTTGATCGTCACCGGCTCGTGGCAGCGAAAGATTAGCGAGGCATAGAAATGGTCGCGCAGCGCCGATCCCACGCCGGGCAGGTCGTGCAGCACCGGCACGCCCATGTCGCGCAGATGTTCGCCCGGTCCGATCCCCGACAGTTGCAGCAGTTGGGGCGACCCGAACGACCCGCCGCTGACGATCACCCCATGCCGGGCGCGGGCGCGCAGGATGCGGCCGTTCTGGCGGTATTCGATGCCGATGGCGCGCTTGCCCTCCAGGATCACGCGCGTCGCATGGGCGCCGGTGTCCACCCGCAGGTTGGCGCGGCCCGCCGACAGATAGGCGCGGGCCGAATTCCAGCGGCGGCGCTTGCGCGTCGTGGTCTGGAACAGACCGGCGCCTTCCTGTTGCGGCCCGTTGAAATCGGGGTTGCGTGGCACGCCCGATTGCACCGCGGCCTCAATGATCGCCAGCGCCACGGGCGAGGGGTTGGGCTGGTCCGAAACCGTCAGCGGCCCGCCGGTGCCATGATGGTTGTCGGCGCCACGGGTCTGATCCTCGGCCTTGCGAAAGAACGGTAGCACATCGTCCCAGCCCCAGCCGGGATTTCCCAGCTGCGCCCAAGTGTCATAATCGTTGGGATGTCCGCGGACATAGAGCATCCCGTTGATCGAACTGGTGCCGCCCAGAACCTTGCCGCGCGGGTTATACATCGGGCGGTTGTTCAGTTCCGGCTCGGGTTCGGATTCGAACATCCAGTTCACCTTGGGGTTGGTGAACAGCATCGGATAACCCATCGGGACATTGATCCAGAAAGCGTTGTCCTTCGGCCCCGCCTCCAGCAGCAGAACGCGGAACCGGCCGGAGTCCGCCAGCCGCCCCGCGACCGCGCATCCCGCCGATCCCGCGCCCGAGACGATGAAGTCGAACTCGCTGTCGAATTGCATTTCCGTTCCCCGAAATGGCCGGGCGCGGCCTGCGCGCCCGGCGCTGTGCGTTCAAAGATCGTCGGGGCGGACGAAGTTGCCGTCCTTGATGGTCGGGATGCCCTTGCCGAATGTCGCAAAGCGTGCGGGCGTGGAGTTGAACTTGCCCAGGCCCACGATGATCGGCACGTCCTTGACGCCGTTGATCACGCCGTCCGCCACGCCCCTGCCGATGAAGGCGATTTTCACCCCTTGGGCGAAGGCCATCGGGGCGAGCAGCGTGCAGGCCGCAGCCGAAGCCGCGACGACCGATACCAGAGACATCCCTTTCCTCCCGATCAGGACAATCCGCTTTTTCGCAAGTCTGCCGCCGCTTTGGCGCGCCGTGGGCCGTTCCGCCAAAGCGGCGCATGATTCTGCGCATCCCGAAATGAACACAAATATTGACTGTATGTATACAAAAATATGAGCATATAAATTATTGTTCCCGGCGGCCGGGCAGCTTCACGCCTCGGGGGCAGGAGTGGCCATCCTTGTCCCCACGGCGGTCAGCCCCATCAGGGGGCGACGGGGTGATGCTGGCACGCGACGGCACCCCGTCACCGGCACCAGGATCCACGGCCCGCAATCTTTTTACGGGCGCTTCCGTCCGGCCGCCAGCCCGTGGTCGTGCAGGGCCATGCCCGCCGCCATCGCCGCCACGAACAGGATGACGGAAGGCAGGCCGGTGGTCAGGGCGGACAGCGCCGGGCCGGGGCAGAAACCGGCCAAGCCCCAGCCTGCGCCGAAGATCGCCGAGCCGAGGATCAGCCGCCGGTCGATCGCCGTTTTTTGCGGAAGATGGAACTGATCGTCCAGCACCGGGCGCCGCATCCGGTGGGCAAGCGCCACGCCGGGCAGTGCGACGGCGACTGCGCCGCCCAGAACGAAGATCAGGCTGGCATCCCAATGTCCGCTGCCGATGTCGAGAAAACCGCGCACCCTTGTCGGATCGACCATGCCGGAAAGCGACAGGCCAAAGCCGAAGATGGCCCCGGCGACAAGCGCGGCCGCAAGGCGCAGGACATGCGTTTTCATGACAGGGCACCGCTGGCCGTCGCCACGACGATCCCGGTGATCAGGAAGGTGGCGGTCGCGGCAAAGGATCGTCTGGACAGGCGGGCAAGCCCGAGGATGCCATGCCCCGAGGTGCAGCCCGATCCCATGCGGGTGCCGAATCCCACCAGCAGCCCGGCGATCAGGATGCTCGGCAGGGGGGCGGCGATGGAAATCTGCGGCAGTTTTCCGTAAATCAGCGCAAAGGTCCAGGGGCCGGTCAGCAGGCCCAGAAGGAAGGCCATGTTCACCCCGACCGGGTGGCCATCGACGATCCGGCCGAAAAGCCCGCTGATCCCGGCGATGCGCCCCGTCAGCACCAGAAACAGCACCGCCGACAGCCCCAGAAGCGCGCCGCCGCCAAGCGGGGCAAGATAGCCTGTCACCGGATTTCCCCTTCGTTGCAGAATATGGCGTAAAGCGCGCCGACCAGTCGCGCGGCCTTTTCGTCGGTCAGCCGATAGAAGATCTGCTTTGCCTCGCGCCGGGTGCAGACGACCCCCGCCTCGCGCAGGACGCCCAATTGCTGCGACAGGGTGGGCTGGTGGATGCCCAGCCGTTCCTCCAGCCCGCCAACCGAATATTCGGCCTCGGCCAATGTGCAGGCCAGCACCAGCCGCGCCGGATGGGCCAGGGTCTTCAGCAGTGTCGCCACCTCGGTCGCGCGGGCTTCCATGGCGGGAAGGGTCGCATCCGTCATCTTTCACCTGCCCTGCGCCACTGTGCTTTCGCCAAATCATATACAGAATTACATAATATTGAAGTCTATAATAAAGATGCCGCGAAGACTGCGCTTTTGTCACGTTCAGGTTGATTGAAGCCCGGATTGGTCGCCATATGGCAGGGCGCTACATTCCCCCTTGCAGATCGCCTGCCTTGGCCGGAGCAAAGACATGCCAGCAAATACCCCGCCCGATTCCCGTTTCGATCCGATCCGTCACCGGGCGGATCGCAGACCCATGCGCCCCGATCCCGATTCATCGCAGGGCTACTGGCGCAACAGCCCGGAAAACTGCCTGCCGCCGCCCGACCTTCTGTCGCCCTATGCGCGCAACCGGCCGGTCGCGCCCGAAGGGATTGAGCGGAGAAAGGCCTGGATCGTCGGCGGGGGGATCGCCGGGATGGCGGCGGCCTTCTATCTGATCCGCGATGGCGGAATGCCGGCCGCGAACATCACCATCCTTGAAAATCAGGGGGTGGAAGGCGGCTCGCTGGATGGGGCGGGGGATGCCGAAAAGGGCTATCTGATCCGCGGCGGGCGCGAGATGAACTGGAACTACGACAACCTGTGGGACATGTTTCAGGACGTGCCCGCGCTGGAACTGCCCGAAGGCTATAGCGTGCTGGACGAATACCGGCTGGTCAACGACAACGACCCGAACTGGTCCAAGGCCCGGCTGATGCATCGTCAGGGCCAGATCCGCGATTTCTCCACCCTGGGCCTGAGCACCGCACAGCAGTGGGAGCTGATCCGCCTGCTGTTGAAGCGCAAGGAGGAACTGGACGACATCACCGTCGAGCAGTTCTTTTCCAAAGGTTTCCTCGACACGAACTTCTGGTTCTTCTGGCGCACGATGTTCGCCTTTCAGAACTGGCACAGCGTGCTGGAGATGAAGCTTTACATGCACCGTTTCCTGGATGCGCTGGATGGTCTGAACGACATGTCGGCGCTGATCTTCCCCAAATACAACCAGTTCGACACCTTTGTCGTGCCGCTGGCGCGGATGCTGCGGGACAAGGGGGTGCAGATCCGGCTGGACACGCAGGTCGACGACATGCGGTTCGAGACCGAGGGCGACCGGCGGCGTGTCACGGCCCTGATCTGCAGGGACGGGGCAGAGATCGCCGTGGCGCCGGACGATCTGGTCTTTGCGCTGACCGGCTCGATCACCGAAGGCACGGCCTATGGCGACATGGAGACCGTGCCCGCCCCGATCCGCGGCCGCACCGATCCCGGCCCGGACAGCGCCTGGACGCTGTGGCGCAATCTGGCCAAGGCCGCGCCGGTCTTTGGCAAGCCAGAGAAATTCTATTGCGACACCGATCGGTCGGCCTGGGAATCCGCGACGCTGACCTGCCGCCCGTCGCCCTTCACCGAAAAGCTGGCAGAGCTGTCGGTCAACGACCCCTGGTCCGGCCGCACCGTCACCGGCGGGATCATCACCTTTACCGACAGCGCCTGGCTGATGAGCTTTACCTGCAACCGCCAGCCGCATTTCCCCGACCAGCCGGGCGATGTGCTGGTGATCTGGGTCTTTGGCCTGCTGATGGACAAGCCGGGCGACCGGGTGAAAAAGCCGATGCCCTCCTGCACCGGCCGCGAGATCCTGGAAGAGCTTTGCCATCATCTGGGCATTGCCGACCGCATCGACGAGGTGGCGGCGGCGACAAAGGTTCGCCTGGCGCTGATGCCCTATATCACTGCGGAATTCATGCCGCGCGCCGCCGGCGACCGTCCGCGCGTGGTGCCCGAAGGCTGCACCAACCTGGCCCTGCTGGGCCAGTTCGTCGAGACGAACAACGATGTGGTCTTCACCATGGAAAGCTCGGTCCGCACGGCGCGGATCGGGGTCTATACGCTGCTGGCCCTGCCCAAACAGGTGCCCGACCTGAACCCCGTGCAATATGACATCCGCAACCTGCTGCGCGCGGCGCGGGCGCTGAACAACGACCGGCCTTTCGTGGGGGAAAGGCTGCTTCACCGGCTGCTGGACAAGACCTATTTCGCCCATATCCTGCCGCCGCTGCCGCAGGACGGTCCCTCGCCCGTCGCCGCAGCCGAGGAGGAGTTCCGCATCCTGCTGGCCAAGGGGGGCGAGGCGGTAAAGGGAATTTCGTCCCGCATCGCGCAGGTGCTGCACGATCTGGGGCGCAAGCCCTAGGCAGGATGCGGGCCGGGCTTCCGGAAAAGCCCGGCCCGCGGAACCCCCGCCAGTGCGGCAGGCGTCAGTTCACCTGCGCAAAGGCCTTGTCCATCCGCTCCTGCGCCTTTTTCGGCAGCTTGACCGCCTTGGCGGCATCGAGGTTCGCCGGCGCATCGCCGACCTGGATCAGCGCGACCATGCCCATGGCGAAATGCGGGGTGCATTTGATGCCATAGACGCCCGGCTCGGTCACGGTCAGGTCGAATTCCTTGTTCATCTCGCCCTTGAACGGCGCCACGCCTGCGGGAAGCATTTCCTTGATCGCCTCGACATCATGGCTCTTGTCGGTGGGGATGAACTTTACCGTATCGCCGGGGGCGACCTTGACGAAGGCGGGCTCGAACACCATCGCGCCGTCGGCGCCCTTGTTCATCATGTGGATTTCCACTTCGGCGGCCTGTGCGGCCCCCGCAAGGCCAAGGATCAGGGCGGGGACGATCAGGCGGGACAGTTTCATGGCGATTCTCCTGTGGGCGCGGGCCGGGATGGCCCGTTGCCGAGGGAAATACCGCCGTCCCGCACCCGCCACCTTGCGGCGGATCAAATGGCAGGAAAAATCCTGTCCGCTGATCGCGGTCAGGCGGCAGCCAGATCGCAGGTGCACGGCCCGCCGTCGTGGACGGTCATCCTGCCCTGCGCGAGGTCGAGGCTGACCGTGGCAAGCGTGGCATACTGATCGTCCGCGTCGCCGGGAAGCGGGTGGCAGCAGATCCCGGCATCGCCGCAGATATGGCTGTCCATCGCGGCCACGACCTGCGCCGCATCGCGCACGCCGCCCGAAAGCTGGCGCATCAGCATGTCGCGCCGCAGCAGGGTGTCGGGATTTGCCTTTGGCTCGGTGTCGCAGGCGGCGGGGCGCGGGTCCAGGAAATGGTTGGTGTGGACCAGCAGCCCCGCGGCATCGGGCAGCACGAAACCCGGCCCGCCGGGATAGACCTCGACCGTGATCGCGGCGGCGCGCTTGCCGTCCCAGGCCGACAGGTTTAGCGAGGTCGAGGCGCTGACCCCGGCCGAGGCCGCGATCTGCGCCGCATGGGCGATGTTCGCGCCAAGGTCCAGCGTGGCGCGGGCCACCACATGAACCGGCACGCCGATCCCTTGCCCGTCGGCGCTATGGTGCAGGATGGTGAACAGCAGGCCAAGGCCACGGGTGTTCATCCCCGCCTTTCCGACGATGCCGCATTCCGTCATCGTGCGAGTGGTGGTCCCATCCTCCAGCGGGATTTCCCAGACCATCCAGGTATCGCGAAAGCGGTGATACCAGTCCCAGGTCTGCACCGCGACGGGCGGCATGTTGCCGCCTTCGCCGAGCGCGATCACGGCCGAGCATTCGCCCCGCGTCGGGGCACGCAGCGCGCCCAGAATCTCGGTCCTCGCGTTGATCGCGCCGATCAGGCGGGGATCCAGCCCCGCGCCCTTGGCCATGCCGTGCATTTCCGCGGCAAGATGCGGGGCAAAGCCCTGGGTCGCGGCCAGGGATCGTTCGCCATCGGCCATGGCGTCATGGCCGGGCGCATGACCCCGCCACATGGTGCGGTATCCTTCGATGACGGCCGCGATGCGGGCGCCATGGGCGCGGCCGAATTCCTCGCCCCGCGCAAAAGCCTCGGTCTGGGTGGAACGGTAAAGGCGGTTCATTCCTGCCCCCTGCGGCTGGCCTGCGGCCTGCCGTCTGCGGGATATTCACAAGCGCGCGCCACGTTCATCGACATTCCCGCCCCCCTGTCAGCCGTCCGCATCGTGACGCAGGCGACCGGCAGGGGCAAGGGGGAGCGGGACGGTCAGCCGCGACCGGACACCGCCCGCTGATAGCTTTCCAGTTCGCGGATCAGCGCGCGGCCGGTCGGCACCTCGTTCCGGGCACAGAACTCGGCCCAGACGGCGGCAAAGGGCAGATCCTTCGCCTCCTCGGTCCAGACCAGCCGCGCGGTGAAATCCAGCCGTGCCTCGGCCTGTTTCAGCATCGCCTGCGGCAGCAGCAGCGCCCGCAGCAGCGCCTTTTGCATGTTGCGCACCCCAATGATCCAGGCCGCGGTGCGGCTGATCGTGGCGTCGAAATAGTCCAGCCCGATGCGCGTGCGCGGCAGCAGGCCCGCAAAGACCAGTTCTTGCGCCATGGCAAGAATGTCGTCGTTCAGCACGATCACATGGTCGCTGTCCCACCGCATCGGCCGCGAGACGTGCAAAAGGATGTCCCGGATGCTGAGCGCCACGGCCGACAGCTTGTCCGCGACATTCTCGGTCGGGTGGAAATGCCCCATGTCGAGGCAGAGCGCGATGTCGTTGCGCGCCGCATAGCCCAGATAGAACTCGTGGCTGCCCACGGTGCAGGCCTCGACCCCGATGCCGAACAGCTTGGATTCCACCGCGTCGATCATGTGATCGCGGTCGTGCCGGGGGGCCAGCATGTCATCCAGCGATGCCCGCAACCGTTCGCGCGCGGCCATGCGGTCGACCGGCGTGTCCTTGTAGCCGTCGGGTATCCAGACGTTGTTAACCGCGGCGCTTTGCAGTTCGGCCCCGATCCGCGCCGCGATCTCGCGCGAGCGGCGGCCGTGTTCGATCCAGAAATCGCGGATGCCCCTGTTGGGGTGCGAAAGCGTCAGGTTGTCGTCGGCCCTGGCATGGCCGAAGAAGGTCGGGTTGAAGTCGATGCCCAGCCCGCGATCCCTTGCCCAGTCGACCCATGGGGCAAAATGGCGGTATTCTATCGCGTCGCGGTCGGGCGCCTCGGGCGTGTCCATATAGCAGGCGTGCAGGTTCAGCCGGTGGCGGCCCGCGATCATGGAAAAGGCGAAATCCAGATCGGCGCGCAATTCATCCGGCGTGCGGGCGCGGCCGGGGTGGTTCCCCGTCGCCTGGATGCCGCCGCCCGATGTGCCCGAGCGTTTCTCGAACCCGCGCACATCGTCGCCTTGCCAGCAATGGACGGAAATCGCGATCCCGGAAAGGGTCGCCATCGCGGCCTCGGTGTCGATGCCGAACTCGCCAAAGGCTTCGCGCGCAAGGTCATAGGTCTGCGTCATATCCGTTCCCTCAGCGCGTAAAGGCCTGAACATTGCCGGCATCGACGTTCAGGATATTGCCCGTCGATTTGGCGGAAAGGTCGGAGGCGAAGAAATAGACGCCCTCGGCAATATCCTCGGGCAGGACGGACCGCTTCAGCATGGACCGCTGACGATACATCTCCTCCAGTCCTTCCTTGTCCTTGCCATAGGTGGCGGCGCGCTGGTCCAGCCATTCGCCCGACCAGATCTTTGACCCACGCAGCACGGCATCGGGGTTGACCACGTTCACGCGGATGCCGCCTTCGGCCCCCTCCAGCGCCAGGCAGCGCGCCAGATGGATCTCCGCCGCCTTGGCGGTGCAATAGGCGGATGCGTTCGGGCTGGCCGCGAGGCCGTTCTTGGACGCGACGAAGATCACCGCCCCGCCGATCTTTTGCTGGCGGAACTGCTTGAACGCCTCGCGGCTGACAAGGAAATAGCCGGTGGACAGGATGTCCATGTTCCTGTTCCACAGCGCGAGGCTGGTCTCCTCGACCGGGGCGGAACTGGCGATCCCGGCGTTCGACACCAGGATGTCGATGCCGCCGAATTCCACCGCCGTTTCGGCATAGGCGCCAATCACCTGCGATTCCTCGGTGACATTCATCGCGACCGAACGCACCACATCCGTGCCGAACACCCGCGCCATGCCCGCCGCCACATCGGCCGCGGCCTTGCCGTCGATGTCGGCCAGCACGACGCAGGCGCCTTCGGACAAGAGCCTTTCCGCCGTGGCCGACCCGATGCCGCCCGCGCCCCCGGTGACCAGCGCCACGCGCCCGGCCAGCGCCTTGGGTTTCGGCATCCGTTGCAGCTTGGCCTCCTCAAGCAGCCAGTATTCGATGTCGAAGGCCTCCTGCTCGGGCAGGCCCTGATAGGTGGAAACCGCGCTGGCCCCGCGCATCACGTTGATGGCGTTCACATAGAACTCGCCCGAGATGCGGGCGGTCGCCTTGTCCAGCGCAAAGGTGATCATGCCGACGCCGGGCACCAGCCAGACCACCGCATTAGGATCGCGCAGGGCGGGGGAGTCAGGGTGCTTGCAGCGGTCGTAATAGGCGGCGTAATCGGCCCGATAGTCCTCGGCCGCTTTGGGCAGGCTGGCCAGCGTGGCGTCCAGATCGGGCTTGGCCGGGTCAAACGCCACCACCAGCGGGCGGATCTTGGTGCGCAGGAAATGGTCGGGGCACGAGGTGCCAAGCGGCGCCAGCCTGTCCAGCATCTGCGATCCGACGAAATCCAGCACCGCGGGCTGGTCGTCGAAATGGCCGACCTTGTAGCGGTCGCCGGAGATCAGCCCCCGGATCACCGGCATCAGCTTCGCGGCGATGGCGCGGCGTTCTGCGGCAGGCAGGGTCGGCACCTTCTGCCCACCGAAGGCGGGCTTGCCGGCGGTTTTCGCCTCCAGCCAGGCGGCGGCTTTGTTGATGATGTCCAGCGTGGTCAGATAGCAGTCTTTCGCGTCATCCGCCCAGGTGAAAAGCCCGTGGCTTTCCAGCACCGCGCCCTTCATCTGCGGATTTTCCACCGCCAGCTTTTCCAGCCACAGACCCAGCTCATAACCGGGCTTCTTCCACGGCAGCCAGCCGATTTCGTCGCCAAAGATCTCGCGCGTCAGGTCGCGCGAATTGACCGAGGCGGCGATGGCGATGATCGCATCCGAATGGACGTGATCGACGTGCTTCTTCGGCACATAGGCGTGCAGGGGCGTGTCGATGCTGGCCGCGCGCGGGTTCAGGTTGAAGGTGCAATGGGGCAGATAGCCGACCATCTCGTCCTCGAAGGCGACGCCGCGATACTTGCCCTTCAGCGCGCGCAGCCTGTCCATGTAAAGCGTGGAAAACCCGTCCATCTTCATCGAGCCGATGTCGCCGCCCGACCCCTTGACCCAAAGCACCTCCACCGGATTGCCGGTCAGGGGATCGGTTTCGATCACCTTGGCGCTGGTGTTGCCGCCGCCATAGTTCGTCACGCGCTTGTCCGAGCCGAGCAGGTTCGACCGATACAGCAGCTTTTCCGATTCGCTCATCGACGCTGCCCTGGCGTCATCCCACAGGTTTTCAAGCCGGTTGGCGGCGGGGGTGGTGGTCATCGTGTCCTCCCTTGCGCACGGGTCCGGTGCCGCGCGTCCTCAGCGCCGGACTCTGCCCAGCTGCGGCGGATTGTCAATCATTTTCGATCATCAACAATCATTATGCGCCCGCAGAATGGCTTTCTGCGATTGAAAATGATTGACATTGCGCGAATCCGCGGGGAAAGTCGGCGCAAGGGAGAAAGCGATGCACGAAACGGAACGCCACCGGATCATTCTGTCTGCCGTGCAGGAACGCCCCGTCGCGACGGTGCCGGACCTGTGTGCGCTGACCGCCGCCTCCGAGGCGACGATCCGCCGCGACATCGCCCAGCTTCACATGCAAAAGAAGCTGCGCCGGGTGCGCGGCGGGGCCGAGGCCATTGCGCCGCCGCAGTTCGTGGGGATCAACGCCCGCCCCTTTGCGATGCAGGAAACCATCCATGCCGCCGAAAAGCGCGCCATCGCCAAGGCGGCGGTGGACCTGTGCGACGACGGCGACGCGATCATCATCAACGGCGGCACGACCACGTTCCAGATGGTCCACCCCCTGACCGCGCGGCGGGTGCAGGTCTTTACCAACAGCTTTCCGATCGCCGAGCATCTGCTGAAGCACACGCGGAACACCGTGCTGCTGCCGGCCGGCGCGATCTATCGCGAACAGAACATCATCCTGTCGCCTTTCGACGATGACGGCAGCCGGCATTTCTATGCCCGGCGGATGTTCATGGGCTGTCGCGGTCTTGGCCCCCTGGGGCTGATGGAGGGCGACCCGCTGCTGGTCCAGGCCGAACAGAAGCTGATCGGCCAGGCGGACGAGCTGGTGGTGCTGGCCGACAGCTCCAAGTTCATGAACCGCTCCAGCCTGCTGCTGTGCCCCCTGTCGCGCATCCATACCGTCATCACCGACGACCGGATACCCGACCGTGCCGCGCAGATGCTGGAGGCGGCGGAAGTGAAACTGATCGTGGCCGAGGTGGCCACGCAGGAACGCAAGACCCGCGCGCAGGAGGATTAGGCGCGCAAGGACAACGGCTCACGGGGAGGAACGGATGAGCATTCTGAGAAAGGCACTGACCACGGCGGCGCTGGCGACCGCGCTGATCGCGACCGGCGCACATGCCGAAACCAAGCGCATCGCGCTGGTGGTAAAGGCGCTTGGCATCGGCTTTTTCGAGGCCGCGAACAAGGGCGCGCAAGAGGCGGCCAAGGAACTGGGCGATGTGGAAATCATCTACACCGGCCCGACCGACACCACCGCCGAGGGCCAGATCGAGGTGATCAACGCCCTGATCGCGCAAAAGGTGGATGCGATCGCCGTTTCGGCCAATGACACCGACGCGCTGGTGCCGACGCTGAAAAAGGCGATGGATCGCGGGATCACCGTGATCTCCTGGGATTCGGGCGTGGCGCCTGCCGGGCGGCAGATGCACCTGAACCCGTCGTCCAGCGCGCTGATCGGCAATACCATCGTCAAGCTGGCGGCGGATCATCTGCCCGAAGGCGGCGATGTGGCGATCCTGTCGGCCACCACCACCTCGACCAACCAGAACACCTGGATCGAAGAGGCCAAGAAGGTGCTGCCGAATTACAAGGGCATCAACCTTGTCGCTACCGTCTATGGCGACGATCTGGCCGACAAGTCCTATCGTGAAACGCAGGGCCTGTTGCAGACCTATCCGAACCTGAAGGCGATCATCGCGCCGACCAGCGTGGGCATCGTCGCCGCCGCGCAGGCGGTCGAGGATGCGGGCAAGGTCGGGCAGGTGAATGTCACCGGCCTGGGTCTGCCGTCGGAAATGGCGGGGCATGTGAAATCGGGCGCGTCCAAGTCGTTCGCGATCTGGAACCCGATCGACCTGGGTTATGCGGCGACCTATATCGCCTATGAACTGGCCAGCGGCAAGGCCAAGGCCGGCCCCGGCGCGGAAATCCCGATGGGCCGCATGGGCACCGTCAAGCTTGACGACAAGAGCGAAGGGGCGATGGCCGACCCGTTCACCTATGACGCCTCGAACATCGACCAGTTCTCGTCGATCTTCTGAGGCAGCTGCCCGGCCCCCATGGGCCGGGCATTCCTTTTCCCCGACAGGACCGACCGTCATGCAGGCGCAGATCCCGCCCGCGACCGGCACTCCGGTGCTGAGTCTGCGCGGCATATCGAAAAGCTTTCCGGGTGTGCGGGCGCTGAACGGCGTGCAGCTTGACCTTTACCCCGGTCAGGTGACGGCGCTGATCGGCGAGAATGGCGCGGGCAAGTCCACCATCGTCAAGATTCTGACCGGCATCTATCAGCCCGACGAAGGCACCATCGCCATCGACGGGCACGAGACGCATTTCCCCACCGCACAGGCGGCGGGCGCGGCAGGCGTCACGGCGATCCATCAGGAAACCGTGCTGTTCGACGAATTGACCGTGGCCGAGAACATCTTCATCGGCCATGCGCCGCGCACGCGGTTCGGCCTGATCGACCGGGCGGCGATGGGGCGCGAGGCGGGGCGGCTGCTGGCCTCCATCGGCGCCGATCTGGACCCGCGGGTGCGGCTGCGCGACCTGGGGATCGCCTCGAAGCATCTGGTCGCCATTGCCCGCGCGCTGTCCATCGACGCGCGGGTGGTGATCATGGACGAACCGACCGCCGCGCTGTCGCACAAGGAAATCGCCGAGCTTTACGATCTGGTCGAAAAGCTGAAGACGCAGGGCAAGGCGATCCTGTTCATCAGTCACAAGTTCGACGAGATCTTTCGCATCGCCGACCGCTGGACGGTGTTCCGCGACGGCCAGTTCGTGGGCGAGGGCCGCATGGCCGAGGTGCGCGAGGCTGCGCTGGTGCAGATGATGGTGGGCCGCGAGGTCGACCGGATCTATCCCAAGCGCCCCGCGACCATCGGCCGGCCGGTGATGACCGTCGCCGGCTACAGCCACCCGACCGAGTTCGAGGACATCGGATTCACTCTGCACCGGGGCGAGATTCTGGGCTTTTACGGCCTTGTCGGCGCGGGCCGGTCCGAGGTGATGCAGGCGCTGTTCGGCATCACCCGCCCGTCGAAGGGCGCTTGCCGGATGGAGGATGGCGTGCGCGTCATCCGCTCCACCGCCGAGGCGGTGGCGGCGGGCATCGTCTATGTCCCCGAGGATCGTGGCCGTCAGGGCGCGGTCAAGGGCCTGCCGATCTTTCAGAACGTGACGCTGCCGTCGCTGGCCCGCACCTCGCGCGGCGGTTTCCTGCGGTTGGCCGAGGAATTCGCGCTGGCCCGCGACTATACCCGGCGGCTGGACCTGCGGGCGGCCAGTCTGGATCAGGACGTGGGGCTTTTGTCGGGGGGCAACCAGCAAAAGGTCGTCATCGCCAAATGGCTGGCGACGAAACCCCGCGTCATCATCCTGGACGAACCGACCAAGGGCATCGACATCGGGTCAAAGGCCGCGGTCCACGACTTCATGTCCGAACTCGCGGCCGAGGGGTTGGCGGTGATCATGGTCTCCAGCGAGATCCCCGAGGTTCTGGGCATGTCCGACCGGGTGATCGTGATGCGCGAGGGGCGGATCGCCGCCGAATTCGCGGGTGCGGCGATGACGCCGGAAAACCTTGTCCGCGCCGCCGCAGGCATCGGCGAGGAGGCCGCATGAACATCCTGAAATCGCGCGAGGCGATCCTGGCCCTTGCAATCCTGATCCTGCTGGTGCTGGTCGCGACCCGGTTTCCGGGCTTTGTCGCGCCGGGCAATCTGGCCAAGGTGTTCACCGACACTTCGCCGCTGATCATCCTGGCGCTCGGGCAGATGGCCGTGATCCTGACCAAATGCATCGACCTGTCGGTGGCCGCGAACCTTGCCCTGTGCGGGATGATCGCGGCGCTGATGAACGGGGCAGGCGTGCCGCTGCCGGTGATCCTGCTGGCGGTGATCGCGCTTGGCGCCTGTCTGGGCGCGGTGAACGGGCTGCTGGTCTGGAAGCTGTCGATCCCCTCCATCGTGGTGACGCTGGGGACGATGACCATCTATCGCGGCATCATCTTTCTTCTGACCGGCGGCAAGTGGATCAATGCCCATCAGATGAGCGAGGGGTTCAAGGCATTCCCGCGCGCGACGATCCTGGGCCTGCCGGTCATGGCCTGGATTGCCATCGCCATCGTCGCCGCCGTGGCCGTGCTGGTGAACCGCACAGCACTTGGCCGGGCGCTGTTCGCGGTCGGCGGCAACCCCCATGCGGCGGTCTATACCGGCATCTCGGTCGGGCGCACGCAATTCGCGGCCTTTGTGCTGTCGGGTGCGCTGGCCGGGCTGACCGGATACCTGTGGGTGTCGCGCTATGCCGTGGCCTATGTCGACATCGCGGGCGGATTCGAGCTGGACGTGGTCGCCGCATGCGTGATCGGTGGCATCGCCATCGCGGGGGGCGCGGGGTCGGTCGCGGGCTGCGTGATGGGGGCGCTGTTCCTGGGCATCGTCAAGAACGCGCTGCCGGTCATCGGCATCTCGCCTTTCTGGCAGATGGCGATTTCGGGGTCGGCCATCCTGATCGCCATTGCCTTCAACGCGCGAGGGCAGGGGCAGAAGGGCCGGATCATCCTGAAACGGGCAGAACACCGCGAGGTATCGGCATGACGACCACCGCAACCGGACGCCAGATCCCCGACCGGCTGACCCCCGGCTGGAAGCGTGGGCTGAAAAGCTGGGAGGCGCTGCTTTTCGCGGTCGCCATCGCCATTTTCATCGCCAATGCGCTGGCGTCGCCCTATTTCCTCGACCCGTGGAACCTGTCGGACGCCAGCTACAACTTCACTGAAAAGGCGATGATCGCCTTTGCCATGGCGATGCTGATCATCGCGGGGGACATCGACCTGTCGGTCGCCTCGATCATCGCGCTGGCCTCGACCGTCATGGGCGTTGCGATGACTGCCGGATGCCCGACGCCGGTTCTGGTGGCCCTGGGCCTGGGCACGGGCCTGGCCTGCGGCGCGTTCAACGGGCTGCTGGTGGCGCGGTTCGGCCTGCCCTCCATCGTCGTGACCATCGGCACGATGAGCCTGTTTCGCGGCATCAGCTATATCGTGCTGGGCGACGGGGCGTTTACCGGCTACCCGGCCGATTTCGGCTGGTTCGGGCAGGGCTATGTCTGGTGGGTGATCACCTTTGAACTGGCGTTGTTCGCGGTGGCCGCGCTGGCCTTTGGCCTGCTGCTGCATGGCACGAACTTTGGCCGCATGGTCTATGCCATCGGCAACAACGCCACCGCCGCACGGTTTTCCGGCATCCGGGTCGAGCGCATCCGCTTCATCCTGTTCCTGCTGACCGGGGTGATGAGCGGTCTGGCCGCCGTCTGCCTGACCGCGCGCCTAGGGTCTACGCGCCCCTCCATCGCCACCGGGTTCGAGCTGGAGGTCGTCACCATGGTCGTCCTTGGCGGCGTCAATATCCTTGGTGGATCGGGGTCGATTCCCGGCGTGGTGATCGCGGCGCTGGTCATGGGGCTGGTGACATTCGGCCTTGGGCTGTTGAACGTGCCGGGGATCGTCATGTCGATCATCATCGGCGTCTTGCTGATTTCGGTCATCGCGTTGCCGCGCCTCTGGGCGATATGGGGGAAAAGATGGAAAAATACGCGTTCCGCATGACGCTCTTTCCCGGCAAGGCCGCCGAATACCGCAAGCGGCATGACGAGATCTGGCCCGAACTGGCGGCCCTGCTGAAAGAGGCGGGGGTGCAGGATTATTCGATCCACCTCGACCCCGAAACCAATGCGTTGTTCGGCGTGCTGTGGCGGCGCACGGATCACGGTATGGACGCGCTGCCCGACCATCCGGTGATGCGGCGCTGGTGGGCGCATATGGCCGACCTGATGGCGACGCATCCGGGTGACGAGCCGGTCGCAGTGCCGCTGGTCCCGATGTTCCACCTGCCATGAAGCACATCGCCGTCATCGACGTGGGCAAGACCAATGCAAAGCTGGCGCTGGTCGCCGCCGACACATTGCAGGAGGTGGCGGTCGTCACCCGGCCGAACACGGTGCTGGGCGGGCCGCCCTATCCGCATTTCGACCTTGAAGGGCACTGGCGGTTCTTTCTGCACCATCTGGCGCAGTTCCACGCCGCGCATGGGGTGGATGCGATTTCCGTCACCACCCATGGCGCTGCGGGCGTGCTGCTGGATGCGCAGGGCGATCTGGCCACGCCGATGCTGGATTACGAATACGGCGGGCCGGACGATCTGGCCGCCGGATACGATGCGATCCGGCCCGATTTCGGGGAAACCGGCTCGCCCCGGCTGCCGATGGGGCTGAACCTCGGGGCGCAGGTGCACTGGCTGCTGGAAACGCAGCCGGGGCTTCGGCAACGGGTCGCGCAGGTGCTGACCTATCCGCAATACTGGGGGTTCCGGCTGACGGGGGAACAGGCGACCGACGTGACCTCGCTGGGCTGCCATACCGATCTGTGGAATCCTTGGCAGGGGCGGTTCTCGCCGCTTGTCGACCGGCTGGGGCTGGCGGGGCGGATCGCGCCCGCCCGTCGCCCGGCCGAGGTTCTGGGCCGGCTGCGCCCGTCGCTTGCGGCGGAAACCGGGATGTCACCCGATACGCCGGTGTCCTGCGGGATACATGACAGCAACGCCTCGCTCTATCCCTATGTCATCGCGACCGAGCCGCCGTTTTCAGTGGTCTCGACCGGAACCTGGGTCGTCGCCATGTCCGTCGGCGGGGCCGCGACGACGCCGGACCCCGCGCGCGATGTTCTGGTGAATGTCAGCGCGGCGGGAACGGCGGTGCCCTCGGCCCGTTTCATGGGCGGCCGCGAATACGAGATCATTCGCGCGGGGGCGCGCGACCCTGGAACAGTCGCCGATCGCAATCGCGTCCTTGGCGTGGGGGTGATGATCCTGCCGGCGGTGGACCCTGCCTCGGGCCCATTTCGCGGCCGCGCGATGTGCTGGCGCGGAACCCCCGCCTCGGAGGGGGAGAGGATGGTGGCGTTGTCCTTCTATCTGGCGCTGATGACCGCCACCTGCCTGGAATTGACCGGCGCCGCCGGGCCGGTGATCGTCGAAGGTCCCTTTGCGCGCAACGGCGACTATCTTGCGATGCTGCACGCCTTGCGCCCCGACGGGGTGCGGACCGCGGTTTCTGTCACCGGAACCTCGGTCGGGGCGGCGCTGCTCTGTCTTGGGGGGCGCGGGCCGGCGCCGGTCACGGCCGCGGTTCCGACCCCGGCCGATGCCGACGCCTTGCGCCATTACGGCAGGATGTGGCGGCAACAGCTGGCGTGACGGCGGCGGGGCGTTTCGCGGCCCCGGCCGTCAGGATGCCGCGATGCGCCGGTCAGCCGACCGCGCGCACCCAGCCATAGGGATCGTTGGTCGCCCCGCGCTGGAGGCCGACCAGGCTTTCGCGCAGGCGCGTCGTCACCGGGCCGGTCTGGCCATCGGCGATGGTGAACTCGCCGCCCTCGAACCTCACCTTGCCGATGCCCGCCACCACCGCCGCGGTGCCGCAGGCGAAGGCTTCCTTCAGCTTGCCATTGGCGGCGTCGGCCTGCCATTCGTCAAAGGAATAGGGCCGTTCGGAAATGGCGATCCCCGCATCCTGCGCCAGCTGGATCAGCGATTTGCGGGTGATGCCCGGCAGGATGGTGCCCAGCGGGGGGGTGATGATCGACCCGTCCTGAAAGACGAAGAAGATGTTCATCCCGCCCAGTTCCTCGACCCAGCGGTGTTCCTTGGCGTCCAGGAACACCACCTGATCGCAGCCATGGGCCGAGGCTTCGGATTGCGCGATCAGGCTGGCCGCGTAGTTGCCGCCGCATTTCGCCGCCCCCGTGCCGCCGACGGCCGCGCGGGTATAGGTCTGCGAGGCCCAGATGCTGACCGGCTTGGCGCCGCCCTTGAAATAGGGGCCGACGGGCGAGGCGATGACGCAGAAGATGTATTCCTTCGACGGGCGCACGCCCAGGAACGCCTCGCTCGCGAACATGAAGGGGCGCAGGTAAAGGCTGCCCTCGCCCTGCGGCACCCATTTCCGGTCGATGGCGATCAGCTGTTCGACCGCGGCCAGAAAATCGGCTTCGGGCAGTTCGGGCATGGCCATGCGCCGGGCGGATTCGTTGAAGCGGCGGGCGTTTTCATCGGGCCGGAACAGCACGATGCGGCCGTCGGCGCCGCGGTAGGCCTTCATCCCTTCAAAGATTTCCTGCGCGTAATGCAGCACGGACGAGGCCGGGTCGATCGGGAACGGCGCCCGCGCGCCGACCGTGGCGGAATGCCAGCCGCGATCCGCGCTCCACCGGATGACCACCATGTGATCCGAGAACAGGGTGCCAAAGCCCAGGTTCTCGAACGCCTTGAGCCGCTCTGCCTCGGGCATGGGCGTGGCATTGGGGGTGATCTGGAAGGAAAGGGATGCAGTGCTCATGGCGGCCCGGCCTTTGGAACAGGATATGCGTCGGGTCGATCAGATAAAGGCTCTGTCGGCCGGGTTCCAGCTAAAACCGTTTCTGGCGGGCGGGCCGGGCGAAAGTGCCGGCCCGCCCGCCGGGGTCATTGCGGCAGCGCCCCGCAGAACCCGCCCGCAACCGCCTGCCCGGACCCGAGCGCGAATGCCGCGGGCGCGCGCCAGGGGTTCAGCGGCGTCGTCGCCTGATCGAAGACGACCAGCCCGGCCATCAGCACAAGGCACAAAGTCGCGGTGAACCGGCGGGTCATGCGCGCACCTCGAACCCCAGCGGCGCGCGCAGGCGGATGCCGAGAAACGCCCCGGCAAAGGCCGCGACGAACCAGACCCAGCCATGCAGGCTTCCGGTCGAGATGCCGGAAAAGAACGCCCCCACGTTGCAGCCAAAGGCCAGGCGCGAGGAAAAGCCCAGCAGGAACCCCGCCACCACCGTGGCGGCCCAGGCCCGCGCGGGCAGCTTCGGCAGGGGCTGCGCCAGCCCGCCGCGCCATGCGGCCACCAGAAACGCCCCGCCGATCAGGCCGAGGTTGGTCAGGCTGGTCACATCGGTCAGCAGGCTTTGCCGGACGATGGCCGCATTGCCCGGTGCCGTCCAGAAGGCCGACCCCGACAGGTCGGCCCCCATCGCGACCGCCCCCTTGGCCACCCACAGGCCCAGCCCGTAGACCACGCCCCAGGGCTGCCCCGAGATCACCAGATTGGCCAGCGCCAGCCCGGCCAGCAGCACCGCCGCCAGCAAAAGCCGCCCCGACACCCGGCGCGTGCCCGGCGCGGCCAGGGCTAGCACCACGGCGGCGATCACCGCCAGACCGACCAGCGTGATCACCAGCCCCTCGGTCCCGCCCAGGGTGATGACCGGCAGGGCGCCAAGGCTGGTCCACCAGATCAGCCCATAGGCCCCGGCAAAGCTGCCGATGGCAAAGAAGGGCAGGGCCAGCAGGCTGACCGCATTGCCGGACCCGGCATTGACCAGCGTGCCCGAACCGCAGCCCATCACCACCTGCATCGCCGCGCCAAAGACGAAGGCGCCGCCCACCATGGCCCAGCCGATCGGCGCCGCCGCCCCCGACAGTTCGCCCGGATGCCCCGACAGCAGCGGAAAGGCCACGACCGACACCAGCGCGATGGCCAGCAGCTGCGCCAGCAGCCCCGCCGGTTCGCGCCGGAGGATCATCGCCCGCCACGGTCCGGCAAAGCCGAAGCGCAACCCCTCCAGCGTGATGCCGAAGCCCAGCCCCACCGCCAGCAGCAGGCCATAGCGCAGCCCGCCGAACAGAGACAACGCCCCGACCAGCACGAGCGCGGCAACGATCAGGGCCAGGCGCCGCAGCGCCTCGCCCCCCGCCGGAACCGGCTGTTCCGCAATGGCCGCCATCAGTTCCCCCCGATCTGGCGCTTCAGATTCTGCCAGAGACCGGGGGTGTTTTCCATGGGCTTGCCAGTCTGCGAATAGCCGACCATCGAATCGGGATAAAGCTTGACCCCCGGAACGCCCGCCAGTTCCGACAGCGCGAACCAGTCGGTCGCCGCCCAGTGGCCGGTGTTGCAGAAGGACACCACTTCCTCGCCCTGTTTCAGGCCCAGCTTCGCGGCCACGTCCTTGGCCGTCGAGACGCCGCCGATGGCGGGCGACCCGCCGACGAAGAATTGCGAATGCGGCAGGTTCTCCGCGCCCGGCAGCGTGCCCGGACGGGCCGCGGCCTCATGCGCCTGCTTGCCCTCGAAAAAGGCCGGGGGGCGCGCGTCGATCAGATGCGCAGCCTCCTGCCCGTCGACGATGCGTTCCACCTCGTCCGTGGTGGCCAGCCATTCGTCCGAAAAGCTGATAGTGATGTCCGAGGGGGTCGGCACGACCTTTTCGGTTTCCAGCGGCAGGCCCGCCGCCAGCCAGGCGTTCATCCCGCCGTTCAGGATGGAAAGATCGGTGAAACCCGTGGACTTCAGCGTCCAGTAGACCCGCGCGGCCGAGCCGAAGTCGGAATCGTCCTTGCCCTGATGGACGATGACGACCGGCCGGTCGGTCGTCAGGCCAAGCGCCCGCAGGCGCGACTGAAGCTCGTCCACCGGAACCAGCGCGCCGGGGTTTTCGGCCGGGCCGCGGAACAGCCCATAGGGCGCCGAAATCGCACCGGGGATATGTCCCTGGTCATAGGCCGGGCCGCGGGTGTCCAGAACGATGGGCCGGGCGGCCTCGGCGGCCTGGATCTCGGTCGGGGTGACGAGGGGGCCGAACGTGCGCGCGGCCAGTGGCGATGTGGATGCAAGCGCAACGATCAGCGCAAGAACAAGACGTTTCATCTTTGCCTCCGGTTGTGTTTCGCCCATCTCGCGCCTCCGGTGGAAAAAGGCAACGCAAACCGGGCGGCGGGGAAGGCGCCGGTCAGGGACGGCAGTCGCCGCATCCCCGGCGACAGGCTGCTGGCGTTCCGCGCGAAGGTGCATCGGGCGGCGAAACCGCCGCATCCGGCTCCGCGTCGATGAAAGTTGTTCCGATTTGCGCCCCGAAGCCCAACCCCGGCCAGCGGGAGGTCTGAACCGCTATCGGGAAGGGCGGTCGGGGGCCGCGCGGCGCCAAAGCCGAAGGAAGCCTCGTCTTGCCTTCACACCGCCCACGCGCAGGCGCCCCCTAGGGCTTGCGCGCCGAAAAGTGCGAGAAGCGGTTGGGCGAGACACCGTATTTCTTGCGAAAGCTCTTGGCGAAATGCGAGGCGGAGACATAGCCCGACGATACCGCCACCTCCATCACCGACATGTTGGTTTCCGACAGCAGCGCCCGCCCGCGTTGCAGGCGCAGGGTGTTCAGATACTGGATCGGGGTAACGCCCAGAAACTGCTGGAAAAGCCGCTGGATCTGGCGGCGCGTCACCCCGACATGGGCGGCGCAATCGTCCAGGTGGAACTCCTCCTCCAGCCGCGCTTCCATATAGGACACTGCCTTGACCACATGTTCGTTCCGCGTTCCCAGCCGCGTGGCAAGCGAGGTCATCTGGTCGTCGTCGGGCTGGCGGCGCTGGCTCAGCAGGCACATGTTCATCGCGGCCTGGCTCAGCTCCGCGCCGCAATGGTCGTGGATCAGCTTCAGCGACAGCTCGGCCGCCGCGACCCCGCCCGCGCAGGTGATCAGCCGGTCGTCGATGCAATAGACCCGCCGCGCCGGTTCCAGATCGGGATAGGCTTCGCGAAAGCCGGGAATGTTTTCCCAGTGCAGCGTAAAGGTGCGGCCCTTCAGGATTCCCGCCCGCGCCAGCGTATAGGCCCCGCTGCACAGGCTGCCGACGATGCGGCCCCGACGCCACTGGGCGCGGATCCAGTCGGCCAGCGTGGCTGTCGTGGTCACCTCCGGCTCGACCCCGCCGCAGATCAGCACATATCCGGCCGGCGCCTCTTTCGGCAGGGGCCCGTCGGGCACCAGCGGGACGCCGTTCGAGGCGGTGATCGGCTGGCCGCTTTCGGAAAAGACTTGCCATTCAAAAATGGTCTTGCCCGAAAGCTGATTGGCGGCGCGCAAGGGTTCGACCGCCGAGGTGAAGGCCAGCATGGTGAACTGCGGCACCAGCACGAAGGCCACGCGGACCGGATCGGCGGTCGTGTCGACCTCGACATGCGCGGCGCCGCGCGCCACGAACCTGTTGGGCCGCCGATCCCCCTGTTCCGCCTTGTCCGTCATCGTGCCAGCCCTCGCCGCCTTGCGTCATCGCATAGGCAATTCCGGGGGCGGGTCAACTGCCGTGACGCGGTGCGACAGCCGAATTGCTAGCCCCGGCGCAACAGCCGGGCTGCCAGCCCCGCGCCCTCGGCCACGCCCGCGCGCCAGTAAGAGGTGACAAGGTGCCGGGCGCGCGGATGGGCCAGACGTCCGCGCAGATCGTTGCGGATGGCGCGAAAGGCCGCAAACTCGCAGGCGACCCAGACCTCGGTTTCCGGGCCGGGCGCCGCCTCTGCCACCGCGTGTGCCAGCAGCGTGCCGGGCACTGCGCCATTGCGGTGCAGCCAGCGGAGGCTGGAGCGGGGAGGAAGGGACAGCGGCTGTTCCTCGGCCGCATCCGCGACCTCGACCAATACCTGTGCATCCGCGCCTTCGGGCAAAGCCTCCAGCGCGCGGGCGATGGCGGGCAGGGCGGTCTCGTCCCCCGCCAGCAGCATGGGCCCGGTCAGGGGCACGCCACCGCCGCCGGGACCGATCAGGCCCAGCGGATCGCCGGGGCGTGCAGCGGCGGCAAAGGCCGACCCCGGCCCCGCATCGTCGTGCAGCACAAAGTCGATGTCCATCCAGCCCGCCGCCACATCCAGCCGCCGGACCGTGTATTTCCGCACGATGCCGTTGCCGTGCCGAAACCGCCCGCGGTCGTCCAGCGAGGGCCATGAGACCGGCTGGCCCGCAGGCGGCAGCAGCAGCTTGCAATGCAGCGCCGCCATGGTGTCGAACCGCAAAAGCTCGGTCCCCGTCAGGCGGATGCGGCGCATGTGCGGCGTCAGGTCGGTGACACACGCCACCGTCATCAGGCGAAAGTTCGGCGGCGTGGCGCGCTCCTCGACCCCCGGCCACAGGATGCGCGCGGGGCCGCCGAATTCGGCCAGATGCTCGGCAAGGTCCAGCCGCATCTCATGCGCCAGCGAAGCATCCGCCCCTTCGGCCCGCAGCAAAAGCCCCTTGCCCGCCAGTGACAGTTCGGCCCGCCGCAGGCCGAAATCCACCCGCCAGCGGCCGGGCGTGACCTGGACCGCCGCGCCATGGCCCTGAAGGTGATGCGCGACCGCGCCCGCGCATTTCGCGGCATCCTTCACGGCCACCTCGGTTTCGGCGGCATGGGCAAGGGTCGGGGTCATTCGCCCTCCTGTTCGGAAATCCACAGCGCGCCGGGCAGGGGGGCGGCCAGAAAGCGGGCCTCGATCTCGGCCATGGTGGCTGCCGGATCGGTGTCGGCGAAAAGCTCGGGGTGGATCCAGCGGGCCAGGGCCTCGATCGCGACGACGTTGAAGGCCGAAATCGCCAGCCCGTGCCAGATGCCATGCACCCGCCCCGAAGTCGCCGCGGGCGTTTCCGCCACACCGGGGCGCGCGGCCACGCGGATCAGCGTGGCGCGGGCGGCGGCGGCCTCGGTCCCCGGCCCCACGACCAGCCCGCCGACCGAGGCGAGGTATTGCCCGCCCGTGCCGATATAGACCTGCGGCGCGCGGCGCAGCACATATTCGGCGGGCAGGGTGCCGGACATGCCGGGCAGCACCTCGGCCCCGATGTTGATGCCCCCGGCAAAACCCACGAAATCCCCGATCCCCTGACCCGCGCCGACCGAGATGCAGCAGGGCCCGTGGCCCGCGTGCGCCTCGATCAGGACAGGTGGGCGCGCCTCGGCGGGCAGGGTGGCCACCCGGTCTTGGATGCGCGCGATCCGGGCATCGGCGAAATCGGCATAGGCACGGGCCTGATCCTGCCGCCCGATCAGCGTGCCAAGCCGCAGCAGGCCCGCATTCGGTTCCTGCGCGCGCAGGGTCGGCGTCAGGGCCAGCACCGCAACCGGAATGCCCGCGCTTTCCAGAAGGTCGATGGCGGCGGGGGATCGGTTGTAATAGGGGTCCAGCACGACCAGATCGGGGGCCAGCGCGATCAGCCCCTCGACCGGGCCGCCGCGATCGGGGTCGCCGATGTCGGGCACCGCGGCCAGACCGGGCAGTTCCGCCGTCAGGACCGCCAGCGCGCTGTCGTCCATCCGCCCGCGGTTCCAGCCCGCCAGCCGCGCCACCGGATCGGGGTCGATCAGCGCCAGCGCCAGAAAGCCGATGCCGTCGGTCAGCACGATGCGCCGCGCGGGCGCGTCCAGCGTCACCTGGCGCCCGGCGTCGTCGATGACGGAAACCCCGGCCAGAGCCGGGGTCGCCATCACCAGGATCGCCATGAAAAATCGCAACATTCCATGCCGAAGGCGGGCTTTCCCCCGCCTTCGCCCCCCGCCTTACCAGGTATAGTTCAGCGACAGCCGCACCGTCCGCCGGTCGCCAAAGGAACAGGTGCCATAGCCGTTGCAGGCGGCGATATATTCCTTGTCGAACAGGTTCGCGATGGTCAGCCGCGCGCTGAGCCCGTCCAGCGACGGATCGCCCTTGCCGAAATCATAGGCCGCCGACACATCGACCAGGGTAAAGGACGGAATCTTCGAGGACTGCCCCTCATACGCGCCATAGTCGAACAGCCCGTCATCGTCGTGCCAGACGTTCGAGACGGTCGCAAAGCTGGACCCGATATAGCGCGCGCCGCCCGCAAAGGACCAGCCGCGCAGGGAACCGGATTCGGGCATGGCATAGTTCAGCCAGAGCGAGGCATAGGTATCGGGCGAACCCACGATATGCAGGTCGGTCTTGTCGCCCTTGTATTCGGTCAGCCGGGCCTTCTGCCAGGTGAAGGCGCCGATCAGGTCCAGCCCGTCGGCCAGCTGCGCCTTGGCCTCCAGTTCCAGACCGCGGAATTCGCGCTTGTTGTCGTCGGTGACGCAGCTGAACCCGGCGGTGCAGGTGGCGGCGCTGGTGGTGACGGCATAGTTGCGTTCGGTTCCGCCGAACAGAGTGCCGCTCAGCGCCAGCGTGCCGTCGGCCGACAGATAGCGCAGGCCCGCCTCCAGCATCTTGCCCTTCGAGGCATCGGGCACATCGCCATCGGGCGTCATGCCAAGCTGCGGCTCGAACGAGGTGGAATAGCTGATGAAGGGGGCAAGGCCGTTGTCGAACAGATAGACCGCGCCCAGCCGTCCGGTGGTGGCGGACTGGTCGGCCTCGTCATCGGTGCGCACCAGACCGTTCGAGATGATCGAGACACGGTTGCCGACCTTGGCCTTGTCATGCCGCAGCCCTGCCATCAGCCGCCAGTTGCCGACCTCGATCTGGTCCTGAACGTAGAAGCCCAGTTGCTGGAACGGCTGGTGGAAGTTGCGGATCAGCACCGGCGTCCCGGCCTCGATCCCGTAGACGGGCGCGAACATGTCCAGCGTGTTCGTGCCGAAATAGGTATAGTCCCAGCCGTCCTGCCAGTCGCCGCCCAGCTTCTGGTAATCCATCCCCGCCAGCATCGTGTGCTTGGTCTGGCCGAAGGTGAACTCGCCCTTCACATAGTTGTCGGTCGCAAAGGTCCAGGTGTTATGCTTGGCCAGATAGGGATAGCGATAGATCATCCCTTCGGAGGCGCCATAGACCTCCATCGTTTCGGCGGTGGTCTTCAGCTTGCCGACCCGCAGGCCCGAATGCAGGCTCCACGCGTCGTTGATGGCGTGATCGGCCTGCCAGCCCAGCGAGGCTTCGGTCCGGTCGAAGGTCTGGTAATTGGGGTCGCCCTGCCAGAAGCTGGAATCGACCTTGCCCTTGCCCGGTATGGCCAGAACGCTGCCATAGGCGGGAACGAAGTTCGCATCCGGCGCGCCGTCGTCGCGGTGATACATCGCCTGGAAGGTGATGGTCGTCCGGTCGGTCGGCGCCCAGGTCAGCGAGGGCGCAAGGACCAGCCGCTTGCCGTGCTGGAAATCCACGCCGCTGTGGGTGCTGTGCGCCACGGCAAGAAAACGATAGGCCAGAACGTCGCTGATCGGGCCGGTGGAATCCAGCGCGACCTGATAATAGTCGTCATTGCCGAGGGTGGTCGAAACCGTGTTGCTTTTCTGAAAGCTGGGCCGTTTCGTCACAAGGTTGACCAGCCCGCCGGGCGAGCCGGATCCGAACAGGGTCGAGGACGGACCCTTGACCACCTCGACCCGTTCCACCAGCCAGGGGTCGAACTGCACCCCCGTGCGCGACGGAATGCGCCAGCGCAGCCCGTCGGCCGTGCTGGCGGTTTCGGCATCGGCCGAGAATCCGCCCGCGCCGCGCACGAAATAGGTGTCATAGCGCGCGGCCTGTCCGCCGTTGGTTCCGCTGACGATGCCGGGGCTATAGCGCAGCGCCTCGGTCACGGTGACGACGCTTTGCTGTTCCATCTGCTCGCGCCCGATGACGTTGACGGTCTGCGGGGTTTCCAGAATGGGGGTATCGGTCTTGGTGGCGGTGGACGAGCGGGTGGCGATGATGCCGTTGACCGGACCGTTCGCCATTTCCGCGCTGACCGTGATCGGGTCCAGCACCACGGCACCCGCGGGCACCGGGCCGATATCGGCGGCCTGTGCCGAGGTCACGGCGGCGCTGGTGGCGCCCGTGCGGCGGACCGACAGCCCGCTGCCCGCCAGCATCCGCGACAGGGCCTGCGCCGGTGCCATGCTGCCGCTGACGGCCTGCGTCGGCGTGTTGCGCAACTCGGCCGGATAGGCGACCTGCCAACCGGTGACACGCGCAAATTCGGTCACGGCCGTGCCGAGCGTTTGTGCCGGGATCGCGAAGCCATAGCTTTCCTGCGCCCATGCCGCCGCCTGCGGCATCAGCCCCGTCGTCACCAGTGCCGTCGCGATCATCAGCGCCGCCAGCGCGCCGCGGCTCAGCCGTCCCGCCTTGTTCTTTCCGGTCATCCGTCCCTCGCTTGCCCCCGGTGGCGTCCGGTCATGACGCCTCTGATGGGTAAGACGACCGAGGCCCCGCCTCGTCACAAATTTTTTGACGGTTTCAGTAAAGAATCAGTCCCGCGCCCGGAACCCGGCGCACCGACAGGCCCGCCGAGGCCGCCAGAGTGCGGATGCCGGCATCGGGATCGCGCGTGGTGAAGATACCCGAGACGCGGCGATCCTTGGCCGCGGTCGGCAGAAACACCACCGTGCCGCCGCGATAGCGCGCCAGATCGGCGACCGCGCGGGCGACGGTCTGGTCCTGAACCTCGATCCGGCCATCCAGCCAGGCAAGCCCTTCGGCCACGCCGCTGTTACTGACGCCAGAAAGCCCCTCGGGCCGCAGGCTGACGCTGTCGCCGGGTGCAAGTTCGGCCATCTGGCCATCGCCATCATGGGTGACGCGGACATGCCCCTCGCGCAGCAGGACCAGATCGCCATCCCCGTCCAGCCGGACCCCGAACTGCGTGCCGGTGACGCGGATCTGGCCGTAACGGGTGGTCACGATGAACGGGTGCTGCGGGTCGCGGGCGACGCTGAAGAAGGCCTCGCCCTCCAGCAGGCTCACATCGCGGCGGCCCTGGTCAAAGTCGATGGCGATGGCGCTGGCCGTGTTCAGCGTGACCGAAGACCCGTCCGGCAGCGTCTGCACCAGACTTTCCCCCGCCGCCGTCCGGTAGTCCGAGCGCATCCACAACAGCACGCCCGGACCAATCATCGCCGCAAGGGCCAGCATGGCGGCCAGGGCGACACCCACCGCCCAGCCACGACGAACCGGGGGGACCGCAGGGGCCGAGGCCAGATGCAGCGCCGACGCCCCCCATGTCGCCTGAACGGCGGCAAAGGCGCGATCATGCGCCGCGTCCTGGCCACGCCAGCGGTCAAACGCCTGGGCCGTGGCCGGCGTGCTGTCCTCGCGCAGGCGCAGGAACCAGTCCAGCGCCTCGTCGGTGGCCGGATCGGAGGGAAGGGGCGAAAACGGCCTGTCGGGTCGGTGCTGCATCTTTCCTGGCGCATCAACATGGCTGGCGGCGGCTGGGTCGGACCCTGACGGGATCAGCGACCCTCGAACCGTTTCATTGCATCATGACATTGGCCAAGCGCCAGTTTCATGTCGTTATAGACGGTATTGCGGGAAATGCCCAGTTGGGCCGCAACCTGCGCATAGGTCATCTCCTCGACATAGCACAGATGCCAGACGCGCCGCACCCGCGGCGACAATTGCGCCAGAACGCCGGACAGGGCGGCGATCCTTTCGCGTTCGATCATCCGCGTCTCGACCGAAGGGGCGGCGCATTCGACCTCGGCCGGGTCGGCGGGGCCTGCATCTTCGGGGGCAAGGCGGCTCTGGCGGCGGCGGTGCCGCTGGTGGTCGACGGCCAGGTTCTGCGCGGTGCGCCGCAGGAAGGCGTCGGGATGGCTGACGGTGCCCGCCTCCATCGCGCGGGCGACGCGAAGATAGGCCTCCTGCACCAGATCCTCGGCTGTCTGCGGATTGTGGACCATCCGCGTCAGCAGCCGCAGCAGCGACGACCGGCGAAGGATGTAAAGTTCGCTCAGCATCCGAGCGCCCCCTTGGCAGGCATGGCCGCGGCATCTGCCGCGCGCGGATCAGGTGGTGGCTGGCTCTGCCGCAAGGGGCAGTCTGGCGCGCGGAATCGGCGCCAGCGGCTGAAATCCGGGGTATCCGCAGCCGGCACAGGGCGCCAGCCCGCCGCCTCAGCCCGCCCCAGATTGACGGCGGACGATGTTGCGGGGCAACACCTTTCGCCGTGCCCCGACCTGGCGGTCAGCCGTCCGATCCGGCGCGGCGGCCCAGCCGGAACCGTTTTCGCGGGCGCGACGGACGGCCCGCGGCGGGCAGATCCCAGACCCGGACCGGGGACAGGGTGCCCGCAGGCTCCTTCACCCCCGCTTCGACGATCTGGATCTTGCCAAAGGTCGACAGAACCCCACCCAGACGCGAATCGAGCCGGCGCCCGATCCGGTCGCCGCGCACCAGACGGACGCCCCCCTCCTGCCGCTTCAGTTCCAGCGTGCGCAGGTGATAGGCGGCCAGACTGGGACGATGCGCGACACTGATCAGCGCGGCATCCGGCAGATCCTCCAGAAACGCAGTCATCACGCGGGCCTGACTGTCCTCGTCCAGGGCCGAGGTCGCCTCGTCCATCACCACGAGGTCGGGCTTTTCGATCAGCACCCGCGCAAAGGCGATCCGCTGACGCTCGCCCCCGGACAGCACATGGCCCCAGCGGTCCTCCTCCTCCAGCCGCGGAACCAGCGTATCCAGCCCCACACGGTTTAGAACGGCGGCCGCGGCCTCGGGCGAAAGGGTGTCGGGCGCGGCGGGATAGCTGAGGCATCCGCGCAAGGTTCCCGGCGGCAGATAGGGCGTCTGCGGCAGGAACATGATCCGCCAGCCGCGCGGGATCGAGATCTGTCCCGAGCCCCAGGGCCACAGCCCGGCGATGGCGCGGATCAGGGTGCTTTTCCCCGTGCCGGATTCGCCGCCGACCATCACCCGCTCGCCCCGGCGGATCAGGTCCTCGGCCTCGTCGATGACCACGCTGCCGTCATCGCGCCGCACGTTCAGGCCCGACAGCCGCAGTTCTTCGCCATCGCGCTCGACCAGTTCGATCAGGCTGCCGTCGCGCCCCTCCAGGCTGTGGTTCAGCGCGTCGATCCCGCCGATCAGCACCGAAAGCCGGTTGGCCGCCGCCCGCCACGAGGCCAGGACGATGAAATTGTCCATCACCCAGTTGAACGCCATCTGAACCTGCACGAAGGCCGCCGAAACCTGCATCAACTCGCCCAAAGACATGCCGCCCGCGGCATATTTCGGCGCCCCGATCAAAAGCGGTATGACCGGCAGCATCAGCACGCTCATGTTCGTCAGGATGGTGATGCGCCCGTGGTTCAGGCCGATGGCCCAGATCGTGCGGGCCAGCGCGTCGATCAGCCCGCCCAGCCGGCGCTTTTCCTCTTCCTCGCCCTTGACCAGCGCGATGCTTTCGGCGCTTTCGCGCACGCGGGTCAGATCGAAGCGAAGATCGGCCTCGGACGCGTTCTGCGCCTCGACGGCGGCGATCAGGGGGCGGCCGACCAACCAGGTCAGCGCCGACATGACCAGCGCATAGATCAGCGCCGCCAGGACGAAGCCAAAGGGGATCTGGACCGTGCCGCTGCCATGCGGGATCTGCACGTCGCGCCCGACCAGGGCCAGAACGCCGATGAAGGTCGCCGCCGCCAGAAGGGCGTTGAAAAGCCCCACGGTCAGGTCGACCACCGGCGTCAGCGACTGCTTCAGATCCTCGGACATGCGGGCTTCGGGGTTGTCCACCCCGGTCGATGCCACCTCGAGCTTATAGTAGTTGCGGCTGTCGAGCCACCGGCTGACCAGATCTGCGGTCAGCCACCGCCGCCATTCCGCCTGAAGCCCCATGCGCAGCCTGACCATGCAGAAGTTGATCAGGCCGCTGCACAGCAGCAGCGCGGCGAACAGGGCGACCATCGCGGGGATCGTGCCGATGGCGCGCTGTTCCAGCGCGTCGAAAAAGCCCTTGTTCCAGCGGTTGATCGCAAAGAGCACACCGACATTCGCCAGCACCGCAAGCCCGGCCGCGATGGTCAGGGTCCAGGCCTTGCGGCGGGCCGATCCCGTCCAGAACGGCAGCGCGATGGACCTGAAGGAGGGCGGCAGCAGTTCATCCGCTGGCGAGGGCGGATCTTCCGTTTCGGGGGCGGTCATCGCGCCGCTCCTTTCCCCTGCGAGGGTCGCCTGCGGCCCTGCGCGTGGAACGGATTTTGCAGACAACGGGAAAAGTCGGATGGAAAAGGCGATGACGGCATGATGCGGGTTCCTGAGGACATCGCCACCACAACGAAAGCCGGGACCGAAAAGCTCCCTCCCCGGACAGAAAATCCGTCGGGGGGCGCCTGTTGCGCGGCCAGAGGTCCGGTTGCCTTTTCCAGCCGCGGAATTATCGGCCAAGGGGCGGGCGTATCGGCCTGGCGGTGCCTGTTTTCCGGCACGATATGCGGGGTCGCCTCAACCGGAGGGGGGCGTATCCAGAATGGCCCTTGCGCGGAGGCGAACGGGTTCGTCCACCATGCCGCCATCGACCGCGACGGCCCCGCCACCTGCGGCCAGCACCCGGCGGGCCCAGTCGATTTCCGCCTGAGAGGGGGCAAAGGCGCGCAGCACCGGGGCGATCTGTTTGGGATGGATGCACAGCTTGCCCGTCATCCCCAGGTCGCGGGCATGGCGCGCATCGTCATGGCTGAGGGCGGGGTCGTCCAGTTGAACCGTCACACCGTCCAGCGGTGCGGCGATACCGGCCAGACGAGAGGCCAGGACCAGCTCGGTCCGCGCCGGCAAAAGTACCTCGCGCAGGTGCGCACAGCCGAGATCGGCACAGAAATCGACCGAGCCGAAGGCCAGCCGCACCACCCCTGCGGCGGCGGCCATGGCACGGGCATTCGCCAGCCCGGCCGCGGTTTCCACCAGCGCGATCACCGGCAGGCCGGACGCGGCCGCGATGCCAGCCGCCTTTGCAGCATCCTCGGCCTTGGGCAGGATCACTGCGGCGGGGCGAAGGGCCGATACGGTTGCCATGTCCGCCAGATGCCAGGGCGTTCCCGCCGCATTGATGCGCACGATGACCGGCAGGTCGGTGAAAGCCGTTTCCAGCGCCGCGCGGGCCGTTTCCTTGTCCTCTGCCGCAACCGCATCCTCCAGATCGAGGATGACCGCATCGGCGCCCGAGGCCGCCGCCCTTGCAAAACGCTCTGACCTGTTCGCCGGGACGAACAGCGGTGCGCGGAGGGCGGCGCAGCTTACCATGTCGCCTGGGCCTGCATCGCCACCGGGCCGCCGGGACGGGCGGTCCAGAGCTTCAGCCCGCCGCCGTCCCCGGTGGCGTTCAGAGTGAAATCGGCCGTGCCGAACAGGGGCGAAAGCGAACGGAAGTCAAAGCCGGACGGGCGCCTGCCCCCGACCTGTGCGGCGAACTGCGCCAGCAGCGTCGCCTGCAAGGGGCCGTGGACGATCAGGCCGGGATAGCCTTCGACCTCGCGCACATAGGGGGCATCATAGTGAATGCGATGCCCGTTGAAGGTCAGCGCCGAATAGCGGAACAGGAACGGGGCCGAGGGAACCACCGTCCTGCGATGCGCGCCATGCGCGGCCGCGACCGGGGCGTCTTGGGCCGCACCCGGACCATCGGCGTCGCGATAGACGATGTCCTGACGTTCCTCGATCACAGGCGCGCCGTCCGCCTCGATCCGGTGATCGACGGTGACGAAACACAGAGGGCCGCTCCGCCCCTGTTTCAGGGCAACCTCGCGGATGGTGGAACGGCGGGTGACGGTCTGGCCGATGCGGATGTCTTCCAGAAACCGGAAAGAGCCGCCTGCCCACATCCGCCGCGGCAGGGGCACCGGCGGCAGGAAGCCGCCGCGCGCCGGATGGCCATCTTCGCCAAGGGTCGCCGTGGGCACGGCGGGGGGGGCAAGGCACAGATGGATCAGCAGCGGGGCCACCGCGCCCCTGCCCGTTTCGCCGGACAGATCGAATGTCGCATTGAACCGTTCGGAAAGCGCAGGCGTAACCTCTTCGGACCGTTCCTCCCGGCGGCCGATCCAGCCGCGCAGATGGTCGATGTCGATCTCCATCAGCGGTCCCCTCGGGGAAGCGCGGGCACGGGACCATAGCGCCGCTCCTCGCCGGCAAAGACCGGGGCGGGGGCGGGGATGCTGACCGGGCCGTTCGGCGTCTGCACCGTCATGCGCCGCAGGTGCGGATGCTGCGACAGCGCCTGCATGTCGTTGACCGAGGCAAAGGCCAGATCGGCCCGCAGCGCGGCCTCCACCGCCTCGGGCAGGGTGCGGCGGGCAAAGGCCGCAGCGACGATCGCATCGGTTTCGGCCCGGTTCGCCACCCGCGCGACGTTGGTGGCAAAGCGCGGATCGGTGCCGAGGTCCGGCTGCCCGGCGACATGGGCCGCGAGATTGCGCCATTCCCGGTCGCTTTGCACGGCGATCAGCACCTGATTGCCGTCCTTGCAGGTGAATATGCCATATGGCGCGATCGACGGATGGGCCAGCCCGATGCGCCGGGGGGAAGTGCCGTTTTCATGGTTCAGAAGCGGCACGGTCAGCCAGTCCGCCATCACATCGAACATCGACACCTGTATGCTGGCGCCCCGGCCGGTGATGCCGCGGCGGATCAGGGCCTCGAGTATCGCCGCATATGCGGTGGCGCCCGTGGCGATGTCGACGATGGAAATGCCGACGCGCGCCAGGGCTTCGGGCGTTCCGGTGATCGAACACAGGCCGGATTCGGCCTGGATCAGCAGGTCATAGGCCTTGCGTGCGGCCATCGGCCCGGTTTCGCCATAGCCGCTGATGGAACAGCTGATCAGGCGCGGGAAATCGGCCGCCAGCCTTTCCGCCCCGAAGCCCAGCCGGGCAAGGGCGCCCGGTTTCAGGTTCTGCACCAGCACATCCGCATCCGACAGCAGCCCGGCCAGCATCGCCTTGTCTTCCGGCCGGGTCAGGTCGGCGACAACGGTTTCCTTGCCCCGGTTCAGCCAGACGAAATAGCTGGACTGCCCCTTGGCCGCATCATCATAGCCGCGGGCGAAATCGCCCTCCGGCCGCTCGATCTTGATCACCCGCGCCCCGGCATCGGCCAGCCGCGAGGTGGCGAAAGGCGCGGCCACGGCCTGTTCTATGGCGACGACCGTCAGACCCTCCAGCGGCAGCATCAAAAGCTCCTCGGCAGGCCGAGGATGTGTTCGGCGACATAGCTGAGGATCAGGTTGGTCGAGATGGGCGCCACCTGGTAAAGCCGGGTCTCGCGGAACTTGCGTTCCACATCGTATTCGCAGGCGAAACCGAAGCCGCCATGGAATTGCAGGCAGGCATTCGCCGCCTCCCAGCTGGCCTTGGCGGCAAGGTATTTCGCCATGTTCGCCTGCGCGCCGCAGTCCTGATGGGAGTCATACAGGCGGCAGGCCTCGAACCGCATCAGGTTGGCGGCCTCGATCTCGATATAGGCTTCGGCGATGGGGAACTGCACGCCCTGGTTCTGGCCGATGGGGCGGCCGAAAACCCGGCGTTCGCTGACGTATTTCACCACCCGGTCGGTGAACCAGTAGCCGTCGCCGATGCATTCCGCCGAGATCAGCGTGCGTTCGGCGTTCAGCCCGGTCAGGATGTATTTGAACCCCTTGCCTTCCTCGCCGATCAGGTTTTCCTCCGGGATCTCCAGATTGTCGAAGAACAGTTCGTTCGTCTCGTGGTTGACCATGTTCAGGATGGGGCGCACCTCCATCCCGTTCTTCATCGCCTGCTTGATGTCGACGATGAAGATGGACATGCCTTCGGACTTCTTCTTCACCTCGGACAGCGGCGTGGTGCGTGCCAGAAGGATCATCAGGTCGGAATGCTGGACCCGGCTGATCCACACCTTCTGCCCGTTGATCACCCAGCGGTCGCCCTTGCGAATGGCGGTGGTCTTCAGCTGCGTCGTGTCGGTGCCGGTCGTCGGCTCGGTCACGCCCATGGATTGCAGGCGCAACTCGCCCGAGGCGATCCTTGGCAGATAGCGGCGGCGCTGTTCCTCGGACCCGTGGCGGACCAGCGTGTTCATGTTGTACATCTGCCCGTGGCAGGCGCCGGAATTGCCGCCGGAGCGGTTGATCTCCTCCATGATGACCGAGGCTTCGGTCAGCCCAAGGCCGGAGCCGCCGTATTCCTCGGGGATCAGCGCGGCCATCCAGCCGGCACGGGTCAGCGCCTCGACGAATTCCGCAGGATAACCGCGCGCCTCGTCCACCTTGCGGTGGTAGTCGTCGGGGAACTGCGCGCAAAGGGCGCGCACGGCATCGCGGATGTCCTGATGGTGTTCGGTCGGGGAGGCGGGCATTTCTCGCGTCCAAGGCTTGGGTCCGTCGAGAAACTCATGCTGACAGGCACATAAGTCAAATATCTATCATGTCTAACCGCCAGACATTGGCGTTATGGACATGCCCGGGAGGTTCCACCGTCGCAAACCGGGCGCGCAAAGCGATCAACCGTCTGGACGATTTTCATGCTGCTGTTGCTGCGACGGACGAGGACGTGATGGAAATCAAGCGTCTGGTCGCGGAAGCCCGTCTGACGATCGCCCGGTACACATCCTCGACCGCGTGGCGACCGGGGGAAATCACCCTCACATCCTCTAGGGGGGATCGACATTCTGCTCCTCAAGCTGGTGACGGACACCTTCCGCACGGCCTCCGCGACCGGCTCCTGCCTCGAGGCCTCCGCGCGCTCGGTCTACATGAGGCAATGCGCAAGGAGTGACAGACGGCTAGCGGTGTCGAGACTAGCCAGATGATCCCAGAGGGCTTCATCGTCACCGAGAGGCAGATCGGCCTCCCAGGCAGAGTGGCGGTCATCCACAGCCTTGGCCACGGCGCTGTCTTTCAGATCGGGGGCCTGCGCGGCCAGCTTCGGGGTGAATGCGCTGCATGAGCGGGTGAACCCCTATGGCGCAAGTATCTCGGCCTCCGGTCTGACCCGGCGGGACGGCGCGTCGTTCGAGGCGACGGTCCAGCACGCCAGGGGCTCCGCCCGCGGAATTCGCGCCTATGCCCCGAAGGATCAGACCCTGCACAGCATTGCCGACCGCCTGCAAGCCATCCAGCGGCAGAACTTCTATCAGCTCATCGCCGATGTGACCCACCGGGGGCGCTATTATCACGAATATTGCATGGTCATTGATGTGACCCGCGACAGCCCGACGGGGCAGTACGAGAGCTACGGCTTCCAGTCGCTGGCTTCGAGCCCGCTCAGAATGTTCATGGCGCTCAGCGTCGTTCGCAAGCTCATCGCCGAAGAAGGGGGCGACAGGCCGTGAATCACCCTTTTTGGTGTCGATTTCAGGAACGGTGATGGGCGATCTGCGTGGGTATCCGCCAATTTCCGACGCAGATCGCAATGGTTGGGGCTGCTCTCGCGCTTCACCAGCTATGATGAACATGCTGGGCGATCTTCGTGTCATAGATGCGCTTCAACTCGGCCATCACTTCGGGAGACAAGGGCGCAAGACTGCTGGCGGCGGCATTTGATGCTGCCTGCGCTGCGTTCTTGGCGCCGGGAATGACGACACTGACGGCGTCTTCCATCAAGATCCAGCGCAGCGCGAATTGGGCCATCGGAACGGAAGCGGGCACCAGTCTGCGAATCTCCTCCACCACGTCCAGTGCCACGTCGTAAGGCACACCTGCGAAGGTTTCTCCCTTGTCGAAGGCCTCGCCATTGCGGTTGAAGGCGCGATGATCGTCAGCGGCAAAGGTGGTCGCGGCGTTCATCTTGCCCGTCAGCAGGCCTGAGGCCAGCGGGACACGCACAATGACCGCAACATCCTTTGCCTTGGCTTCGCGGAAGAACAGCCCTGCCGGCCTTTGTCGGAAGATGTTGTAGATAATCTGCACCGAGGCCACACCGGGATATTCGATCGCCTTCAGCGCCTCTTCGACTTTCTCGACCGAAACACCATAGTTCCGGATCTTGCCAGCCTGAACCATGCCGGCCATCACCTCGAAGACTTCTGGGCGATAAAGGACCTCTGTCGGCGGGCAATGCAGCTGCACTAGGTCGAGGCAATCGGTTGCGAGGTTCGCAAGCGAGCGGTCCACGAATGCCGTCAGGTTTTCCTTGGTATAGCCATCGGCCACATGCGGCGAAAGCCTGCGGCCCGCCTTGGTGGCCACAAAGGGGCGCGAGCCGCCGCGCTCTTTCAAGACCTCAGCGATGATTCGCTCTGACCGTCCATCACCGTAAACGTCTGCGGTGTCGATGAAATCCGTGCCTGCGTCCAAGGCGGCATGCAGGGCGGCGCGAGCATCAGCTTCGGACACATCGCCCCAAGACCCGCCAATAGCCCACGCGCCAAAGCCTACTTCGGAGACAGTGCGGTCAGTCCGGCCAAATGTTCTGTGGTTCATGTGATAGCACTCCTCAAGGCATCAATTGGCCGCCGTTGACCTCGATAACCTGTCCGGTGATGTAGCCAGACATGGCGGAGGACGCGAGAAACAGGAAGGCGCCCACGCATTCTTCGGGCAGGCCCTCCCGCCCCATAGGAATCGTAGCACGCTGCGCCGCCAGCACGTCGGGCGGGGTGTAACGGTCATGGAAGGGCGTCTGCACAAGGCCGGGGGCTACGGCATTTACTCGGATCCCGTCCTTGACGAATTCCTTGGCCTGACCCCGGGTCAGGCTGCTGACAAAGGCCTTCGCCGCGGCGTAAAGCACAGCGCCGCCACCGCCACCATTGCGCGCAGCAATCGAGGTGGTGTTGACCACAAAACCGTTGCCCGAGGCCTTCAGATAAGGATGCGCCGCGACGGTTGCTTCCCATACTGCTTTGGCATTCAGGTCGAACACGCGGTCGAAGTGGTCCGAGCTGGCCTCAGTTGTCGGCACACGCCCCAACATTCCTCCCGCATTGTTCACAAGCCCATCCAGCCGGCCCAGCAAGGTCGCTGCCTCTACCACGACTTGCGCCGCCGCACCCGGGAGGCTCATGTCCCCTTTCACCAGCAGGATTTGATCGGGTGCCTTTTGCTGCACAGCAAGCGCTGCGTCATGGCTTTCATTGTAATGAACTGCGACCTTCGCCCCCTGAGCCGCGAAGCCCAAGGCAATCGCAGCCCCAATACCGGTGGACCCGCCTGTCACCAGCACACGTCGCCCAGCAAGGTCTGCAAGTCTGATCTGGTCATATGTCGTCATGTCGCCATCCCCCTGGGCCGTGGTCGGCCTTCGCATCTTGCGGTTGATAACTGTTGCCAGTGTAAAAGGGGCATGCTTTAGGATGAGCTGCATTCAATCTGGGTATGAGCACAGCGCAACATGAGCCTTCTCGACCGCGCCGATCTTGCTGATTTGAGGCTGTTCCTGGCAATCGTCCGCCGCCGCAGTTTCACCTCGGCGGCGATTGAATTTGGTCTGACCCCCTCTGCCGCCAGCCATGCTATCCGCCGTCTGGAAGAACGGCTTGATGTCAAGCTGCTCAACCGAACCAGCCGTGCCATCATGCCGACGGATCTCGGCAGAGAACTGTCCTTGAAACTGGCCGATGGGTTCGATGCCATTGATACCGCCTTGCAGACCCTTGATGCGCCGGGAGCGGCAAGCTTTGGCAAATTGCGGATCAACGCCTTTGCCGATGCGGCCCATCTGCTGCTTGCCCCTGCGCTACCAGAGTTTGCGCGGGCCTGCCCGGAGGTGAAGCTGAGCCTCGTGGTCGAGGACCGTCCCATCGATATCGTTGCTGAGGGTTATGACGCGGGCATTCGCTATGGCCATCTGGTGCCGGAAGACATGGTGGCGGTCGCGCTGACGGGACCGCAAAGATGGGTGGTGGTCGCCGCGCCTGCGTATCTGGCCGCACATGGCGTCCCTCAAATGCCCGGCGATCTGCGCGACCACACCTGCCTGCAACTGCTGTTGGGCGACAACTCCAGCTTTCGCTGGGAATTGGGAAGCGACCCCGAGCAAAAGGCGTGGCGGGTTCCGGGGCTGATCACGATCAACGATACGGCCACCACGATCTCTGCCGCGAAAGCGGGCATGGGGCTGGCCTATTTGCTGGAGGCGCGGGTACAGTCAGAGCTTTCCGACGGCAGTCTTCAGATCATTCTGGATGAACACGCCGCCCCTGGCGACCCGTTTCACATCTATTACAGTAGCCGTCGTCACAACCACCCTGGCCTGCGTGCGCTGATCAACATCATCCGCACGCAAAATGGCCTGTCCCGCATTTAGCGCCCTGCCGGACCCCGATACCACATCCGCGACAGCAA
>JASGFG010000020.1:0-49811 GCA_047605605.1 Paracoccaceae bacterium | reverse complement strand
GCCCTAGAGGTCGGTCAACGTGCCCTCGAATGCCTCTGCCGTCAGGCCAAGCGTCTCGGACAGCGTGGGATGCGGATGGATGGTCAGCGCCAGATCGGCGGCATCGGCGGCCAGTTCCATCGCCAGCACGGCCTCGGCCAGCAATTCGCCAGCGTTCGGCCCGGTGATCGCCGCCCCCAGCACGCGGCCGCTCTCGGGGTCGAACAGCATCTTGGTCAGCCCCTCGACCCGGCCCATCGAAAGCGCCCGCCCCGAGGCGGCCCAGGGAAAGCGTTCGATGCGGACCTTGCGGCCCTGCGCCCTGGCCTGGGTTTCGGTCAGGCCGGCCCAGGCGATCTCGGGGTCGGTATAGGCGACCGAGGGGATGGCCACGGGATCGAAAGCCGCCTTGTGGCCGCAGGCGGCTTCGGCGGCAACCTTCGCCTCGTGCGTGGCCTTGTGCGCCAGCATCGGCTGGCCGACCACGTCGCCGATGGCGAAGATATGCGGCTGGCCGGTGCGCATCTGGCTGTCAACCGGGATGAAGCCCTGCTCGGTAACCGTTACCCCCGCCGCCCCGGCGTCGACCAGTGCGCCGTTCGGACGGCGGCCGACCGCGACCAGAATGGCATCGTAATCGGCCTGCCAGGTGCCGGCCTTGCCCTCGAAACCGACGGTCAGCGCCGTCCCGGCCTCGACGGCGGTTACGCGGGTGTCCAGATGCACGGCCTCATAGCGGGCGGCGATCCGCGTCATCAACGGCTTGACGACATCCTTGTCCGCACCGGGGATGATCTGGTCCATCCGCTCGACGATCGAGATGCGCGACCCGAGCGCGTGATAGACTTGCGCCATCTCCAGCCCGATGATGCCGCCCCCCAACACCAGTAGCCGCTGCGGGACCTGAGCTAGCTCCAGTGCGCCGGTGCTGTCGAGGATGCGCGGATCGTCGGGCAGGAACGGCAGGCGCACGGGGCTGGACCCCGCCGCGATGACTGCCTGGTCAAAGCGGATGCGGCGCGGGCCGTCGGCGGTGTCCACCACCACCTCATGCGGGCCGATGAAGCGGGCCGTGCCCTGCACGGTCTGGACCTTGCGCCGCCGCGCCAGCCCGGCAAGACCGCCGGTCAACGTGCTGATCACACTGTCCTTCCATCTGCAGATCGCCTGAATGTCGATCTGCGGCGCACCGAAGCTGACGCCGTGCGCCGCGCCCTCGGCGGCATCATCGATCAGCTTGGCCACATGGAGAAGCGCCTTGGACGGGATGCAGCCGACATTCAGGCAGACGCCGCCCAGTTTCGGCCGGGCGTCGATCAGCACCACCTTGCGGCCCAGATCCGCCGCGCGGAAAGCCGCAGTATAGCCTCCCGGCCCGGCGCCGATCACCAGCAGTTCGGCATGATCCTCCGAAGCCGCCGCCGCGGTCGGCGAAGCGGCGGTGGTCGCCACCGTTTCGGCCTCGGTTTCGACCCGCATCACCGGGGCGCCGATAGTCACCCGGTCGCCCACGGCGACCAGCAGTTCGACCAGCCTGCCCGCAAAGGGCGCGGGTATATCCATCGTCGCCTTGTCGCTTTCCAGCATCAGGATCGTGTCCCCGGCCGCGATGCGCGCGCCGGGCTTCACGGAGATCTCGACAATCGCCACCTCGTTGAAATCGCCGATGTCGGGGATGCGGATTTCCTTGATCATCGGTCGGACCTCACAGGCTGATAAGGCGGAAATCGGTCAGCACGTCCTTGACGAAGCCAAGGAAGCGCGCCGCCGCAACGCCATCGACGACCCGATGGTCCCAGGACAACGACAGCGGCTGGATCAGGCGCGGCTGAAAGCCCTGTCCGTCCCAGACCGGCTTGATCGCCGAACGGGTCATGCCAAGGATCGCCACCTCGGGCGCATTGATGATCGGGGTGAAGTTCGTGCCGCCCACGCCCCCCAGCGACGAGATGGTGAAGGTCGCGCCCTGCATATCGGCCGCCTTCAACCGCCCGGCGCGGGCATCCGCAGCCAGATCGGCCATTTCGGCGGCGATCTCGCGCAGGCTCTTGCGGTCGGCATTCCTGACCACGGGAACCACCAGTCCCTCGGGCGTGTCGGCGGCGACGCCGATGTTCCAGTATTTCTTCAGCACCACTTCCTCACCGTCGAGCGAGGCGTTGAACGCCGGAAAGGTTTTCAGCGCCGCCACCGCCGCCTTGACGACAAAGGGCAGGATCGAGAGCTTGGGCGCGTTCTTGTCGGCATTGGCAAGCTTGCGGAAGTCCTCCAGCGCGGTCACGTCGGCCTCGTCGAAATTGGTGACATGCGGGATGACGATGGCATTGCGGGCAAGCGCCGGACCCGAGATGCGGACGATGCGCGACAGCGGCTTGCGCTCGACCTCGCCGAACTTTGCGAAATCGACGCGCGGCCAGTCCGGCAGTCCGAGCCCGAGGCCCGACCCAGAGGCGGTCGAAGGCGTGTGAAGAAGGGCTGCCTTAACGAAACCCTGCACATCCTCACGCGTAATGCGGCCCTTCGGTCCGGTGCCGGCGATCCGCGCCAGATCGACCCCCATCTCGCGCGCGAACTTGCGGATCGAGGGCGAGGCGTGAGGCGGCAGGCCGCCGGTCGCAGCCGCGACAGGCACCCGCGGGACGGCCGCCAGCTGGGGTGCGGCAGAGGCGGTTGCAAGGATAGGAGGCGGGGCAGACGCCGGGGCGGCGGCGGCCTGTTCCCCGGCGGCTTCCTCCGCCTCTATCTCGGCCAGAAGCGAGCCGCCGCTGATCTTGTCGCCCATGCCGACATGCAGGGCGGCGATGCGTCCCGCGACTTCGGCGGGAACATCCAGCGTCGCCTTGTCGGATTCGACCACCACGACCGTGTCCCCCGCGCGGATGAGATCGCCGACCGAAACCGGAATCTCGACGATCGGCACGTCGCGGAAATCGCCCAGATCGGGAACCGTGATCTTCACCAGTCTGCTCATCATCGGCTCCTTCACACGGTCCAAGGGGCGGGCACGCGGGGATCGGCCCCCAGTTCCGCAATCGCGCCCACCAGCACGGCGCGCTCGATATGGCCGTCGCGGACCAGCGCCTCGATGGCGGCCAGCGCGATGCTTGCCGCGTCCACCTCGAAGAAGGCGCGCAGTGCGGTCCGGGTGTCGCTGCGCCCGAACCCGTCGGTTCCCAGGGCCACGAACCGCGCGTCCAGATAGGGGGCGATCAACTGTGGCAAGGCACGGACATAATCGGTCGCGGCGATGACAGGCATCCGCCCCGCCAGAAGCCGGGCCGCATGGCCGGTCTCGGGGGGCTCGGCGGCGGTCAGGCGATTGCGGCGTTCAACCTCGCGCGCGTCGCGGGCCAGCTCGGTAAAGCTGGTTGCGCTGTAGATGTCGCTGGCGATGCCGAACCGTCCGACCAGCAGGTCGGCGGCGGCGATCACCTGCTGAAGGATGGTGCCCGACCCAAGCAGCCGGACACGGACGCTCGAGGCGGCATCGCCCCGGCTGTCCAGCCTGTAGAGGCCCCTGATGATGTCTGCCTCGGTCCCCGGCTGCAACGACGGCTGGGCGTAGTTTTCATTCATCACCGTAACGTAGTAGAACTCGTCCGCCTGCTCCTGCATCATCCGGCGCATGCCGTGATCCATGATCACCGCCAGTTCTCCCGCAAAGGCCGGGTCATAGGCGCGGCAGTTCGGGATGGTCGAGGCGATCAGATGGCTGGTGCCGTCCTGGTGCTGCAGCCCCTCGCCCGACAGCGTGGTGCGCCCCGCCGTCGCCCCCAGCAGAAAGCCGCGGGCGCGCTGGTCGGCCGCCGCCCAGATCAGATCTCCGATCCGCTGAAAGCCGAACATCGAATAATAGATGTAGAAGGGCAGCGTCGGCGTGTCGTGGACGCTGTAGGAGGTCGCAGCCGCCGCCCAGCTGGAAATCGCGCCGGCCTCGGTGATGCCTTCCTCCAGCAACTGGCCATCCTTGGCCTCTTTGTAGAACATCATCGAACCCGCATCCTCGGGTTCGTAAAGCTGGCCTTTGGGCGCATAGATCCCGACCTGTCGGAACAGGTTGTCCATGCCGAAGGTGCGCGCCTCGTCTGCAACGATGGGCACGATGCGCGGGCCGAAAGCCTTGTCCTTCAGCAGGCCACCCATCATGCGGACGGCGGCCATCGTGGTAGACATCTCCTTGCCCTCTGCGGCCAGCGCGAAACCCGCGTAACTGTCCAGCGCCGGGACCGCGATGCGATCCGCCTCGGCCTTGCCGCGCAGGCGCTGCGGAAGCGCACCGCCAAGTGTCGAACGCCGCGCACGCAGATAGGCCATCTCCGGGCTGTCCTCGGCGGGGCGATAGAATTTCAGCCCTTCCAGATCGGCCTCCGACAGCGGCAGCTTGAAACGGTCGCGAAAGGCGACCAGCGCCTCCATGTCCAGTTTCTTGGACTGATGCGCGGTCATGCGGCTTTCGCCGGCATTGCCCATGCCATAACCCTTCTTGGTCTTGGCCAGGATGACCGTCGGGCGCCCCTTGTGCGCCTTGGCCGCGGCAAAAGCGGCATAGAGCTTGCGGAAATCGTGGCCGCCACGCTTCAAGGCGTGAATCTCGGCATCGGTCATATGGGCGACAAGCGCGCGGGTCGCCGGATCGGTATCGAAGAACTTGACCCGATTATAGTCGCCGTCCTTGCTGCCCAGGTCCTGATACTGCCCATCCACGGTTTCGGCAAAGCGGCGCAGCAGCACCGAATCCTTGTCGCGGGCGAAAAGCCCGTCCCATTCGCTGCCCCAAAGGACCTTGATCACGTTCCAGCCGGCCCCGATGAACAGGCTTTCCAGTTCCTGGATGATCTGGCCATTCCCCCGCACCGGCCCGTCCAGCCGTTGCAGGTTGCAGTTCACGATAAAGGTCAGGTTGTCGAGGTTCTCACGCGCCGCCAGCGTCAGGCCGGCGATGGATTCCGGCTCGTCCATCTCTCCGTCGCCAAAGACGCCCCAGACATGGCGCCCGGCGCTGTCCGCCAGCCCGCGCCCGTCCAGATAACGCATGTAACGCGCCTGATAGATCGCGCTGATCGGCCCCAGCCCCATCGAGCCGGTGGGAAACTGCCAGAAATCCGGCATCAGCCAGGGATGCGGATAAGAGCAAAGCCCGTTGCCGCCGACCTCCTGCCGGTAGTTGGCAAGCTGCTCTTCGTTCAGCCGTCCCTCCAGATAGGCGCGGGCATAGACGCCGGGGGCGGAATGCGGCTGGAAATAGACGAGATCGCCGCCGAAATCCTCGGTCCGGGCGCGAAAGAAATGGTTGAAGCCGGTCTCGAATATCTCGGCCGCGCTGGCATAGCTGGCGATATGCCCGCCCAGTTCGCCATAGGCCTTGTTGGCGCGCACCACCATCGCCAGCGCATTCCAGCGGATGATCGAGGTGATGCGCTCCTCCATCTCCAGATCGCCGGGATAGCTGCCCTGTTGCGCCACGGGCAGGGTGTTGCGATAGGCGGAATAAGGCTGGCCGGTCAGAAAGACGCCATGGCCGCGGGCCGCATCCTCCAGATGGCGCAACAGGAACTGCGCCCGCTCGCCGCCCGCATTGGCCGCGACGGCGGCCAGTGCCTCGACCCATTCCTGCGTCTCGATCGGATCGGAATCGGCAATGGCCGTTCCGAGGGGCTGTGACTGCGTCATGATGTTCGTCCTGTCGTCGCTTTGCCGCAGGCTAGGTCAGGCCGCACCGAATAGCGTGCCGAAGACCACGGCCAGAACATGAATTGCAGCCGTCTGTGCCGATACTTGTGACAATGACGGCAAGATCTGCCAGGCAGCCCGCTACCGGCAGACCATCCTGCCCCGGGCGGGCCGATGCGGCGGTCAGGGTCACATCCGCCCGCCGTGGACAGAACGGGGGGACTTCGCCGCCCTGACCTTGGAATATGTCATGCAAAGGGTGCGGGAAACGGCGATGACACCGGGATCGCCCTGTTCCGCCGTCGAACCGAAAGAGATTGCGCTCAGCCGCGCGCTGGAAGCCGCGGGGGTTCCGGGGCCGCGCGAAACGCCGTGGACCTGTCCGCCAGCACCGGCAGGCCGTCCCCGGCGAGGGCGGCGGCTGCCAGCATGTCGTGGGCAGTGCGGGTGAAATGCCCCTCCATCGCGGCGCAAGCGGCCTCGATGTCGCGTGACTGGGCCAGTTCGGCCAACTCGAGATGTTCTTTGTTCACGTCGCGCTGACCCAGCTTCAGGCTAAGCGCCTGCGACCAGTAGCGATAGCGCTCGCTGCGGGTATAAAGCGCCTCGCGCAGGTCCAGTTGCAGACGGTTCGGACAGGCTGCGACCAGGGCGCGGTGAAATTCGGTATGGGCCTCGACCCAGACCGGGGTGGGGCCTGCCTGATCGCGGGAATGGCCGCTGTCCTGCACCCGCGTCAGCCGGTGCAATGCCGCGACAACCCGGCTTTCCCATTCCACGTCGCCATTCATGATCGACTTGCGCAGGCAGGAAACCTCGATTTCCGCCCGCGTCTCGGTCAGTTGGGCATATTCCTCCCACGAGACTTCGGCGACGGTAAAGCCCTTTTGCGCCTCCATCACCGTCATGCCGTCAGAGGTCAGGCGCGACAGCGCCTCGCGCGCGGCACCAAGGCTGATGCCATAGGTATCGCAGACATAGTTCATCTTGACCTTTGATCCGGGCAGCAGCCGACATTCAAGAATGTCGCGGCGAAGCCCGTGATAAGCCAGTTCGGACTGGGTGGGCGCCTTTGTCTGCAAATCTTTTCCCATCATTTGCGGGAAAATATATTTAATGATCGAATCTTTCGCAAGGGCGGGGCGATCACTTCGCCCCGCCCCCCGACGCCCCGCCGTCAGAAGGGGAACATCACGTTAAACCAGAGCTTGTCACCGCCCACCGTGTTCCTGACGCGAAGATCGCGCGTATAGATCACCTGCGCCTCGGCATTGCCAAAGCGTTTCGACAGCCCCAGCCCCAGGGCCGCCTGCTCTGCCCGGCCCGCCACGGCGCCGCCATAGGCCTCGCCACTGTTGCGGTCGTCCTTGATCTGTTTGCGCCAGTAACCCACCGGCCCGATCGAAAAGCCGCCCACATCCTTCAACGCGGTGAAGTTCACCATCACCTCGTCCCCGGAAAGGTAATCGGTATCGCGGTTCTTCAGGTTTTTGAAATAAAAGGCATGGATGCTCGCGTTCCAGCCGTCGCGCAGATAGCTGGCGCCAAAGCTGGGGGTGATCGTCCAGAAACCCGTGCCGATATTGACCGGCTCGTCCTTGTCATAGGTGCCGATCGGGGCAAAGATGCTGACCCCCGACGTGGCATATATGCCGGGCGCCAGTTCCCAGTTCAGCGTGAAGGGGTTCACCTCCAGGTCGCCCAGACCCAGTTGCGTCTGATGGCCAAGGCCGCTGCTGTCCAGATCAGCATTCACGCCCGCCACCGCCACAAAGGCCGTATACTGGCCCCCCAGCAATTCCCAGCCCGGTGCCCACAGCATCTGAAGAGCCGAAGCGGTCACGTTCAGCGAATCTCCGGTGCGGTTTCCGTCGCCGTCATAGACATCGCCGAAGGACAGTGCCGTCTGGCTGCGCCCGTAAAAGCCTGGCGGCGGCGCGGCACCCAGCGGCACCCCCATGGACACGCCCGCCGGCAGTGTCGGCCCCGCGCCGAATTCGCGTGCCATGGCCTGCGGCGTGGCGGCAAGCATGGCCCATCCCATGGCGACCGCCCCGATGGCGGCGCCTTCCAAAGTCTTTCGCATGGTTCTCCTCCCTGATACTGCCCCGGCCGGCCCGTTCCGGGCTGGATACGCCGGCGGCATTCCCGTTGCGCCCGGCTCTTGCGACCGGCTGCGAGACGCGTCTGTCCGGCCGCGAAAGCGGACGGCGATATTCACGACCGCCGGGGGCGGCCGGATCTGTTCACGATGGCGGCCGCGGGCCGGGGGTCAGAAATTCACCTGATCCGCACCCTTCAGCGCCAGCATCTCGCGCGCTTCGGCGGGGGTGGCGATTTCCAGACCCAGTTCCTCGACGATGCGGCGGATCTTGGCGACCTGTTCGGCATTCGACGTGGCAAGCTTGCCGCGCCCGATATACAGGCTGTCCTCCAGCCCGACGCGGACATTGCCGCCCATGATCGCCGCCTGCGTGGCGAACTGCATCTGGGTCTTGCCCGCCGAAAGCACCGACCAGCGGTAGTCCGAGCCGAAAAGCCTGTCGGCCGTTTCCTTCATGAACACCATGTTTTCCACCGACGAGCCGATGCCGCCAAGGATACCGAAGATCATCTGCACGAAGAACGGCGGCTTCACGAGGCCGCGGTCAACAAAATGCGCCAGATTGTAAAGATGGCCGACGTCATAGCATTCATGCTCGAACCGGGTGCCGTGCTCCTCGCCCAGCATCTGAAGGATGCGGGCTATATCACGAAACGTATTGCGGAAAATGAAGTCTTCGGTTCCTAGGAGATAGGGTTTCTCCCAGTCGAATTTCCACGCGCGATCCTTTGCCGCCATTGGATGGATGGCAAAGTTCATCGAGCCCATGTTCAGCGAACACATCTCGGGCGCGGTGGCCAGCGGGGCTTGCAGCCGTTCCTCGACGGTCATGCTCAACCCGCCGCCGGTGGTGATGTTGATCACCGCATCGGTGGATTGCTTGATCCGGGGCAGGAACTGCATGAACACATCGGTGGCCGGGCTGGGCCGGCCGTCTTGCGGGTCACGGGCATGCAGGTGCAGGATGGCCGCCCCGGCCTCGGCCGCGTCAATGGCCTGACGGGCGATGTCGTCGGGCTTCCACGGCAGCGCGTCCGACATGCTGGGAGTGTGGATGCCCCCGGTGACGGCGCAGGTGATGATGACCTTTCCGGTGCTTGAAACGCTCATTGGCTGTTCCCCTGGCCGTCATCGGCGATGATGCGGTTTTCGATATGGCCCAGTCCCGCGATTTCGGCGCGCATCACATCGCCGGGCCGCAGAAAGACCGGCGGCTTCATCGCCGCGCCGACCCCCGCGGGCGTGCCGGTCGCCAGCACATCGCCGGGTTTCAGCGTCATGACCTGCGACAGATAGGCGATCTGCTGCCAGACATCATGGATCAGGTGGCGGGTATTCCCGCTCTGGCGCAGTTCGCCATTCACATACATGCGGATGTCGAGCGCATGGGGATCGGCGATTTCGTCCGCCAGCGTCAGCCAGGGGCCAAGCGGCCCATGCGTGTCAAAGGATTTGCCCAGCGTGATCGTGCCGGTGCGCATCTGCCAGTCGCGGGCGGAAACGTCATTGGCGACCAGATAGCCCGCCACCACGGCCGGGGCCTGGTCCGGCGTCAGATAGCGGCATCGCCGGCCGATGACCACGGCCAGTTCGGCCTCGTAATCCAGCTTTTCGGACACGCGGGGCGCGACGACGGGGGCGAAGGGATCGTTGATGCAGGAAACCTGCTTGTTGAACCAGACCTGCCATTGCGGCGTGTCAATCCCGGCTGCGCGCGCCTCGGCGGCGTGGTCGGCATAGTTCATGCCGATCGCCAGGAATTTCTCGGGCCGATCCACGGGGGCGTGCAGCGTGACATCGGCCAGCGCGATCTGTCCGGGACTGTCGGAGCCAAGCGCGTGAAAGGTGTCAAGCGCGGCCTGACCCGCGGTCAGAAACCCCAGGATGTCGCGCGGCAGCGCCGGGGCCGCCACCGACAGGTCGATCAGGTGGTCCTTGAAAACCTTACCAAGACGGCGGGGGCCCGAGGCTTGCGAAAATACGGCAACGGGCATGGCTCAGCGTCCGGCGGGAGTGGTGAGGGGGGCGTTGTGACAGGTGCCCTGAAGCCATCTGTCTCCGACGCGGTGCCAGGTCTGGGTGGTCACGGCGCGGATGTCATGAACAGCGCCGGTTTCTTTCACCACGATCTGCTGGCTCAACGGCCCGACCACGACCGCGCTGTCGCCCCAGACCCGGATGTTCAAAGGCCCGCGCCGGACATCGCGGAACTGATACTTGCCACGCACACCCGCCAGATAGCCGTCCTTGTCGTCGATCTGGCCGGTCAGGTGGATATGCACCAGATCATTGGTCAGCATGTCGGCCAGGGCATCGGTGCGCCCATCCATCAGGGCCGCGCAGCGCTGGCGTTCGGCCTCTTCAATCGCAGGAATCGCGGTCGTGTCCATGATCGTTTCCCCCTCATCATCAGCAGGTTATGCGAGCCGTCCTCTCACCTGTCAATAAAAATATAAATTTTGCTGGAAAGTAGTAATATTCACCTATACGGCTTGTGGGTGTGGCGCGGTATATCTTGCCGCCGGGGCGGCTGCGGCGGCAGACCATGCCGCGCGAAGGGGAGGGAAAGGCCATGAACCGTAGAAAAATCGACGCGATAGACCGGCGGATTCTGGCCGAGCTCCAGCGTGACAGCAAACAGACCAACGTGGATCTGGCCGCCAAGGTCGGGTTGTCGGCCTCGCCCTGCTTGGCGCGCGTCAAGCAGCTGGAACGCGACGGCATCCTCAAAGGCTATGTCGGTCTGGTTTCGCCCGAGGCACTGGGCCTGACCATCACGGTCTTCATCCAGATCACGCTGGAGCGGCAGGCGGAAAAGATGCTGGGCGTGTTCGAGACGCGCATCCGCACCTTTCCCGAAGTGATGGAATGCTACCTGATGAGCGGCGACAGCGATTATCTGGTGCGGGTGGTGGTCGCAGATGTCGAGGCATTGCAGAATTTCATCGTGCGGGACTTGACGACGATTCCGGGCGTGGCGAACATCCGTTCAAGCTTTGCGCTGAAGCAGGTGACCTACAAGACCGCGCTGCCGCTAAGCCCCTAGATTGTGCGGGCGCGCCCCCGCAGAAAGCCGGTGGTCACGGCGCAGTCGCGGGGTTTCCCGAACGGGAAAGGCGCAAACGCCGCATCCTTGCCACCTGGACCAGCAACAGGCAGCACAGGGCGCTCAGCAGCATCAGCGGCAGGTCGAAGCCGCCGCTCGCCTGACGCAAAAGGCCGAACAGCGCCGGCCCCAATGCTCCGCCAAGCTGGGCTACCGAAAAGAACAGCCCGCCCGCAAGGCCCAGCCGGTCGACGGGCACGTCACGGCTGTCCATCAGCAGCATCATCGCCACCGTCATCATCGTGCCGCGCGCCACCCCTTGGGCAACCAGCCCCGATGCCAGCCAGAGCCCGGGCGGCAGGTGCAGCAGCAGAGTGGCCAGCAGCATCGACACGGCAAGGCCGGCCATCATCGCCAGCAGCCGTTTCTCGGCCAGTCGGGGCAGGATCAGCGCCGCGACGACCCCCACGGCGGTGGGCATCGCCGACCACCAGCCCGCGGCGGCAGGGTCCATGCCCTTCGCCTCCAGCAGCGTCGGCAGCCAGTTGTTCAATGCGTGGATCATCGTAAAGATGGAAATGGCCATGGCAAGGATCCGCCGCACCTCGGACGAGGCGGCAAGCCCGCGCAGAACCTGCATCGGGGGCGGAATGGCGGCGCCCGGCCCCTGCGGCGCGGTCATCTCGCGGATTGCGGGCCGCCTCGACAGCGCAAGCCAGACCAGCCCCGACCCGGCGATCAACCCGGCATGGACGAACATCACGCCGCGCCATGATCCGCCGACAAGCGGCAGCAAAAAGCCGTTCGTCAACCCCAACGCCAGCACGCCGCCCAGATAGGGACCGGTGATATAGATGCCCATGGCAAGGCCGCGGGCGCGCCCCTGAAACAGCCGCGCGATCAGTTTGGGCGCCCCGACCGAGATCAGCGGCCCGCCCAGCCCGAACAGCGCCACCGCCGCGGTCATGGACCACGGGCCGCCCGCCACGGCGCGCCACAGGGTCGAAAGGATCATCAGCCCTACGGCGAGCAGCACTCCCCGTCGGGTGCCGATCCGATCCAGCAGCGCGCCCCCCGGCAGCGAGGCGACCACATAGGCCAGCGGCCAGGTGCCCATGACCATACCCATGGCACCCGGACCCATCGCCAGATCGGCGGAGATCGAGCCGACCAGAGGGGCAAGCCCCGCCGTCACCAGCCCGAACATCAGATAGATCAGCCAGACCCCGGCCAGCAACAGCCAGCGGTCGGCCGCCGCCGCCTGCATGGCTCAGCTCGCCGCACCGAAACGGGCGTCCATCACCTGATCGTCGTCGGGCAGATATTCCCCGGCATAGGCGCGGCGCTGGACCTCGGCCACCGGAATCCCGGCGCGGCGCGCCTCAATCATCTTGCGCGGGCTTACCGGATGGCCGATCGGGTTGGCGGCGAAATCGGGCGAGTTCCGCATGAACTCCGACGATTTCTCCCAGTCGCCGAAATTGTCGAATTGCAGCTCGACAGAATTGCCGTCGGGGTCGGCATAGTAGAACGAGGTCGTCAGCCCGTGGTCGACGGCGAAATGCGGGACGATGCCCTGCGCCTTCAGCCGCTCCCACGTCAGCAGCAGGTCGTCCATGCTGTCGTATTCAAATGCCGAATGGTGCATGCCGTTGTGGATGCGGAAATCGGGGTCGTCGATGATGTCGGGCGTGGCCAGAAAGGCGATGCGGTGGTTGGCGCGGTCATTGGTGAGCCAGGCGCCGCCCTCGAACTGATGCAGGGGTTTCAGGTCGACCAGGTTGCCATACCAGTCGATCATCTCCTGCAGGCGACCCGTCTTGAGCGTGACATGGTGCAGCACGGGGACTTTGACTGCATCCGAGGGGGTCAGGGTATCGGTCATGGTGTTTTCCTTTCTCGGAAGGGTTCAGGCGATCCCCGGCACGGTGGCGCCGACGGGTTGTGGCAGTTTCAGGCGGCTGGCCAGCACAAGCGCCACCACGATGGCTGCAACCGGCACGTAAAGCACATGGTGCAGGCCAAAGGCATCTGCAGCATGGCCCAGCAGGATCGGGGCGACGCCGCCGCCGAACAGCTCGCCCGTGGCGACGATCAGACCCAGGGCGGTCGCCATCTGGCCATGTGGGACGCTCAGCGCGACCAGGGGTCCAACCGTCAGCGTGATCAGCGCCATGACACAGAAGATGGCGACGAAAAGGCAGGCGAAAAGCAGCAGCGGCGCATTGCCCGCAAGGTTCAGCACGACCAGTGCCACCACCGTGACAGAGGCGCCACCCATCATCACCGCCTTGATGCCGATCTTGTCCGACAGCCACGGCAGAATGATCGTGCCGATGGTGCCGCCGATGCCGATGGCCGACATGACGAACCCCATCCGTTCGATCGGCATTTCCAGCACGTTGGTCAGATAGGACGGCATGAAGGCCCCCAGCGTGATCAGGCAGGCCAGCCAGCACAGCATCAGCCCCATGCCAAGACGGATATTGCCCGAGGCAAGCGCGCTGCGCCAGTTGGCAGCATCGGCTCCTGCCGCGGCGGCGGGGGCGACGCGGGCAGGCAGGATGCGCCACGTCAGGATCGCCAGCGCAATGGCCGGGATCACGAACAGCAGGAAGATCCCGCGCCAGTCCATCACCTTGAGCAGTTGCGGAATGGCCAGCGGCACGACCCCAAAGCCGAACAGCAGGGCCATCATCTGTTGCAGGCCGATGTTGCGCCCGCGCCGCTGTGGCGGCGAAACCGCCATGGTGGCGACAATCGACGCCGGAGCATAGGCGCCATCCGCCAGCCCGATCAGGATGCGGATGATCAGCAGCCCCGCCAGCCCCGCCGCAAAGCCGCTGAACCCCAGAAGCACGCCAAAGGCCAGCAGCGAGCCGAACAGCACCGGCCGCGGCCCCAGACGGTCGATCACTTTGCCCATGAACAGTGCTGAAAGGCCCCAGGCAATCGACAGAACGCCGGTGATGGTGCCGATGGCGCCATAGTCCAGGTGCAGATCCTCGGCGATGACGGGAAAAAGCGTCGAGATCATGTAGCGGTCGATGCCGACCATGCCAAATCCCAAGGATAGTATGGCCACGGCGGCGAATTCGCGCCCCGGGCTGACCGGTTGTCTGTCCATTTCGGCTCCTCTCCGATGGAAGATACGGGATGCCACCCTCGGCCGCGGGTATCCGCGGACGGGCAGGCAGTGTACGATGGCGGCTTCAGGCGGGGGCGACGACGGCCCGGCCATGGCTCGCGGCCAGTGCCTCGATCAGTTTCTGCACGGCGTCCGCCGAGCGGCCCTCGGTCCGCCAGACCACATGGCCGTCGGGGCGCACGATGACGGCCCCCCCTTCGGGCACCGCCATGATCGCGGCGGCATGGCGGCCGTATTTCTGCAAGGGCCGCAACGCCACGGGCAGGTCGGCCAGGCGACCAGCCGCGGCGGCGGCGTCCTCCCACCCCGGCCCGTTGGCGAACAGCGTCAGCCCCTCTGGCTCGACATCGGCCAGGGTCGAACCGGCAAAGCCGGGGCTGGCACTGGCGAAAGGCAGCCGCCCACCCACACGCGCCCCCGACGAGGCAGAGCCGCCGGGCCTTGCCTGGTCCCGCAGGATCGCGCCTTCGGCATAGACGAAGCCCAGATCGACCTCGGCCCCATGCGAGAAATGCGGCGCCTGCGCGTCGATGGCGGCCTGAATCCGCGCGCGCTTTGCCGCGGCCTCGGGGGTGGCGCCATCGGTGCCGACCAGTTCGGCAGGCCAGGTCTGGCGCGGACCCTTCCCCGCCCCGGCCATGATCGGCGCCAAAGTCGCAAACCCCAGAGCCTCGTCGATCATCACCATGTTGGTCATGTTGCTGACGCTGTGATCGGTGTTGTGCTGGGCGATGGGCTGGCGTTCCTGCTGATAGCTGTCCAGAAGCGTCTCCGGTGCGCGGCCGCGGATAACGGCGTCAAGCTTCCACACCAGGTTCTGCGCATCCTGCACCCCGGTATTCAGCCCCAGACCGCCGGTTGGGGGAAAGCGGTGGCAGGCATCGCCCGCCAGGATGATCCGCTCGCGGCGATAGGCATCGGCGACCTGCGCGCTCATGTTCCAGCCGGACAGCCCGTCGATCGTGATCGGCACGGTGTCGTCGCCGATGGCCTTCTGCACGATCCTGCCCGCCTGCGCCGCGTCAAAGGTTTCCAGCGGCAGGTCGCCGATCGGCACTAGCATCGCCCAATGCCGCGAGGCGGGGTCGAAGCTGATGAACACGCCCCGTGCCTCGGGTCCGCAGATCCAGTAAAGGATGCCATACCGGCCTTTGAGCAGGTGATCGACATTGGCGGTGAAATAGATGGTCATGAAGCGGGCAAGCGAGCGCGGCCCGATCATCTCTATCCCCGCCGCGCGCCGGATGGTGCTGCCGGCCCCGTCACAGCCGATGACCCAGTCGGCGACAATCTCGTCGACCCCGGCATCGGTTTGCACGGTGACATTCACCTGGCCGCCGCGCTGGCTAGCCGCTGTCACGCAATGACCAAAGCGCACCTCGCCGCCCAGTTCGCGCAGCCGCGACAGCAGCAGCGCCTCGACCCGGTTCTGGGGGATGTTGGCGGGCTGGAACGCGGCAAGCGGTCTGTCGCCGCCGACTTCGGTCCCGACCATCTTGAACAGGCCGAATTCCCGCCCCGCCATGCTTTCGACCCAGGAGACATAGCCGCTGAAAGCGTCCTTGTCGGCCTCGGCCAGCACACGTTCGACGACGCCGATCTCGGCAAACACCTCGAGCGTGCGGATATTGATGACATGGGCTGCGGGCAGGCTGGCCGAAGTCGGCCTCTTTTCCAGAACGATCGGGTCATAGCCGCGCAGCCGCAGAAGGCAGGCGCTTACAAGGCCGGTCGGCCCCGCACCGACGATCACGATTTTCGGACTCGCCATCTCTGTTCCTCCGCTCAAGCCCGGCTGCCCTCCTCCGGCAACCGAATCCTGAATATGTTTCTTATAGGAATTTATATTTTTTTTGAAAGTCGATTCTGCCGAATGTCAGCGGGCCGCAGAGGCTTCTGCTGCACAGGGCTGCTGTCAGGAGCCATTCTGCGGCAGAAAGTTCCAAGGCCGTTCATCCAGACGGCATGAAATGCAAGCGGGGCGGCAGTCCCGTGGGTTTTGGCCTGATGCGAGTTCGGGCATTGCGTCCCGCAACCAAGGATGCGGGGTGCTAACCGCAGAGCAGCAGAAGGAATGCCGTGGGGCCTTGCGCGGGTCGAACGGATCATCGCGGATCGGGCTCCCTGATGTTCGGGGCGGGGCGGCGAGGTTGCGCACCGCCCCCGCTGGCCCCGGCACACCCGTTAGGCAATTGGCGCCTTGTTCTCCCATCCAAAAGCCGACCGCTTTACGCGATCTTTATGCGCCCCCACCGCCTTTCGCATATCGCCTTCACGCCACCCTGGGCGATCACCCTGCCATCACAACTGCGGGAGACTGCGATGGCAGACCTCATCTATCTCGCGCTCGGTCTGGCGGGCTTCGGCCTTTTCGCCGGTGCCCTGCGCCTTATCGACCGGATGTGAGGGCGGAATGTTCGACATCATCCTTGGCCTCGTCGTTGCGGCGGGGATTTTCGGCTTCCTGATCCTGGCGCTGATCCGCCCGGATCGGTTCTGAGGGGGCGCGATCATGCAAGACCTTCTGGGATACATCCTTTTCTGCGCGCTGCTGACTGCGGCGGGCTGGCTGCTCGCCGGGGTCATGGCCCGCGTCTATGCGGGGGAAAGGGTGCTGCTCTCGCCGCTGATCGGCCCGGTGGAACGCGGGTTCTACCGCCTGGCAGGCATTCGCGCCGATGCCTCGCAGGGGTGGAAAGCCTATGCGCTGGCCGTGCTGGCCTTCAACCTGGCGGGGTTCGTGCTGCTTTACGCGATCCTGCGGTTGCAGGGGGGGCTGCCGCTGAACCCCGATGGCATCGGGGCTATGTCGGCCGATCTGGCCTTCAACACCGCGATCAGCTTTGTGACCAACACCGACTGGCAGGCCTATTCCGGCGAAGCGCAGTTGAGCTATTTCGCCCAGATGGCGGGGCTGACGGTGCAGAACTTCACCTCGGCCGCGACCGGCATGGCGGTGGGACTGGCGGTGATCCGCGGCTTTACCGGCGAAAGGGGCGCGGGCCTTGGCAATTTCTGGGCCGACATGACGCGTTCGGTGCTGTATGTGCTGCTGCCGCTTTCCATCCTTCTGGCTCTGCTGCTGATCCTGCAAGGCGTGCCGCAGACCCTGCTGGGCGCCATGCGTGTCACCACGGTCGAGGGCGCCGATCAGGTGATCGCGCGCGGCCCGGCGGCAGCGCAGATCGCGATAAAGCAGCTTGGCACCAATGGCGGCGGCTTCTTCGGCGTGAACTCGGCCCATCCGTTCGAGAATCCGACGATCCTGTCGAACATGGCGCAATGCCTGTCGATCCTGCTGATCCCGGTGGCCTTCTGCTTTCTGTTCGGCCGCATGGCCAGGGACGCGCGGCAGGGCTGGGCGATCTTTGCCGCCATGGGGGCGATGTTCCTGATCGGCCTGATCGCGATCTGGTGGGGCGAAACGGGCGGCAATGCCGCGCTTGGCCTCGGTCCCAACATGGAGGGCAAGGAACAGCGGTTCGGCGCGGGTCTGTCCGCACTTTGGGCGGCGGCGACCACGGCGGCCTCGAACGGGTCGGTCAATGCGATGCACGACAGCTTCATGCCGCTGTCCGGCCTGGTGCAGATGGTCAACATGATGATCGGCGAGGTGATCTTTGGCGGCGTCGGCGCGGGTCTTTACGGGATGCTGCTTTACGTCGTGCTGGCGGTCTTCCTGGCCGGGCTGATGGTCGGGCGCACCCCGGAATATCTGGGCCGCAAGATCGAGGCGCGCGAGGTGACGCTGGCGATGCTGGCCTTCCTGTCGATGCCCCTGGGCATTCTGGTCGGCGGGGCGATCTCGGCCACGGTGCCTGCGGCGCTTGCGTCGGTGCAGGAGGCCGGGCCGCACGGGCTGAGCGAGATCCTCTATGCCTACAGCTCTGCCGTCGGCAACAACGGCTCGGCCTTCGGGGGCTTCGGGGCGGCGACGCAATGGCAGACCACGGCATTGGGCCTGCTGATGATCCTTGGCCGCTATGCGATCATCGTGCCGATGCTGGCCATCGCCGGATCGCTGGCCGCAAAGAAGCGCGCCGCCGTCACCGCCGGCACCTTTCCGACGCACGGGCCGCTGTTCGTGACGCTGCTGGTCCTGACCGTGGCGATCCTGGGCGCGCTGACCTTCTTTCCGGTGCTGGCGCTTGGTCCGATCGCCGAGCAGACGGCGCTGATCGCCGGGCAAAGCTTCTGATCCCGGCACGGCCCGTCCGGGGCCGCGCCTTTCCCCAACCAGTTCAGGCACGACAGCCATGTCCACGTCTTCCACCGCCCATCCGGGCCTTTATTCCGCGGCGCTGAAAGCCGCCTTCACCAAGCTGCGCCCGCGCGCGCTGATGGGAAATGCGGTGATCTTCGTCACCGCCCTTACCGCGGCCTTGACCACCGTGCTGGCCCTGCGCGACCTCTCGCTGGGGGCGGCGGGATGGGGGGTGAACCTTCAGGTCGCCTTCTGGCTCTGGATCTGCGTCCTTTTCGCCAATTTCGCCGAGGCTCTGGCCGAAGGCCGCGGGCGGGCCCGCGCCGATTCCCTGCGCGCCACCAAGGCCGAAACCATGGTGAACCTTCTGGCGAACGAGGATGATCCCGCGCCGAAACAGGTGCCCTCCTCGCAGCTGAGGGCCGGGCAGCTGGTGCGGGTCGTGGCGGGCGACCTGATCCCGACCGATGCCGAGGTGATCCGCGGCGTCGCCTCGGTCGACGAAAGCGCCATCACAGGCGAAAGCGCGCCGGTGATCCGCGAATCCGGCGGCGACCGCTGCTCGGTCACCGGGGGCACGCGGATTGTTTCCGACAGCCTGATCCTGCGGATCACCGCCGAGCCGGGGAAAAGCTTTCTCGACCGCATGATCGCCCTGGTCGAGGGGGCGGAACGGCAGAAGACCCCGAACGAGATCGCGCTGAACATCCTGCTGGCCGGGCTGACGCTGATCTTCCTGTTCGTCGTCGTCACGCTGGAACCCTTTGCCCGCTATTCGGGGATCGTGATCCCGGTGATCACGCTGGCCGCGCTGTTCGTAACGCTGATCCCTACCACCATCGGCGGTCTGCTCTCGGCGATCGGCATCGCCGGGATGGACCGGCTGGTGCGCGCCAATGTCATCGCCAAATCCGGCCGCGCGGTCGAGGCGGCGGGGGATGTCGATACGCTGCTCCTGGACAAGACCGGCACCATCACCTTCGGCAATCGCATGGCCGATGCCTTCTTTCCGGCGCAGGGCGTGACCGAGACGCAACTGGCCGAGGCCGCGCATCTCGCCTCGCTGGCGGATGAGACGCCCGAGGGGAAATCCATCGTCGATCTGGCACAGAGGCTGGGGACCGGGTTGCAGGGCAAGATGCGCCCGCAGGGCGAGGCGGTGGCCTTTTCGGCCCAGACCCGGCTGTCGGGCGTCGATCTGCCCGACCGGCGCTTGCGCAAGGGCGCGGTCGATGCCGTCGAGCGGTTCACCGGAACCCGCGCCGATCCTGCGCTGAAGGCCCGGGTCGAGGACATCGCCCGGTCGGGCGGCACGCCGCTTCTGGTCGCCGAGAACGACCGCATTCTTGGCGCGATCCACCTGAAGGACGTGATCAAGCCCGGCGTGCGCGAGCGATTCGCGGAATTGCGCGCCATGGGCATCCGCACGGTGATGATCACCGGCGACAACCCCCTGACCGCCGCCGCCATCGCCGCCGAGGCCGGGGTGGACGATTTTCTGGCCGAAGCCACGCCCGAGATGAAGCTGGACTACATCCGCCGCGAACAGGCGGGCGGGCGGCTGGTCGCCATGTGCGGCGACGGGTCGAACGACGCCCCCGCCCTGGCGCAGGCCGATGTGGGGGTGGCGATGAACTCCGGCACCCCGGCCGCGAAGGAGGCCGCGAACCTGATCGACCTCGACAGCGATCCGACCAAGCTGATCGAGGTGGTGATGGTGGGCAAGCAACTGCTGATCAGCCGCGGGGCGCTGACGACATTTTCCATCGCCAACGATGTGGCGAAATACTTCGCCATCCTGCCCGCGATCTTTGTCGCGGCCTTTCCGGGGCTGGGGGTGCTGAACGTCATGGGGCTGGCCAGCCCGCAAAGCGCCATCCTGTCGGCGGTGATCTTCAATGCGCTGATCATCGTGGCGCTGATCCCGCTGGCGCTGCGCGGGGTCCGGTATCAACCGGCGAGCGCCGCCGCCCTGCTGCGCCGCAACCTGTCGATCTACGGCCTTGGCGGGCTGATCGTGCCCTTCCTCGGCATCAAGGCCATCGACCTGGCCGTCACCACCCTTGGCCTTGCATGAGGAGCCTGCCATGCTGAACCAGTTTCGCGCCCCCCTTGCCATGGTGGCGGCCATGACCGCCCTGACCGGCCTTGCCTATCCGCTGGCCCTGACCGGGATCGCCCGGGTGCTGGCGCCCGATGCCGCCAACGGCAGCCTGATCGAACGCGATGGCGCCCCGGTCGGTTCGCGCCTGATCGCGCAGGATTTCGCAGGCAATGCCTATCTGCATCCGCGCCCCTCGGCGGCGGGCTTCGCGGCCATGCCCTCGGGCGCCTCGAACCTCGGGCCGACCTCGGCCAGCCTGCGGGCAGAGGTCGCAAACCGCCGTGGCGCCTGGGAAAGCGCGAATGGCGGCGCCGCGCCCATCGACGCGGTGACGGCTTCGGGCTCGGGGCTCGACCCCGACATCTCGCCCCGGAACGCGCTCGGACAGGCCGCCCGCATCGCCGCAGCCCGCGGCGTTACGGTGGACGAGGTGACGCGGATCATCGCCGCCCGGACCGAAGGGCGCTGGCTTGGCCTTTACGGACAGCCGCGCGTCAATGTGCTGCTGACCAACCTTGCCCTTGACGCGGCGCTGCCCGTGCGACCTGCTGGAACCGATTGAGAGGCCAGATGACGGAACCGCCCCGCCCCCAGCCCGAAGCCCTGCTGTCCGAGGCCCGCCGGGAAGGCCAGGGCCGGCTGAAGATCTTTCTTGGCGCCGCGCCGGGGGTGGGCAAGACCTTTGCCATGTTGCAGGCCGCGCGGGACCGCGCGGCCGAAGGCGTGCGGGTGGTGGCCGCCGTGGTCGAAACCCACGGCCGGGCCGAGACCGAGGCGATGCTGCGCGGCTTCGAGGTGCTGCCGCGCCAGACCGTCTATCATCAGGGCCATATCCTGCACGAGATGGATGTCGATGCCCTGATCGCGCGCCGCCCCGACCTTGCCCTGATCGACGAACTGGCGCATTCCAACCTGTCCGGCAGGCGGCATGAAAAGCGTTGGCAGGATGTCGAGGATGTGCTGGCCGCCGGGATCGACGTCTACGCCACGCTGAACGTGCAGCATGTCGAGACGCTGAACGATACCGTGGCCCGGATCACCGGCATCCGCGTGCGCGAGACGGTGCCCGACCAGGTGCTGGAGCTGGCCGACGAGATCGAGCTGATCGACCTGCCTCCAGACGAGCTGATCGCGCGGCTCAGGGCGGGCAAGGTCTATATGCAGGACCAGGCCGCGCGAGCGATGTCGAACTTCTTTGCCAAGGGCAATCTGACAGCGCTGCGCGAACTGGCGATGCGCACCGCCGCCGACCGGGTGGATGCGCAACTGAAACAGCATATGGCCGCCAATGCCATCGAAGGCCCCTGGCCCACGCAGGAGCGTATCCTTGTCGTCCTGCCCGAGGGGGCGGTCGGGCGCGATGCCGTGCGGATCGCCAAGCGTTCGGCCGACCGGGCGCGGGTCGAATGGCTGGCGGTGGCGCTGACCAGCCTGCGGGCCGAGACGCGGCGCGGCGCGGGCGAAGATCCCGGGACCGGCCCGCTTCGCCTTGCCGAACGGCTGGGGGCCGAGGTGACGGTGCTGCAAAGCGAGGGGAATGCGGCGCAGGACATTCTGGACTTTGCGCAAAAGCACAACGTCCGCCGCATCATCCTGCCCCGCCCGGCGCCAAGGTCGCGCCTGCTGCGCTGGTCATGGCCCAGCCCGCATGAGATGGCCGTCGCGGGCCTGCTGCACGGCGCCACGCGGTTCGAGCTGACCCTTGTCGCGGACGAGGAAAGCCCGGCCCGCCAGCGGTTTCGACCGGAACCCACGAATATCCCCGAATCCATGCGCATCTTCGGTCTGGTGGTGATTGCGGTGGCGGCCACGACGCTGCTGGCCCTGGCGGCGGACCGATGGATTCCGGTGCTGAGCCTGTCGCTGATCTACATGACGGCCGTGGTCGCCGTGGCGACGAAACTGGGGCGCTGGCCCTCGGTCGCGGCGGCATTGCTCAGCTTTCTGGCCTATAACCTGCTGTTCACGGATCCGCGTATGTCGCTGCATGTCTGGAACCGCGGGCAGTATCTGACGCTGGTGCTGTTTCTGGCCGCCTCGATCCTGACCGGGAACCTGACCGCGCGGCTGCGGGACCGTGCCGTCGCACAACGGGCGATCGCGGACCGCACCCGCAAGCTTTACGATTTTTCGCGGCGAGCGGCGGCGGCGGCCTCGGTCGACGATGTGGTCTGGGCGGCGGTAAGCCATGTCGCGGCGGTGCTGGAATGCCAGTCGATCCTGCTGGTGCCGCAGGACGGCGGGCCGCTGGCGGTGGTGGGTGCCTTTCCGCCCGAGGACCGGATGGAATCGCGCGAAAGCTCGGCCGCGACCTATGCCTTTGAACATGGCGAGCCTGCGGGCAAGGGCACGGCCACCCTGCCCGCCTCGCGCTGGCTGTTCCTGCCGCTGGTCGCCGCGGATCGCAGGATCGGGGTTCTGGGCCTGGCATATGAGGACGGGCACGAACCGCCGCCGGGCGACCGGCGGCTGGTCGAGGCGCTGGCCGATCAGGTGGCGCTGGCGCTGGAGCGGGTGAGGCTGGCCGACGATCTGGCCCACGCCCGCGTCACCAGCGAGACCGAGCGGCTGCGCACGGCTCTGTTGTCCTCGGTCAGCCACGACCTGCGCACGCCGCTGGTCTCGATCCTTGGCGCGGCCGAGGGGCTGGCGCAGCCGGGTCTGGCCGAGGACGGGCGCGCGGTATTGGTCGAGACGATCCGGGACGAAGGCGAACGCCTTGATCGCTATATCCAGAACCTGCTGGACATGACGCGGCTTGGCCATGGCGCGCTGAAGCCCCGCACCATGGCCAGCGACCTGCGCGAACTGATGGGGGCCGCGCGCAACCGGCTGCGCGGCCCGCTGCGGGGGCATCCGGTGGCGGTGGCCATTCCCGCCGACATGGCCCCGGTGCAGGTCGATCCGGTGCTGATCGAGCAGGTGCTGGTCAATATCCTGGACAATGCGTGCAAATATGCCGGACCCGGCAGCCCGATCCGCATTTCCGCGCATCAGTCGCGCGGCCGGGCCGTCCTGACGGTCGAGGATGACGGGCCGGGCCTGCCCCCCGGTGCCGCGGCACAGGTCTTCGACATGTTCTGGCGGGCCGAACAGGGCGACGGTGGACAGGCGGGCACGGGCCTGGGGCTTGCCATCTGCAAGGGAATCGTCGAAGCCCATGGCGGCACGATCCGCGCCGAAGCCGTGCATCCCGACGGGCGCGGCACCCGGATCGCGATCGAATTGCCGCTGTGGAACCCGGAGGTTTCGGCTTGACCGCCCCAGCACAGAACCCGCAGGCCCGCATCCTGATCGTCGAGGACGAGGCGCCGATCCGCCGCTTTCTGCGCGTCGCGCTGGAGACAGAAGGGCATGTCGTCTCCGAGGCCGCGACCGCGCGCGAGGGGATCGCGCTGGCCGCGCGCGAGACGCCCGCCGCGATCATCCTCGATCTGGGCCTGCCCGATGCCGACGGGATTTCGGTGCTGAAGGCGGTGCGGGAATGGTCGCAACTGCCGGTTCTGGTGCTGTCGGTGCGCAGCGACGAGGCAGGCAAGATCGCGGCGCTTGACGCCGGGGCGCAGGATTATGTGACCAAGCCCTTTTCGACCGGCGAATTGCTGGCCCGGCTGCGCGGCCTTTTGCGGGACCGCGCCAGGGATGCCGCCCCGGCGGTTCTGGAACTTGGCCCGCTGTTGATTGATGCCGCGGACCACCGGGCCAGCCTTGCGGGCGAGGATCTGAAGCTCACCCGCAAGGAGTTCGATCTTCTCTGGCTTCTGGCCAGCCATGCCGGGCGGCTGGTCACGCAGGACATGATCCTGAAGGCGATCTGGGGCCCGGCCCATACCGATGACAGCCAGTATCTGCGCGTCTATATCCGCCAATTGCGAACCAAGCTGGGCGACGACGCGGCCGATCCGCGCTGGATCTTTACCGAGCCGGGGGTCGGCTATCGGCTGGCCCGGACCTGATCCGCGCCTGTTCCCCGTTCCTCCGCCAGCCGCGGCCATGGCGTCGGATTTCAGGCTCTGCGCCGTGCCGCGCAGCATTCCGATCCGGCAGGCATCTTTCCGCCCGCGCGCAGGCTATCGGCTTTTCGGGCGGGCCAAGGGAAAAGAGGCCATCGCGGAACCGGCCGCTTTCAGCCGCCGGGTCGAAAGCGGGTTTCCGCCCATGTTTTGATCGGCGGGCACCACAGAGCACCCCGTTTCACATCGGTCTGGCGCGGAGATCGAGAAAATTATTGACTGTCTGGTAAAAAATGGCGGTGCTGTTATCCAGGAAACCGGGAGTGCATCATGACAAACGCGCTTGCTACCACCTTCACAGGGCTTGAGTTCGTGAACCCCTTCGTCCTGGCCTCGGCGCCACCGACGGAAAGCAAGGCCAAGATCCTGAAGGCCTTCGAGGCCGGCTGGGGCGGTGTCGTGACCAAGACCATCGGCCTTCACCCGGTCGAGAACGTCGCCGGCCCGAAAACCATCTATCAGCGCAGCAGCGAAACCAAGCCCTATGTCTCGCGCTACAAGCGGCCCGATACGGTGTCGCACTCGTCCTGGAACTGGGAACTGATCTCGGATCAGCCGCTGGATCTGTGGCTTCCCGATCTGGAGGAGATCAAGACCACTTGGCCGGACCGGATGCTGATCGCCTCGATCATGGCCGGCGCAGGCACCGAGGAGGAGATGGACCACTGGCGCAAGCTCGCAACGGCCTGCGTGAATGCCGGATGCGACGCGATCGAGCTGAACATGTCCTGCCCCCATATGGACCGCAAGGACATGGGCGCGCATATCGCCAATGACGAGGACATCATCCGGTCGATCCTGAAGGCGGTGAAAGGGGCGGTCGATGTGCCGATCTGGGTCAAGCTGACGCCATCGTCGTCCAGCCTGGTCGACGGCGCGCGCGCCGCCTATGCCGCGGGCGCGGCGTCGATCTCGCTGTGCAACACCTTTCCCTCGCTGCCCCTGATGGACCCCGAGACGCTGAAGTTCGAGGTGGAGGTCGACGGGCTGGTCACGTCCGGCGGCCTCGGCGGGCTGGCGATCCTGCATCAGGCGCTGCAACGCGTGTCGGACGTGTCGCGCGCCTTTCCGGACAAGTCGATTTCCGGCATCGGCGGGATCAGGGGCTTTCGCGAGGCCTTCAATTTCATCGCCCATGGCGCCGGAAACCTTCAGATCTGCACCGCCGCGATGGAGGAAAAGGGCAGCGGCGGCATCGGCGTCAACCTGATTCAAGAGCTGAAGGGCGACCTTGCCGATTTCCTGGAACGCAAGGGATATTCCTCGATCGAGGATTTTCGGGGGATCGCCCGCGAAAGGGTCGTCGAACATTCGCGGATCCGCCGGAAAAGCGAAGCCTATAACGGAGGATACGCGAAATCGGCTTGAGCCGGCCGGGCTTTGCCCTGACCCGCGCCTCCTTTCACAAGGGGGACCCTTCGCCGGAAAGACCGGCAGGGCCAGGCCGGAAATGACGCGCCTCTCGCGCCGTCGGACGCGAGAGGTCCGGCGCTCCGGCCGGTGAAGCCCCCTCCGGCAAGCGCCGGGGCCGCCGGGTTGCGCCCCCTTTGACGGGGGCATTGCGCGCAAAGGGTCAGGCGTAGATATAGCCGCCCGAGACGATGACCTGTTCGCCGGTCATGTAGGTGTTCTTCGGGCCGCCGGTCATGATCACCCATTCGGCGATCTCGCGCGGAAGGGCGCCGCGGCCCAAGGGGCTGGCCTTGGCCAGTTCGTCCAGAAAGCCCGAGGCGCGCGCCTTTTCGGTGGCCATGCCCGCGGGTGCGACCGAGTTCACCAGAATGCCGTCGGGCGCCACATGGTCGGCGACCGATTTGGTCAGGCTGACGACGGCGGCCTTGGTCGCGGCATAGTGGATGTTCTTCGGATGCGCCTTGAAGGCATCGACCGAGGTGATGTTGACGATGCGGCCCCGCACATGGGCCACAGGGTCCTGCGTCTTCATATGGGCGATGGCCGAAACCATCATGTGATAGGTGCCCTTGATGTTGATCGCGTTCGACAGATCCCATTCCTCGTCCGTCACGCCCAGCGTGGGCTTGCGCGGATAGATCGCGGCGCAGTTGACCAGCGTGTCGACCCGGCCCAGCACGCCCGCGACCTGATCAAAGGCGGCCTGACAGGCGGCGGCGGTGCGGATGTCGGCCTTGGCCGAAGCCACCTTGACCCCCTTGGCGGCCAGGGGCGCCAGCACCGCATCCGCCTCGGACAGGTCGATGATGCCGATGCCCCTGGCCCCGGACTCGACCGCCATTTCGGCGATCAGCGCGCCAAAGCCCATGGCACCGCCGACGATAACGACGTTCAGATCCTTCATTTCAGCCTCATTTCAGCAGGATGGCGGCAACGGGGGGCATGGGCATGAGGCCCGGGCGCGTGATGTCGGCGGACAGCGGCCGTATCGTCCGGCGCAGCCCGGCTGCGGCCCGTGACCAGGAACCCTATCGCCTGCAAGGCCATGGCCTTCGCCCGGCGGGGGCCGCCGGTCGCGCCTGTGACAAGAACCCGGTTCATTGACCCCCCAAAGAATGATTGCAGCAGGATGTCGCCAGCGACCCCGCGACAAAAGGAAGAAAATGCCCGGAAAGGAAAGCCAATCTTTTCTGTTCCGGCGCGGCAATTCCTGGGGCAAAGGCATAGCGGCCCGCTGTCGGTCCCCGCGCCATTCCATTGCGTTGCATATCCCGCCACCTCAGCCCGTCGCGGATCTCGGCGCCACGCCCGTCGCCTTGGCCAGGGCCCGCAACCGTTCCAGGCTGTTCGACAGGTGGCGGCGCATCGCCTCGCGCGCGCGGTCGGGGGCGCGGGCCTCGATCGCCTCGACCACAGCGCGGTGTTCGGCATGGATGCGGTCGAAATACTCATCCTTCAGCGCGGGCAGCAGGATATAGCTCAGCCGCAGCCGGGGCCCGATCTGCTGGCCCAGATAGCCCAGAAAGTCGATGATCTGCGCATTGTGCGACCCCCGCGCGATCAGCAGGTGGAACGCGTGGTCGTAATGCACCTCGGTCGAGGTCGGGTCAGGATGGGCGGCATCCACTCGCTCCATCTCGGCGCGGATGGCGCGGGCCTCGTCCTCGGTGCAGCGCTGCGCGCAAAGCCCGGCCGATTCCACCTCGACCCCCAGCCTCAGTTCCAGCAGGGCCAGCGTCTGCGGCAGGGCATCCAGATCCTGATCGGGGATGGTAAAGCTGCCCTGCGGCGCCTCGCTGACAAAGACGCCCTTGCCCTGCCGCGGGATCACCAGCCCCTCGGACCGCAGCCGCGCGATGGCCTCGCGCACCACGGTGCGGCTGACCTCGAAGCTGTCGCACAGATCGGCCTCGGTCGGCAGTTGCGCGCCGGGGCCAAGCCGGCCCGAGCGGATCTGCTCCAGCAGGCCCTCGAATACCACGGTAGACAGGGATTTGCGCTTCATCGGCCTTCCATCGGTCCCTCGGTGTCCAGCCCTATCAGACCGCGGCGGTCACGATCAACTCTACCAGCATCCCCGGTTTTGCCATCCGCCCCTCGCCGCTGGATCGGGCGGGCGCGTGTTCGGGGGTGATCCAGCGGTCCCAGACCCGGTTCACCGCGTCGAAATCGCGGATGTCGTCCAGCCACATCTGCACATGCAGGATCTTGTCGCGATGGCTGCCCGCGCGAGCCAGCAGGCGGTCGATCTTGTCCAGAACCTCGGCCATCTGGGCCTCGGCGCTGGTGCCGGGGGTGCCGACCTGTCCGGTCAGATAGACGGTTCCGTTGTGGATGACGCCGTGATGGATGCGGGTGTCGAAATCGAAGCGCTCGATGGCCATGCCTCACCTGATCGGGTTGCCGCGCTGGTAATGCGCGTAAGGGGCCTGCACCAGCCAGCCGGCGTCGACCGGCAGGGTGACGCCGGTGATGCTGGCCGCGCGGTCGGAACACAGGAACAGCGCCGCCTCGGCCACATCCTGCGGCTGGACGAATTTCTTCAGCGCGGTCGTGTCCAGGATTGCGTCGGGATTGCGCTCGCCCGCCGCGATCCTGGCCTTCAACCCGTCCGACAGCGTATAGCCCGGCGCCACCGCATTGACGCGGATGCCGCTGGGGCCAAGCTCGTTGGCCAGCATCTGCGTCAGCGCCAGCACCGCGTGCTTGCCCGGCGTATAGGCGGGCAGCGACAGCGGTGCGAAAGAGGCGAGCGAGCCGACGTTCAGGATCGCCCCCCGGCCCGCCTGGGCCATCATCCGGCCGAAGACCTGACAGCCGACCAGCGTGCCGCGATAGTTGATGCGCCACAGCCTTTCGTCCTCGTCCAGCGGCTGATCCAGCACGCGCTTGCCGCTTTGCAGGATGCCCGCACAGTTGACCAGAATGTCGGGCACGCCGAACCGCGCGGCGACCGTAGCGCCCAGACCCTCGACCGAAGTCGGATCGCCCACGTCGACCGGCAGAAAGGCCGCCTCGGGGCTGCCCGCGGCGGTGCAGTCGCGCGCCGCCGCCTCGCCCCGCGGCGCATCGCGGCCGGCGACCAGAACCCGGTGCCCTTCGGCGGCAAAGCGCAGGGCGATGGCGCGGCCAATGCCCGAGGTGCCGCCGATGACCAGCGAAAGCGAGGGGGTGTCAGTCACGGGTCTTGCGCTCCACATCAAGGAAGTCGGACATGGCCTGCATCTGGCACTCCATCATCTGGCGGCCCGCCTCGGCCACGCAGCCGCGCGCCTTTGCCTCGGCCAGCAGGCGGGTTTCGGCAGGCTCCATGATGATGTCGAACACCACCGTGCCGGGCGCCAGATGGTCCACCTGCATCGGCAGGGGGTCGTCGGCCTTCATCCCGACCGGGGTAGCGTTCACCGCAATGTCCATCCCCGCCGGATCGGCCGCCCCCGCCCGCACCTTGCAGCCGGGGAATGCCGCCTGCACCGCCACCGCCAGCGCCCCGGCCCGCGCGGGGTCGATGTCGGCGATGGTCAGTTCGGCCGCCCCCTCTTCGGCCAGGCAGAAGGCGATCGAACAGCCCGCCCCGCCCGCGCCGACCTGAAGCGCCTTTTTCCCGGCGATGGCGTGACCCTTGTTCCGCATCGCCAGGACAAAGCCGTAGCCGTCGAAATTGTCGGCCTCCCACCCGCCCGAGGGCAGGCGGCGCAGGATGTTCGTCGCCCCCACCCGTGCGGCGCGGGGATGGGCTGTGTCCGCCTTGGCCAGCATCGCCACCTTGTAGGGGATCGAGACGATCACCCCCCGCAGGTTCGACATGGCATCCATCCCGGCCCAGAATTCGTCCAGCCGTTCGGGCGCGCAGGTGACGGGCACCATCAGGCTGTCCAGCCCCTGCCTTTCAAACAGGTCGTTGAACATGCCGGGGCTTTTCGTATGGCCGACCGGATGGGCCAGCATGGCAAAGACCTCGGCCTTTCCGCTTCCCCGCATCTGGTGTTCCTTTCACGGATTCGGGCTTGTATTCTTGATGTTATCAGTCATCATACAAATGACAACAGAAATGCGAGGCCACCATGCCGATTCCGCCCTATGCCCCCCCGAAGAAGGCCGCTTATGACGTCGTGATCGTGGGTGGCGCGGCCATCGGTTCCTCCACCGCCTATTGGCTGGCGCAAGAGGCGCAGAGCAAGCTGTCGGTTCTGGTGGTGGAGCGGGACTCGACCTATGAGTTTTCCTCCACCGCGCTGTCGACCAGCGCGATCCGCCAACAGTATTCCAACCCGATCAACATCAGGATCAGCCAGTTCGGGGTCGAGGTCATCCGCAGCTTTGCCGAACGGATGGCGCCCTTTTTCCCCGGCGAGCCTGCGCCCGATCTGGGGTTCCGGGAACACGGCTATCTCTACTGCTGCCCGCCCGAGGGGGTCGATGCGGCCAGGGCGCGGGTCGAGATGCAGCGCAGCCATGGTGCGCATACGGTCTTCCTCGACCAGGACGGGCTGAAGAAACAGTTCCCCTGGCTGAACGTCGACGATCTGGGCGGCGGGTCATGGGGAACGCAGGCCGAAGGCTGGTTCGATTCCATGGGCCTGCTGAACGGGTTCAAGCGCGGCGCGCGCGCCCTTGGCGCGGAATATGTCGACAATGCCGTGATCGGGCTGGATGTCAGGGACGGGCGCGTCGCCTCGGTGCGGCTGGCGACGGGGGAAACCGTCGCCTGCGGCGTTCTGGTGAATGCGGCGGGGCCGCGTGCGCAGCAGGTGGCGGCAATGGCGGGGCTGTCGATCCCGGTCGCACCCTTCAAACGCTACAGCTTTGTCTTTTCCTCGGCGAAACCCATTCCGGGCCGGATGCCGAACGTGATCGACCTTTCGGGCACCTTCGTGCGTCCCGAAGGCCCGCTGTTCCTGACCGGGAACACCCCGGGCGATGACGGCCCCGCAGGCTATGACGACTTCGCCCCGCGCGATCAGGAGTTCGACGAGGCGATCTGGCCCGCGCTTTACCACCGCATCCCCGATTTCGACGCGCTGAAGGTGCAGACCCGCTGGACCGGGCATTACGAGATGAACATGCTGGATCACAACGGCATCGTCGGCTGGCACCCCGGGGTCACGAATTTCATGTTCGCCAACGGGTTTTCCGGCCACGGCCTGCAAGGCTCGCCCGCCACCGGCCGCGCCGTGATGGAGCTGATCGTGCATGGCGGCTTCCGCACGCTGGACCTGTCGCCCTTCGCCTATGACCGGATCCCCGCAAACCGCCCCTTCCTGGAAGAGGCGGTGATCTGACCCTGCCTGCTTCCTCTTGGCCTGAATCCTGCGAACCCGCCCGGGGCCTCACTCGATCAGGATGGCCCGGAAATCGTTGACATTCGTGCCGGTCGGCCCCGGCGTGAACAGCGCGTCGATGGCCCCAAAGGCGGTGCCGCTATCGTTTTCGGCAAGGCAGGCGTCGATGCGGATACCTTGGGCCAGCAGCCGCCCGGCAGTGCCGCCATCGGCAAAGGCCCCGGCATTCTCGCCCATGCCGTCGATCCCATCGGTATCGGCGGCCAGCGCATGAATGCCGCCCTGCCCCGCGATGCGCCCGGCAAAGGCCAGCAGAAACTCGGTATTCCGCCCGCCCGCCCCCTTGCCCCGCAGCGTGACCGAGGTTTCGCCCCCCGACAGCAGCACCACCGGCCGGGCAAAGGGCCGGTCGCGGCGGGCGATTTCCAGCGCAAGGTCGGCGTGAAAGCGACCGGCCTCGCGCGCCTCGCCCTCGATGCTGTCGGACAGGATCGCCGCCGCGATGCCCGCGGCCCGCACCCTGTCCGCCGCCGCCTCCAGCGACCGGCCGGCCGAGGCGATGACCTGCACCGTGTCGCGCGCAAATTCCGGATCGTTCGGGCCGGGCAGGACATCCGCCCCGATGTGGCGGCGCTGCGCCGGGGTCAGCGGGATGCGGAAAAGATCGGCCAGCGCCAGCGCATCCCCCCCAAGGCTCGCCGGCGCGATGGTCGGGCCCGAGGCGACTTCGGCCGGGTTGTCGCCCGGCACGTCCGACACGACCAGATTGGCCACCCGCGCCGGATGCGCCATCGCCGCCAGCCGCCCGCCCTTGATCATCGAGAAATGCCGCCGGATGGTGTTCATCGCCGAGATCGGCGCCCCCGAGGCCAGCAGCGCCCGGTTCAGCGCCACCTCATCCGCCAGCGTGAACCCCGGCGGCGGCGCGGGCAAAAGCGCCGACCCCCCGCCACAGATCAGCGCGATCACCAGATCGTCGGGCGTCAGGCCCCGGACCAGCGCCCCCAGCCTTTCGCCCGCATCCAGCCCGGCCTGATCGGGCACCGGATGCGCCGCCTCGATCACCTGAATCCGCCGGCAGGGCGCGCCGTGGCCGTATCGGGTGACGACCGCCCCCTCCAGCGGGCCGGGCCACAGGGTTTCCAGCGCCAGCGCCATCTGCGCGGCCCCCTTGCCCGCGCCGATCACCACCGTGCGGCCGCGCGGCGGATCGGGCAGATGCGCCCGCAGCGATTCCAGCGGATCGGCCGCGCGGACCGCCGCATCGAACAGACTGGAAAGAAAGGCTTTGGGATCGCGCATCGCCCAAGCTTAGCGCGACTTGAAACGGGCGACCAGATCGTCCGAGCCGCGGGCCAGCAGCCCGAGGTCCGACCCGACCGCGACCATGGTGAAACCCGCCGCCAGATAGCGTTCGGCATCGGCCTGTTGCGGGGCAAGGATGCCCGCGGCCCTGCCCTGGGACCGCGCGGCGTCCAGCACCTGCCGGATCGCGGCCTGCACAGGGACGGCACCGGGATTGCCCATCGCGCCCATGTTGGTCGACAGATCGCCCGGTCCGACGAACAGCGCATCGACCCCCGGCACCGCCGCAATCGCCGCCGCATTGGCCACGCCGGTTTCGCATTCGATCTGCAAGGCCAGCAGGCGCTGTTCCCCCGCCGTCGCATGATAGTTCCTGATCCGGCCAAAGGCATTGGCGCGATGGCCCACGGAAAAGCCGCGGATGCCGCCCGGCGCATAGCTGGCCGCCGCGACGATGGCCCGCGCCTGATCGGCGGTGCGCACGTTCGGCACCATCAGGCTGCGCGCGCCGCCGTCCATAAACTGCTTGATCAGGTTGGCATCGTCCGAAGGCAGGCGAACCGCCGCCTCACAAGCCGGAAAGGCCGCCGCCGCCTGCAACTGCGCCACGACGCTGCGCAGGTCGTTCGGGCTGTGTTCGCCGTCGATCAGGATCCAGTCGGCGCCCGACCCCGCCACGATCTCGGTCGTCAGCGGGTTTGCCAGCGAACACCACACCCCGATGGCCGGGCGCCCCGCGACCAGCGCCTGTTTCAGCACATTGAGACGTTCCTGCATGATGGCTCCTCCGCTCGTCTTCTAAGTTGTCATACATATTATAACTGTGATAGGCAAGTCCGACGACCATCAACGGGGGCGGGATATGAACATCGGCTTCATCGGTCTGGGCGTGATGGGCGCCCCCATGGCCGCGCATCTGGCGGCGGCGGGGCATGGGATCTGCACCACGCTCAACCGCTCTGCCCTGCCAGAGGGGCTGGCGGCACAGGTGCTGGCGAATCCGGCGGCGGTGGCGACGCAGGCCGAGGTGGTGATCCTGATGCTGCCCGACACGCCGGATGTGGAACGGGTGCTGCTGGGGGATAACGGCGTCGTCGCGGGCCTGCGCCCCGGCACGCTGGTCATCGACATGAGCACGATCAGCCCGATCGAGACCGCCCGCCTGGCCGATGCCGTCCGCGCCGCCGGCGGCAGCTATCTGGATGCGCCGGTCTCGGGCGGGCAGGTGGGCGCCCGCGCCGCCAGCCTGACGATCATGGTCGGCGGGGCCGAGGCCGATTTCGACCGCGCGCTGCCGCTGTTCCGGCTGATGGGCAAGAACATCACCCTTGTGGGCGCGGCGAATGGCGCGGGCCAGACCTGCAAGCTGGCCAACCAGATCATCGTCGCCCTGAACATCGAGGCGGTGGCCGAGGCGCTGGTCTTCGCCTCCAAGGCCGGATGCGATCCGGCCAGGGTGCGGCAGGCGCTGATGGGCGGCTTTGCCGCCAGCCGCATCCTGGAGGTGCATGGCGAACGGATGATCGCCCGCAACTTCGACCCCGGTTTCCGCATACGCCTGCACCAGAAGGATCTGGCGCTGGCGCTTTCCAGCGCGCGCGACCTGGGCGTCGCGCTGCCGAACACCGCCACGGCGCAAGAGTTGATGACCGCCTGCGCGGCGCAGGGCCTGCGCGATGCCGACCATTCCGCGCTGGTCCGCGCGCTGGAGGGGATGGCCGCTCACACCCTGTCGGGGGCGGCCGCCTCCCAGTCCTGATCCAGCAGCCAGCGGTGCAGGGCCGCGACCGGCCTTGCCCGCAGCCGCGTCCGGGTGGTGATCAGATAGAAGCCCGGAACCATCTCGTCCGGCATTCCGGCCAGACGGTCCTTGCCCAAAGGCGCCACCAGCCTGCCCGAGGCGATATCGTCCTCGGCGTCCAGAACCGAAATCAGGCCGACGCCCAGCCCCTGATAGGTGGCGCGGCGCATGGTGGCGGCGTCGTCAAAGGTCAGGCCCCAATCCAGCGCCCCGGCCTCGACCCCCAGAAAGCGCAGGATGTCGGGCCAAAGCCGTTTCGACCGTGCCGGCTGCAACAGGTTCATCTGCAACAGATCGGCCGGGCCCGCGATCCGGTCAGCCATGTCGGGGCGACAGCAGATGACCTTGGGGTCGCGCATCAGCAGATGGCTGAGCAGATCGCTTTTCCCGCCATAGCCCCATTGCACGGCGATATCGATCTGGTCCCGCTCCATATCCACCAGGTCGATCATGGTGGTCAGGCCGATTTCGGCATCCGGCACGGCGGTGCGGAACTGCGCCAGCCGGGGCATCAGATAGCGCGTGCCGAAATAGGGGCTGACGTTCAGGTTGATCCTGTCGCGGTCGCGCGGGCCGGTGACGTGGCGGATGCCCTGCTCGAACTCGTCGAACCCGGCGTTGATGTAATGCGACAGGGTGATCGCCTTTTCGGTCAGGCGAATGCCACGCCCCTCGCGTTCCACCAGCACGAGACCGAGCGCCTCTTCCAGCAGGCGGATCTGCTGGCCCACGGCCTGGGGCGAGACATAAAGCTCTTCCGCCGCCTCGCGCAGCGACCGGTGCCGCACCACGGCATGGAAAACCCGAAGCGAGTTGAGCGGCGGAAGCCGCAGGCGAGGCGACATGGGAAGCGGAAAGTCCCGACCGGATAAGTGATGGCGAAATCTAGCACCCTGCCGACCCTATGCAAAGCCAGGCTTTGCAATGGCAGGGCGGCAGCTAACCCGGTGACAACAAAAGATGTCGCCTTCGCCCTCCCGCGTCAAAGCGCGATCATCAACCTGTAGGCATCCAGAATGGCGGCGTGGATGTTGCGGCTGGCCACCGCATCGCCGATGCGGAAAAGCTGATAGGCACCCTCTGGCTGCGCGACCAAGGACTGGGCGCGACCGGCGACCATGGCCTTCATGTCGACCTCGCCCCGGTTGCTGGACCGGTCTTTCAGCGCAAAGTAAAGCTCGTCCATCGGCGTGGTGCCGTATTCGACCACCACCTGATCGGCCTCTTTCACCCGTTCCTTGTTGGCGAATTCGTCCTGAAAGATGGCCGCGATCCGGTTGCCCCGGCGTTCCAGCCGGTCGATGCGCAGGTTCATCGTGACCTTCACGTCATTGGCGCTGAGCGCGCGCACATAACCGGGATAGCTGGTCGACCCGATCTCGGGCGCCAGAATGCGGTCAGGGGTGACAAGCTCCATCTCCTCGGCGCGCTCGGCCACATATTCGGCAACCGTCATGCCGGAATGGCCGCCGTTGTTGTCGATCACAATGACCGACCGCGCCGGGGCCACCGAATTGCTGAGGATGTCCCAACTGGTGATGGCAAGATCCTGACCTTCGGACAGAAGATCCAGGTTGGGCAGCCCGCCGGTGGCGACGACGACGCAATCGGGATCTTCGGCCAGAATGTCGGCGGGTTCGGCATAGTGGTTATAGCGGATCGCGACGCCCAGCCTTTCGCATTCGGCCACCCGCCAGTCGACGATGCCCAGGATCTCGCGCCGGCGTTTCAGCGCGGCGGTCAGCAGGATCTGCCCGCCCGCCTTTGCCGAGGCCTCGAACACCACCACCTCATGCCCGCGTTCGGCCGCGACGCGCGCGGCCTCCAGCCCTCCAGGGCCGGCGCCGACGACGACCACCTTCTTGCGATGCGCAGCCGGGGCGATCTCGTGCGGCAAAAGGCTTTCGCGCCCGGTCGCGGCATTGTGGACGCAGACCGCCTGCCCGCCATAGATCGAGTCGATGCAATAGCCCATGCCGACGCAGGGACGGATGCGCGCCTCTTGCCCGGCCATGATCTTGCGGGTGATATGCGGGTCCGCGATATGGGCGCGCGTCATGGCGACCATGTCCAGCTTGCCGCTTTCCAGCGCATAGCGCGCGGTCGCCACATCCTGAATCCGCGCGGCATGAAAGGTGGGCATCCCCACATCGGCGCGGATTTCGCCCGCGAATTCCAGATGCGGGGCCGAAGGCGTGCCCATCGTCGGGATCACACGCGACAGCCCCTCGTCGGTTGCCGCGCGGCCGCGGATGACGCTGACAAAGTCGATCCCGCCATCGGCCTTCAGCGCGCGGGCGATGGCCACGCCATCATCCTTGACCAGCCCGCGCTGCCATTGTTCGTCGCAGACCATCCGCACGCCCAGCACGATGTCCGTGCCGACCCGCGCCCGGATGGCGGCGATCACCTCGCGCAGGAACCGCATCCGGTTTTCCAGCGACCCGCCATAATCGTCGTCGCGCCTGTTGGTGCCGGGCGAAAAGAACTGCGACACCAGATGCGAGGCGCATTCCAGCTCGATCCCGTCCAGCCCTGCGACCTTCACCTTTTCCGCCGCATCGGCATAGGCGTTCCGCACGCGGGTGAAATCCCAGTCCTCCATCGCCTTGGGAAAGGCGCGATGCACCGGCTCGGGGATCGAGGTGGGCGCGATCAGCGGCAGCCAGTCCGCCGTGTTCCATCTGCCGCGCGCGCCCATATGGGTCATCTGGATCATCACGGCCGCGCCATGGGAGTGCACGTCATCGGCCAGCTGGCGCAGCCAGTGCACGCATTCGTCCTTGTGCAGCTGGATGTTGCCAAAGGCCTGCGGGCTGTCGATGTCGATGACCGACGACCCGCCGATCATCGTCAAGGCCATGCCGCCGCGCGCCTTTTCGCTGTGGTAAAGCCGGTAACGGTCCTTGGGCAGACCGTCATCGGTATAGCCCGGCTCGTGGGCGGTGGACATCATACGGTTGCGCAGGTTCAAATGCTTCAGCCGATAGGGCTGAAGCAACGGATCGGATGACATGCCGTTGATTTCCTTGTATCAAGGACCGGTCCCGGTCCCTCCTGGGTTGCCCTGACGGTGATCCCTGGGCCGGGCCCCGTAAAGACCAAAAAAATTCATGGACCCATGAACCCGCCCCGCCGCACGCTGCGCCAGACCCTGCCGTCCTTGCACGGACTGATGGTGTTCGAGGCCTCGGCCCGGCATCTGAACTTTTCCAAGGCCGCGGACGAACTGGCGATCACCCAGTCGGCGGTCAGCCATGCGGTAAGGCAGCTGGAAGAGGTTCTGGGCCATCCGCTTTTCCTGCGCGAGAACCGGGCGCTTTGCCTGACGACGCAGGGACAAAGGCTGTTCGCCTCGGTCTCGCGCGGCTTTGGCTCGATCGCCGAGACGGTGGGCGACATCAGCGCCGCCGAACAGAAGGATACCGTGGTGGTCAGCTGCTCGACCATCATGGCGACGGAATGGCTGCTGCCGCATCTTCCGGCCCTGCGCGCGGCCTTTCCCGACCTGAAGGTCGAGGTGCGCTGCTTTGATCGCGACCCCGACATGATGTCCCACGGCATCGACGTGCAGCTGCGATTGGGCGACGGGATATGGCCCGATTATGACACGATCAGGCTGTGGCAGGAGGAGATCTTTGCCGTCGCAAGCCCCGCCTATCTGGCCGCACATCCGCTGACCTCGCTGGCGGGGATACTGGACCACCGGCTGATCCTTTATGTCGATCCGCTGCGGTTCCGTATCGGCTGGGCGGAATGGTTGCGGGCTCTGGGCGTCGATCCGTCGGGGCGGCTGCCGGTGACGATGCAGGTGAACGATTCCCTTGTGTCCTTGCAGGCGGCCGAGGCGGGCGAGGGGCTGGCCCTTGGGTGGCGCATTACCGCCGACCGCGCGCTGGCGCAGGGCCGGATCGTTCGCGCCCTGCCCGACAGTTTGGCGACCGACCGGTATTTCCATATCCTGACGCCGAAGGCCGCCCGTCCCCGGCGGATCGTGCGACAGTTCTGCGACTGGCTGGCGGCGGCCGAAGGCGCCCCCGACAGCAAGGGCTGAGGGGAGGGGTCAGCCCGGCGCCACCCCGAACCGGCGCCTGAACTTCTTGCGGAAGGTCGCGGTGGACAGGTGGCCCGAGGCGCGGGCGATGTCTTCGATTGCCATGTCGGTGTCCCGCATCAGCCTGCGCGCATGAGCCATGCGCCTGCAATCGACATGTTCGGTCGGCGTCCGCCCCATCTCGCGCGCGAACAGGCGTTCCAGCTGGCGCATGGAAATACCTGCCACCGCCGCCAGCTGGCAGGGGCGGAAAGCACGGGCGATATTGCCCTCGATCCAGCGGTCGATGGCCAGGATCCGCGGGTCCGGCAGGGCAGTCCGCACAGCGGGAAGATCAAGGATGCCATCGCCCGGCGCGCGGCGGATCAGGCAGCGGTCCATCGCCCCCACCATCACCTGCTGCCCGCACTTCTGGTGGATCAGATGCAGCACCATGTCCGAAAGAACGGATTTCCCCACCGAGGTCAGAACCCGCTCATCCTCGCAGAAGGAACGGTCGACCGGGCAAAGATCGGGCCAGTGCCGCAAAAACCCGTGCCGCGCCTGCGCGCCCATAACGAAACGGCGGCCCGACAGCAGCCCCGCCTCGGCAAGGGCAAGGCAGCCTGTTCCCCAGCCGCCGACCTGCCCGCCCGCGGCCCAGAGGCGCGCAAGTTCCACCGGCACCGCGCGCGGAAACCCCGTCCGGTCGATGGCATCGGCGACCAGCAGCAGGGGCGGGCGCGGGCCCGCCTGCCGCTGCATCGCCTCGGCCAGATGGCCCTCGGGCACCAGATCGCAATGAAAATACGCCTGCCCAAGCACGCGGTTCGCCGCAGCCAGCAGATCCAGCAAAATCGAAAGCGACATCAGGTCGTGATCCCGGGCCATGGCAACAACGATGCGCAGGCCCGCGGCGGCAACCGGGTGCGGCGCCGGCACGGCAGATCCGGCCAGCAGCGGAATTTCATGAAAGCTCATACCGGCGCCCTTGCCGTTGGTGCCGCAGGAGGACCGCCTGTCATGCGATGGCGGGCGAGATCTGCGACTGCCGCAGCGCGACAAAGGCATCCAACTCCTCGCGGATGGCGGGGTCCATCGCGGGGGGCTCGTATTCCGCCAGAAGAGCGGCGGCCTTTTCGCGACACCGCTGGTCCATCGGCTTTTCGCCCTTCACCTTCCACTGTTCATGGCTGAGGTAGTCCAGCATCTCGGGCGCGATGAATGCATCCTTGAACCGCTTCAGCGTGAAAGGGTCGCCCAGATAATGCCCGCCCGGCCCGATGCGCGACACCGCCTCCAGCGCCTCGTCGAAATGCTCGAAGCTGACGCCCCTGGCATATCTGGCGATCAGCAGGTTCTGTTCGGCATCGGCCACGAATTTCGCCATGCAGCAGACCAGCCCGGCCTCGTCCCAGCCGCCCGCGTGCAGCATCAGGTTCGCCCCGGCCGTGGCGCCCGACATATAGGCCGTGGCGGATTCATAGCCCGATTGCGCGTCGAACACCTTGGACGAGCTTTGCGAGGCCGTGGTGCGCCAGGGCAGGCCATAGCGCCGCGCGAGTTGCCCTATGAGGGCATTCATCAGCGTGACCTCGGGCATCCCCGACATCGGCGCCCCCGACTTCATCGAGACGGAGACCGAATACTGCCCATAGATCATCGGCGTGCCCGGGCGCACCAGTTGCGCATAGGCCAGCGCCGAAAGCGCCTCGGCATTCAGCTGGGCGACGGTCGCGGCCACATCGGCGGGCGTGTTTGCCGCGCCCAGCACAAAGGGCGACAAAAGCACCATCTGTCCCGCCTCGGCATAGACGCGCATCCCCTCCAGCATCGAGGCATCCCAGACCAGCGGCGAATTGCCCGAGATATGCGCCGCCATCACAGCATTCTGTTCCACGAAACCGGCGCCATGCACGATCCGGGCCATGGCCACGCAATCCTCGGCCCGGCCCTTGCCGGTGGCGAGGCCGAAGAACGGCATGTCGGTATCGACAAGACTTGCATGGGCCATGTGCAGATGCCGCCAAGGCACGGCGATATCCGTCGGCTCGCAGGTGAAGCCGCCGGCGACGTGAAAGCCGGGCAGCATCTGCGTCAGCCGGTTCAGATCGTGCAGATCCCCCAGCGTCGAGGCGCGGCGGATGCCGTTCAGGTCGCGCACGTTGGGCGCGCCCTGCATGGTGCCAAAGGTCATGGTGTCGGGCGCGATCTCGACCCGCTGGCCGCCGCGCCCGCACAGCGCGAACCGGGGCGGGGCCTTGGCGATCAGGTCCATCACCTGCGCCTCTTCCAGGCGGACACGCTGGTCCTTCACGTCGGCCCCGGCCTCGCGCCACTGGCGAAGCGCCGTTTCGTCGCGGAACTCGATGCCGATCTCGCGCAGGATCGCCATCGAGGCCGCATGAATACGGTCAAGCTGCGCCTCGGTCGCCACGGTCACGGGGTTGATGCCATAGCGGATGGTCGACAGGCGCGGCAGACGTTCGGCCTTGCGGGCAGCGGCGACGGCGCTTCGCCCGCCCTTGCGGCGCGCGACATGCATCGAGTCTTCGGTCATGGCGTGAAATCCTTGATGGGGCCGAAGCGGAGTGTCGCGCCGGGGCAAAGCCCGCTCAACCGCATTAATTCTTGGGGATTCCATAACAAAAAGTCGCAAGTTGCCGCCGTCTCGCCGTTGTGTCACTGCTGAGGGGAACGAGGTTCCAGACCGGACCGGGGCCATGCATCTGCGGCGCAAGATTTCGTCCCTGACCGCGCTGGTCGCGCTGGAGGCCGTGGTGCGCCATCGCAGCATCTCGGCCGCCGCGCGTGAGATCGGCGTGACCCAGGCCGCGGTCAGCCGTCACATCGCCATGCTGGAGGAAGAGTTCGGCCGCCCGCTGTTCGTGCGCGCCCACCGGGCCGTGCAGCCGACGGCGGAATGCCTGATGCTGGGCCACGCGCTGGCCGACAATTTCTTTGGCATCAGCGAAGCGATCGACGCCATGCGCGCCACCTCGAAGGACATCGTGACCATTGGGGCCTCGGTGGCCTTTTCGCAGCTTTGGCTGGTGCCGCGCCTGCTGCAATTTCGCCGGGCCCATCCCGGAACGGCGCTGCGCGTGATCTCGCGCAATGACCGGTTCGATCTGGGCTCGGGCGAGGTCGATCTGCTGTTTCGCTATGGCACCGCACCCTTTACCGATGGCGAGGTGGTGGCCAGCGCCGCCGATGCGGTCTTTCCCGTCTGCTCGCCCGACTATCTTGCCCGCAACGACCTGACCCGGTTCCCCGACTGCCATTTCGACCTGATCGAACAGGACGTTCCCGACCGCAGCTGGTATCGCTGGGCCGACTGGTTCGCCGAGGCGGGCATCCGCCCGCCGGGCACGCTGCCCACGCTGCGCTTCACCTACCTGACCGAGACGCTGGCCGCCGCAAAGGCTGGCGAAGGCATCGTCATGGGCTGGAAGATGTTGCTGGGCGATGCGCTGGACACCGGCGCGCTGGTGCGGCTTGGCACGGTCGGAATCGTGCCCGGGATGCGGCATCACCTTGTCGTCTCGCCTGCCAGGAAACAATCCTGGCAGGTCGAGTTGCTGAAACGCTGGCTGGCCGATGCGCTGACGGCAGGGTAGTCGGACGACTGCCGCTCAGGCCCCGGCCGCGACCGCCGCGCTGATCTGGCGGAGCGAAATGGTGCCGACCGCCGCCCCGCCCCGGTCCACCACCACCGCGGTATCGCAGGCCGTCGCAGCCAGCGTGGCGGCCGCCGCATCCAGCGTCTCGCCCAAGGTGACGCTTGGCCCCCCGGCGGCTTGCGGCTGCCCCGGCGCCATCACCCCGTCGACCTTGATGAACCTGCCGCGGTTCACGTCGCGGATGAAACGGCGGATGTAGTCATCGGCGGGGTTCAGAAGGATCGACTGGCTGTCGCCCTTCTGGATCACCTGTCCATCGCGCAGGATGACGATCTGGTCGCCCAGACGCAAAGCCTCGTCCAGGTCGTGGGTGATGAACACCACGGTCTTCTGCAACTCGGCCTGCAGGTCCAGAAGCATGGTCTGCATGTCGGTGCGGATCAGCGGGTCCAGCGCCGAATAGGCCTCGTCCATCAACAGGATCGAGGCATTGTTCGACAGGGCGCGGGCAAGGCCCACGCGCTGCTGCATCCCGCCCGAAAGCTCGTCGGGAAAGCGGGTCTCGAACCCCGAAAGCCCCACCCGGTCCAGCCAGCGCATTCCGGTTTCGCGGGCGCTGGCTGCATCGACGCCGCGCACCTCCAGCCCGAAGGTCACGTTGTCGATGACGCTTCGATGCGGCAAGAGCGCGAATTTCTGGAACACCATCGCCGTCTGGCTGCGGCGGAACTCGCGCAGTTCGTCCTCGGTCATCTGCAACACGTCGCGCCCGTCGATCAGCACCTGCCCGGCGGTCGGCTCGATCAGGCGGTTGATATGGCGGATCAGGGTCGACTTGCCCGACCCCGAAAGCCCCATCACCACATGGATCCTGCCCGCCGCCATCGAGATGTTGATGTCGTTCAGCCCCAGGATATGGCCATGCTCCTTGCTCAGCTCAGCCTTGGTCATGCCGTCGCGCACCGCCTGGACATAGCGTTCGGGGGTGGGACCGAAGATCTTGTAAAGATCGCGGATCTCGATGGATCTGGCCTCAGTCATGGCGTGCCCCGCGGTGCTTTTGCAGCCGCCGGCCGTAGGCCTGGCTGATCCGGTCAAAGATGATCGCGATGCCGACGATGGCAAAGCCGTTGAAGATGCCCTGGGTGAAATACTGGTTGGCGATGGCTTGCAGCACCTTCAGCCCCAGCCCCTGCACCCCGATCATCGAGGCGATGACCACCATGCCAAGCGCCATCATGATCGTCTGGTTGATCCCGGCCATGATCGTGGGCATTGCCAGCGGCAGCTGCACCTTCCACAGCTTTTGATTGCGTGAACAGCCATAGGCATCGGCGGCCTCCAGCACCTCCTTGTCGACCAGGCGGATGCCAAGGTCGGTCAGCCGGATGATCGGCGGCAGCGCATAGATCACCACGGCGATGAAACCCGGCACCCGCCCGATCCCCAGCAGCATGACGACCGGGATCAGATAGACGAAGGGCGGCATCGTCTGCATCACGTCCAGCACCGTCTGCATCACCCGCCCCGCCGTCGCATAGCGGTTCATCACGATGCCAAGCGGCAGCCCGATCAGGATCGCGAAGATCGTCGAGGTCAGGACCAGCGAAATCGTCAGCATCGCATCCTGCCACAGCCCCAGAAGGCCGATGGCCATCAGCGTGCCCACCACCGCCGCCACGATGCCCCAGCTGCGCGCCGCAGCCCAGGCCACCCCGGCCAGCACCAGGATCACCAGCGGCCAAGGCGCGCCCGAGATCATCTTTTCAAAAAGGATCAGGACTTGTTGCAGGGGATAGAAGAAATTCTCGATCGCCTGGCCATAGCTGCGCGTCAGCGCCCGCAAGGCGCCGTCGATCGACCGCTTGACCGCCAGCAGCAGGGCCGGGTCGAGTTGCGGAAAGGTGGACCACCAGTTCATGAAGAGCCGTCTCCGAAATCACGTCGAAAGGCGAGAGGAGGCCTCGGAACCGGGTCCGAAGCCTCCCCGGTGATGACGGCCGGCCTTACTGGGCGGCGGCCTTGACCTTTTCGGCGGTGTCGGCCGGAACCCATTTGGTCCAGACCTGCGGCATGTTCTGGACGAACCACTTGGCCGCATCCTCGCCATTGGCCTGGTTCTCGGTCATCCACATCATGACCTGGCTGACCTCGGCCTGGGTCCAGCTGCGCTTGGCGAAATAGTCCAGAACGGCCGGATCGGCGGTATTGGCGAAATTGGCGCTGGCCAGTGTCACCATTTCCGACGGCTTCCAGTAGTTCGGCTTGGGATCGGGGCAGTCCTGCACGCTGGTGCAGCGCGCCCATTCGGCATCGTCATGCGCCATTTCCAGCCGGACCATCGGATATTTCACCAGAAGCGAGGTCGGCGCCCAATAGGCGGCGATGAAACCCTTCTGCTGTTCATAGGCCTTGGCGATGGCGCCATCCAGCGCGGCGGCGGAACCCGAGGGCACCAGTTCCCACCCCTTGTTGTCAAGATCCAGGGCCTTGTAAAGCTGCGCGGTCACCACCGTGTCGCCCCAGCCCTGCGGCCCTTGCAGCACGCCGCCTTTCGACGGATCCTCGGGCGCGGGGAAAAGCTCGGGATGGGCGACCGCATCCTCGACCGTCTTGATGTCGGGGTGGGCGTCGGCCACGAATTTCGGGATATACCAGCCCGAAACCTGGCCATCGCTGATCGCCGTTCCGATCTGCTTGATCCGGCCCTCTGCCGCGCCTTGCTTGTAGACATCGCCCAGCAGGCTGGGGGTCGATTCCGGCGAAACGTCGGGCTGGCCCTTTTCGATGATGGCGGTGATCGTCGGCACGGTGTCGCCCGCGACGATGGTGGCGTTGCAGCCAAAGCCGTTGTTCAGGATGAACTGGTCGACATAGGACATCGCCTCGGCCGATTGCCAGCTGAACGCCGCCAGCGAGACATCCCCGCAGGCGGCCCAGGCCGTGCCGGTGCCGAGAAGTGCGCTTGCTGCAACGGCGGCAAGAAGGGTTTTCTTCATGGTTAGCTCCCTGTCTGGGTGACGCATTCTGGTTTTGCGGCGCCATCACCATGCGCCGTCGAGCTGCCCCGGCCAAAAGACCGAAGCGGCGTAATATGTTGCGTTGCCTTGTGTATTTGTCTTGGGGCCCAGAGGAACAGGCGGCCGGGAAACCGCATTGCGTGGACCCATGGGCACGGTGCGATCTGGGTCCGCCTGCGTAAAGACCAAAAAGATTCATGGTTCCATGAACCGGCCCCGCCCGCAGCTCCACCCATCGAACGCCCCGCCCGCACCCCGGCCGTCATGGCGCCGACGCGACCGGCATCGCGGCGCATGGCATCGGGCTGCGGGACTGTGGTCATCCGAATCTCCCCTTGGGCAAGCAAGAAAGAGCACATCTTTTTATTGTAGACAATATGTATTATGATGCGCTACATCGAATCCAAGGTACTTGATCCAGCCCGCCACGCCGGGCGGATCAAGCAGGAGAGACCCATGGAACCCGACTCCCGAAGCAAGAAGCAGATCTGCTTCGACGATCTTTGCCGAAAGATCCTGACCCAGGTTCTGGAGCCGGGCATCTATCTGGACGAGACCGAGCTTTCCGAGATCTACGGGATTTCCCGCCCCCCCCTGCGCGAAACGCTGCGCCAGCTGGCGGGCGAAGGCTATGTGGTCCTGCACGAAAACCGCGGCGCGCAGGTCGCGCCGATGACGCACAAGACGCTGCGCAACTTCTTTGTCGCCGCGCCGATGATCTATGCGGGGGTCACGCGACTGGCGGCCATGCACGCCACCCCGGCCCAGATCCTGCGGCTCAAGGAATGCCAGTGGGCCTTTCGCCAGGCGATCCGCAGCGGCGATGCCGCCGAACGTGCGGTCGGCAACGAAAGGTTCCATTCGATCATTGGCGAAATGGCCGACAACGAATTCCTGATGCCCTCGCTGCGGCGCCTGCTGATCGACCATACCCGCATCGGCATGACCTTCTACGACCCGCGCAAGACCACCATGGCCTGCGTTTCCGCCGAGGCCGCCGACCAGCACGACCAGTTCATCGCGCTGATCGAGGCGGGCGATGCCGATGCCGCCGCCGAGCTGGCCGTGGCGCATTGGGAACTGTCGCGGGCGCAGATCGAAAGTTTCGTCACACCCGAAGGGATGCAGATCCCGCTGGGCCGCGCGCCCGGTTCCGCCCGCAGAGGAGTCTCATGAAGTTCGAGGGTATCTATACGCCGGTCATCACCCCCCATCGTGAAGACGGCAGCATCGACCGCGATGCCTTTGCGGCGCAGATCGACTATCTGATCGCGGCAGGCGTCCATGGCCTGATCAACGGCGGATCGACGGGCGAATATTACGCCCAGTCGATGGACGAGCGGCTGGAGATGGCCACCCTTGCCCGGGACATCATCGGCGACCGCGTGCCGCTGATGATCGGCACCGTGGCGATACGGCTGGAGGATTCGATCCGCATGGCCGAACATGCGGCGAAGATCGGCGCCGCCTCGATCCTTGTCGGCAGCCCGCCCTATGCCGTCCCGACCGAGCAGGAGAACGCGCTGAACGCCCTGGCCATCGACCGGGCCGCCGACCTGCCGATCATGCTGTATAACTATCCCGGCCGCATGGGCATCATGATGGGCGAGGAGTTCCTCGACCGCGTGGGCCGCAGCAGGAACTTCGCCGCCATCAAGGAAAGCAGCGGCGACATCAACCGCGTGCATCTGCTGGCGCGCGATTACCCGCATATCCAGATGTCCTGCGGCATGGACGACCAGGCGCTGGAATTCTTTGCCTGGGGCGCACGCAGCTGGGTCTGCGGCGGGTCGAACTTCCTGCCCGGCGAACATCTGGCGCTTTACCGCGCCTGCGCGGTCGAGGGCAATTTCGACAAGGGCCGCCGCATCATGTCGGCGCTGATGCCCCTGATGCGGGTGCTGGAACAGGGCGGCAAGTTCATCCAGTGCATCAAGCATGGCTGTGAGATGATGGGCCAATATGCAGGCCCCCCGCGCCCGCCGCTGAAGGGTCTGAACAAGGACGACAAGCGGCAGCTGGAACAGGTGGTGCGCGTGCTGAAAACCACCATTGCGCAGATCGAGGCGGAGTAAGGCCATGACCCTTCTGACCCATGACGAATACAAGGCCATCGCCGCCGGTCTGACCTTTCCGACGCAGGCCTTTATCGACGGATCTTTCCGCCCGGCGCTGTCGGGCAAGACCTTCGACACGGTGAACCCTGCCACGGGCGCGGTTCTGGCCAAGGTCGCCGCCTGTGACGCGGCCGATGTGGATTTCGCCGTGGCGCGCGCCCGCGACGCCTTCGAGGACGGCCGTTGGTCGCGCCTGCATCCGCGCGACCGGAAAGAGGCGCTGATCCGGCTGGCCAAACTGATCAAACGCAACGCCCGCGAACTGGCGGTGATGGAATCGCTCGACAGCGGCAAGACCATCTATGACTGCGAACAGGTCGATGTGCCCGAGACGATCAACTGCCTGACCTGGCACGCGGAACTGATCGACAAGATCTACGACCAGACCGCCCCCGCATCCGACGACCACATCGCCCTTGTGGTGCGCGAGCCGGTCGGCGTGGTCGGCCTTGTGCTGCCGTGGAACTTCCCCCTGCTGATGCTGGCGTGGAAGATCGGCCCTGCGCTGGCCGCCGGCTGTTCGGTGATCGTGAAACCGGCGCTGGAAACCAGCCTGACCGCACTGCGCGTGGCCGAACTGGCGATGGAGGCGGGGATTCCCGCGGGCGTTCTGAACGTCGTGCCCGGCGGCGGTGCCGAGGTGGGCGAACCCATCGGTCGCCACATGGACATCGACGCCGTGTCCTTCACCGGATCGACCGCGACGGGGCGGAAATTCCTGTCCTATGCGGCGGAGTCGAACCTGAAGGAAGTCACGCTGGAAATGGGCGGCAAGAACCCGGCGGTGGTGCTGGACGATGCCGAAAACCTGGACCGCGTGGCCGCGCATGTTGTGAACGGCGCGTTCTGGAACATGGGCGAGAACTGTTCCGCCTCGTCGCGCCTGATCGTGCAGAAGGGGGTCAAGGACGCGCTCGTGGCCCGCATCCTGGCCCATGCCCGCGAATGGCCGATGGGCGATCCGCTGGACCCGGTGAACCGCGTCGGCGCCCTGGTCAGCAAGGCGCATTTCGACAAGGTGTCGTCCTATCTGGGCACCGAAAAGTCTGGTGGGCCGAAGGTCCTGCTGGGTGGCACCGCCAAGGACGGCTTTGTGGAACCGACCATCCTCGACGTCACCGACCGCGAGGCGAAACAGGTGCGCGAGGAAATCTTCGGCCCGGTCCTGTCAGTCCTGACGGTCGAGACCTTCGACGAGGCGATCGCGCTGGCCAATGACACGCACTATGGGCTTGCCGCGTCGATCTTCACCGCCAATGTGAAACGGGCGCTGCGCGGTGCCCGCGCGATCCGCGCCGGGACGGTGACGGTGAATTCGTTCGGCGAAGGCGACATCTCCACCCCCTTCGGCGGGTTCGGGCAGTCGGGCTTTGGCGGGCGCGACAACGGCATCCACGCCCATGACCAGTATACCCAGCTGAAAACCATCTGGGTCGATCTGGCCGACGACGGCGACGAGGCCGTGTAATGACCACACATCAGGCGCGGCGAACCCCGGTTCACCGTGGACCCGCCGCCTGGTCGGCGATCCTTCCGGGGCAGCCCGCGCCGGAGGTGCTGGACCGTGACCTGACCGCCGATTTCGCCATTGTCGGCGGCGGCTTTGCCGGGCTGTCCGCGGCCCGGCGGCTGCGCCAGCTGCACCCGGCCGCCCGCATCGTGGTGATCGAGGCGACCCGCGTGGCCGAAGGCGCGGCGGGGCGCAATTCCGGCTTCATGATCGACCTGCCGCACGACATCTCGTCCGACGACTATTCCGGCCATGGCGCCGGATCGGATGCCGACATCATTGCGCTGAACCGGCAGGCCATCGCCTTTGCCGGCGCGGCGGTGGCGGATTACGGCATCGACCGCAATTACTTCGACCCCGTGGGCAAGGTGAACGGCGCGGCCTCGCCCAAGGCCGATGCGCTGAACCGCAGCTATGCCGGGCATCTGGCCGGGCTTGGCGAGACCAGCCAGCAGCTGGATGGCCAGCAGATGTTCGACCTGACCGGCAGCCGGCACTATGTCTCGGGCCTCTACACCCCCGGCACGGTGATGCTGCAACCGGCGGGCTATGTCCGCGGGCTGGCGGCGGGGCTGCGGCGCGACGGCGTGCAGGTGTTCGAGAACTCGCCCGTTACCGCCATCACCCGCAGCGGCGGCGCCAGCACCGTGGCAACCGCGCGCGGCAAGATCAGCGCCGGGGTGGTGATCCTGGCCAACAACGGCCATCTGGAAAGCTTCGGCTTTGCCGCCGGGCGGCTGATGCACGTCTTTCTCTATGCCTCGATGACGGTGGAGTTGCAGGGCGACACCCTGCGCCGTCTGGGGGGCCAGCCCCGCTGGGGCATCACGCCGTCCGATCCGATGGGCACCACCATGCGCCGGATCGACACCGGGCAGGGCGGCAACCGCATCGTCACCCGCACCTGCGCCACCTTTCAGCCGGGGATGGAGGTCTCCGCCGCCACCCTGCGCCGCACCGCCCGCGTTCACCGCGAGAAATTCGCCGAACGCTTTCCGCGGATCGCCGATGTGGCGATGGACTACACCTGGGCCGGGCACCTGTGCCTGACGCGCAACGGCGTCTCGGTGATGCGCCAGATCGAGGACGGGCTGTTCGCCGCCTGCGTCTGCAACGGCCTCGGCACGGCGCGCAGCACCCTGACCGGCATCGGCGCGGCCGAACTCGCCTCGGGCCTGACGACCGATGTGACGCGCCACTTCATGGACGAAGGGCAGCCACCCCGCCTGCCGCCGGACCCGTTTGCCACCCTCGGCGCCAATGCCTTCCTGCGGTGGAAGGAATGGCGCGCCGGGCGCGAATAGCCTTGCCTGAAACGCCCCCCTCCCTCTTTCTGGACCCAAATATCCTGCGGGGTGGTTCGGAGGGGTGCAAAACCCCTCCGAGGCCGGGCCGGGGCGCGACGCCTCAGGGCAGGCTCAGCCTGGTCATCCGCCCGC
>JASGFG010000019.1:0-51657 GCA_047605605.1 Paracoccaceae bacterium | reverse complement strand
TCTACGAGGCCGATTACCGCGACTTCAACCGCGAGACCTATATGCGCGGGCGCGAGACCTTCGACGCCACCTGGGCCGAGTTCAAGAAGCTGCTCTACGGCATCTGGCGGCGGGACGAGCTGGCCGGCCGCCAGGCGGCGGAATGAAAATGTTTCGCGCGCGAAACATTTCGGGCTGCACGACCCGGCGCAGGGTCACGCGAACGGTGGGGCGACGAAACCGCAAGGGCAGGGTGGCAGGATGGCTGCCAGAGCCGCAACGGGCGAACCGAAAGGACGGGCCATGGCCAAGCGCAAGCGACTGACATTCGACCCTGACATGGCGGAAAACCGCGAAGGCGCGGCGCCCGAGGTCAAGGCCTTCCTGCGGCCCGGCGGCAGTTTCGGCGCGGCCCCCCCCATTGCCCAGGTGGCGGGCGAGGCCTCGGCCCAGGCGGCGCTGGCCGAACTGTCCGAGGCCATGGCCCAGGCCCGGACCGAGGGGCGGATGGTGCTGCGGCTGGGGCTGGACCAGATCGCCGCCGACCATCTGGTGCGCGACCGGCTGGGGATCGACGAGGAGGAGCTGGCGGGCCTGATGGCCTCGATCCGCGAACACGGGCAGCGCACGCCGGTCGAGGTGGCGGAACTGGCCCCCGGCCGCTATGGGCTGATCTCGGGCTGGCGGCGGTGCCAGGCCCTCGCCCGGCTGGCCGAGGAGACGGGCGAGGCGCCGCAGGTTCTGGCGCTGGTCCGCCGCCCCGAGACGGCGGCCGAGGCCTATGTCGCCATGGTCGAGGAAAACGAGATCCGGCTGGGCCTGTCCTATTACGAACGCGCCCGCATCGCCGGCCGCGCGGTCGAGATGGGGGTGTTCACCAGCGAGAAGCAGGCGCTGCAACGGCTGTTTTCCAACGCGAGCCGGGCGCGGCGGTCGAAGATCGGGTCGTTCCTGACGCTGTGGCGGCATCTGGACGAGGTGCTGCGCTTTCCCGCCGCCATCCCCGAACGGCTGGGCCTGAACCTGGACAAGGCGCTGGCCGGGGCCGAGGCCGGGCGGATCGCCGCGCTGGTCGCCGATCTGCGCGACGATCCCCCGGAAGGGGCGGCCGAGGAACAGGCGCGTCTGGCACGGTTCGTCAGCGGCAGGGAAATGCCGAAAACCGCAGGAACAGAGCCTGTTTCCACCCGGCACGAACTGCGCCCCGGTGTTTTCCTGGACATCTCGGGCGGGTTCCTGAAGCCGGTGCTGACGCTCTCGGGCCCCGGCGTCGATCCCGGCTTTCGTGAGGCGCTGGAGCATTGGCTGGCCGAGGGGCGATAGGTCGGGGGCGGCAATGCTTCTGGCTGGCCCCGGAGGGGTTTCACACCCCTCCGGACCACCCCGTGGGGTATTTGAGCCAAGATGAAGGGGCGGGCGGAAAGATTGCATTCCCGCCCGTCCTGCGCTTTGGTTCGCGGCGACGGCCGGGCCGCAAATGTTTCGCGCGCGAAACATTTCTGCGGAACATTTTCTGGCCTGAATCGGGGGCTATCCCGCAGCCCGCAGCATGAGGAGTGTGCCAGTGCCGAAAATTGCCGTTGCCGGTCTGGGCTATGTCGGCCTGTCGAATGCCATCCTGCTGGCCCGCCAGAACAGCGTCGTGGCGGTGGATGTGGTGCCCGCCAAGGTCGGGATGGTGAATGCCGGACGCTCGCCCATCGTCGATGCCGAATGCGAGGACTGGCTGGCGAAGGGGGGGCTGGACCTGACCGCGACCACGGATGCGGCGGCGGCCTATGAGGGCGCCGATTACGTCATCATCGCCACGCCCACCAATTACGATGCCGAGACCAACCGTTTCGACACGCGCTCGGTCGAGGCGGTGATCGCCCAGGTCGCGAAGATCGCCCCCGCGGCGGTGATGGTGATCAAGTCGACGATTCCGGTGGGGTTCACCGCCTGGGCGTCGCAGGAATACGGCACCGCGAACCTGATCTTCAGCCCCGAGTTCCTGCGCGAGGGCCGTGCGCTTTACGACAACCTCTACCCCAGCCGCATCGTGGTGGGCGAGGTGTCGGACCGCGGCCAGGCCTTTGCCGACCTGCTGAAGTCGGCGGCCCTGAAACCGGATGTGCCGGTGCTGCTGACCGGCCCGGCCGAGGCCGAGGCGATCAAGCTGTTCGCCAATACCTATCTTGCCATGCGCGTCGCCTATTTCAACGAGCTGGACAGCTATGCCCTGTCGCGGGGTCTGGACAGCCGGCAGATCATCGAGGGGATCGGGTTCGATCCGCGGATCGGCAATCATTACAACAACCCCTCCTTCGGCTATGGCGGCTATTGCCTGCCCAAGGACACCAAGCAGCTCTTGGCCAATTTCTCGAACGTGCCGCAGGTGCTGATCAAGGCCATCGTCGAGGCCAATTCCACCCGCAAGGATTTCATCGCCGACCGCATCCTTGCGAAACGGCCAAAGACGGTGGGGGTCTACCGGCTGGTGATGAAGGCGGGATCGGACAATTTCCGCGACAGTTCCATCCAGGGCATCATGAAGCGGATCAAGGCCAAGGGGATCGAGGTGATCGTCTACGAACCCGCGCTGGAGGGCGAGGATTTCTTCCGCTCGCCCGTGATCCGCGACCTGGGCGAGTTCAAGCGGCGCTCGGATGTGATCATCGCCAACCGCCACGCGCCGGAACTGGCCGATGTGGGCGACAAGGTGTTCACCCGCGACATATTCGGGTCGGATTGAGGGGGCGGCTGCCCATTCGGCGGGCAGATGGGGGCGGCGCCCCCGTGGCCCCGCTGCGCGGCCTTGACCGCCCCGGCGCCGAACGATCTAAGGAACCCCGAAAACGCCAGACCCGAAAAGGCCCATGTCCGAAAAAGTTCTTCTCATCAAGGCGAAAGGCGGTCTGGGAAACCGGATGCTCTCGGCGGTCTGCGGTCTGGTCTTTGCCGATCTGACCGGGCGCAAACCGGTCATCGACTGGCGCGACGGCAGCTATGCGCCCTTGGGCGAGAATGCCTATCCGATCCTGTTCGACACGCCGATCACCACCCCGGTCGAGGCGTTCGATACGGCCGCCGGGCCGGTGAACCCGGAAATCTGGCAGGGCCATCTGGGCCAGACCCCGGAACACATGGTGCGCGAGTTCACGCCCGACCGGCATTCCAGCCCGACCGTCTATCGCAAGTTCTGCACCGACCTGTCGCGGCTGGACGCGCCCGAGGATCTGGCGGTGTTCTGGTGCTATCTGCCGAAATTCGCCCGCCTGGCCCGCCATATGCGCCGCGATCCGCGTTTCGCGGGGCGCAGCGTGGACGCGGTGATGGCCGATTACCTGAACCGCTATTTCACCCCGAATGCCCGCGTGCGCGGCGTGGTCGAGCAGACGGTGGCGCAGATGGCCCGGCCGCTGATCGGGGTCCATATCCGCTATACCGACCGCAAGATCCCGCTGGGCAAGATCAAGGCCGCGCTGCGCCGCCGTCTGGCGGAAAAGCCGGGCGCGGGCGTCTTTCTGGCCACCGACAACGCCGCGGTGCAGGAGGAGATGAAGGCCGAGTTTCCGGGCCTGCGCCATACCGAAAAGCACCTGAACCCCGACGGCTCGCGCCTGCACTGGCCCACGTCGGAGGTGGCCAAGGTGCAGGAGGCGGAGAATGCGCTGATCGACATGTGGCTTTTGTCGCGGGCCGATCACCTGATCTATTCCAAGCATTCGACCTTTTCGGTCACATCGGCCTGCCTTGGCGGGCTGCGCCCCGACCAGCAGGACGACGTGGACCGCTTCAACCTGCATGTCGTCGCCAAGCGGGTCATCCAGACCTATACCTGAAGCGCGTCAGTCGATGCCCAGCTCGCGCTTGATGGCCAGATAGGTTTCGGCCAGCTGCGCGCGGGGGGCGTCGAACAGCCGGTCGATCGCCGGTTTCGCGGCGCGCATCCCGCGCAGATCCTCGGCCGCGCCCCTGTCGCCGCGCAGCGATTTCGCCCAGGCCATCAGCATCCTGAGCCGGGCATAGCGGTGGGTCTTTTTCCGCGCCTCGGCAACCTGGGCGGCGGTCAGGCGGCGGTCGGCGGCGTGCTTGGCCATCAGATAGGCCAGGTTCGCCAGCCCCATCGCCCCCAGCCCATAGCGGTTGGCCCGCCCGCCGGGCGCGCGGTGGTGATAGACCCCGCCGCGGTTGGCGCCGACGACGCAGCCCGCATCGGTGACCGCCCACGAGGCATCGGTATCCTCGAACAGGGCATAGCCGCCAAAGACCGGCTCGAACCCGGCGGCCTTGATCGCTTCGCTGCGAAACGACATGCGGTAGCCGGTCATCCATTCCACATGCACGGCGTCCAGATCGCGCATCCAGGGCAGGTCCGGCGCGCGGGCCATCAGGATGCGGCCGATGACGAAGCGGGGGTTCGCTTCGGCGATCATCCGGCCGATGGCATTGCGCAGGCGCACGGTGCGGGCCATGCGCTTGTGCGCGGCGGTCATGTCATAGGCCGCGCCCTCCAGCACGCCGGGGGGCGGCAGGGGCGCGTCGGCGGGGTTCAGCGCGGCGATCTGCCTGCCGGTGTCGCGCTCGTAGATCTCCATCATCGCGGCAGAGGTGCCGGGATGGAACAGCGCATCGTCATCGGGAAAGAACACGATGTCGGCGGTCACATGGGCCAGGCCGCGGTTGCGCTGGCGCGTCAGGCCCTTTTCGCCGTGTTCGACAATGATTTCGACCGGATGGCCGGCGGTGGTTTCGGCCACGACTGCGGCAACCGGGGCATGGTCGTCGGAACTGTCGATCACGATCAGCCGTTCGGGCCGCCGCGACTGGCCCAGCAGCAGCGGGATGGTCAGGGCCAGCGCATCGGGCCGGTTGCGGGTGGCGATCACCACGTCGAAGGTCAGGCGGTTCGGGTTGTCGGGGCCATGGTTGGGGGCGGTCATCTCGTCTCCTGTCGGGGCGGTCATGCGGAATACCCCGCCAGCCAGTCGCGCCGGGCCTGCCAGATTTCGGCCCAGCGGGCCGCCTTGGCCCGCAGCCCCGCCTTTGGCGCAAGGGCCAGCGGCCGCGTGGCGGCATAGCGCAGCGCCACCCCCAGCCACATCAGCCCCAGCCCCAGGGGCACCAGCGCCGGGCGCCAGTGGTCGCGCACCAGGGTGCTGCGCGCGCGCATCACCTGCAACGCCTTGCGCGTCGGCGCATCCCCGGTCGAGGCGCCGACGATATGCATGATCTGCGCCTCGGGCGTGATCATCGGGCGCCAGCCCCGTTCGCGGGCGCGCAGGCACAGGTCGGCCTCCTCGCCATACATGTGGTATTTCAGGTCGAACCCGCCCAGTTCGTTCCACAGGTCGCGCCGGATCAGCAGAAAGCATCCGACCACGATATCGACCTCGCGCACGGTGTCGCGCTGCCAGTCGCCATAGGCCTCGGGGTTGAACAGAGCCGATTTCGGAAAGGCCGCGCCCAGGCCGAAGGTCTTGCAGAAGGTGCTCCACAGCGTGATGCGCCCCCAGCAGGAGGCGATGTTCAGCGACCCGTCGCGAAACACCGTGCGCCCGCCCCAGATGCCGCCCTGCGGATGGCCGCGGGCGAAATCCATCAGCCGGTCGACCGCGCCGTCCTGCACCTCGGTATCGGGGTTCAGCAGCAACAGCCAGGGCGTCGTCGCCTGCGCCGCGACCACGTTGTTGGCCCGCGCGAACCCCAGGTTTTCGGTCGAGGCGACCAGTTCCACCTGCGGAAACTCGCGCGCCACCGCCGCCGCCGACCCGTCGGCCGAGGCATTGTCCCACAGCACGCAGCGAAACGGCGTGCGGGTGGTTTCGGCATAAAGCGTGCGCAGCGCCGCCAGCGTCAGCGCGGCGGTGTTGTAGCTGATGACGATGACGGTGAGTTCGGGCAGGATCCGTTCCGGCCCCGCGGGTTCGGGTGCCGCCGGGATGGCGCGGGCCGGGGCGTCTGGTCTGTCCGTCATCCGGCGGTCCTTTTTCCGGTCGGTATGCCAATTCGGCTGGCAGGCTAGTGCGCCCTGCCCCGCAGGTCGAGCCGGGGCGGCGGGAATCCCCGGTTTCGCTGCGGTGCGGAACCAGCTTTGCCCCAAAAAAGCCCCATCGGTCAAATCTATGCTGGCAGGTCCGGCAGGGCTTGCAGTATCGTCGTCGGGGCTGCGGCAGCTGCGGGGGGATGCCGGGCTTCCCTTTGGGATGTTTCGTGTAACGACTGAAAGTGGACAAGGGCCGAAAGTGATTACCCCCATTCTTCTTTGCGGCGGTTCGGGCACGCGCCTGTGGCCCTTGTCGCGCAAGAGCTTTCCCAAGCAGTTCACCGCGCTGACCGGCGACACCAGCCTGTTCCAGGCCTCGGCCCTGCGGCTGTCGGGCCAGGGATTCGCGGCGCCGCTGGTCATCACCGGGTCGGATTTCCGTTTCATCGTCACCGAACAGCTGGCCGCCGCCGGCATCGACCCCGGCGCCATCCTGATCGAGCCTTCGGCGCGCAACACCGCCCCCGCCATTCTGGCCGCGACCCTGCATCTGGCCGCGACCGACCCCGATGCGCTGATGCTGGTCGCCCCTTCGGATCACGAGGTGCCGGATGCGGCCCTGTTCCGCGCCGCCGTGGCCGCCGGGGTCGAGGCCGCGCGCGCGGGCCGCATCGTGACCTTCGGCATCCATCCCACCCGCCCCGAAACCGGCTATGGCTGGCTGGAGCTGGACGCCCCCGTGCCGCCCGGTGCGCCCGCGCCGCAACGGCTGGTCCGGTTCGTGGAAAAACCGCCGCTGGATCAGGCCGAAAGGATGCTGGCGGCGGGGAATTTCCTGTGGAACGGCGGGATCTTCCTGTTCACCGCCCGCACCATGCTGGCCGCGTTCGAGGCCTATGCCCCCGACCTTTTGCCCCCCTGCCGCGCGGCGGTGGAACAGGCAAAGGCCGATCTGGGGTTCCTGCGGCTGGCGGGCGGGCCCTGGGACAAGGCGCGCGACATCTCGATCGACTATGCGGTGATGGAGCGGGCGGAAAACCTGTCGGTCGTGCCCTTTGCCGGCGACTGGTCCGATCTGGGGGACTGGGCCTCGGTCTGGCGCGAAACCGGGCCGGATGCGGCGGGCGTGACCACCCACGGGCCGGTCACGGGGATCGACTGCACCGACACGCTGCTGCGCTCCGAATCCGAGGGGCTGGAACTGGTGGGGATCGGGCTGAAGAACATCGTCGCCGTCGCCATGCCCGATGCGGTGCTGATCGCCGACCGGTCGCGCGCGCAGGATGTGAAGCTGGCCGTCGCCCGGCTGAAGGATCGCGGCGCGGCGCAGGCGGAAACCTTTCCCCGCGATCACCGCCCCTGGGGCTGGTTCGAGACGCTGGCCCTGTCCGACCGCTTTCAGGTCAAGCGGATCGTCGTGCATCCGGGCGCGGCGCTCAGCCTGCAAAGCCATTTCCACCGCTCGGAACACTGGATCGTCGTGTCGGGCACCGCGCGGGTGACGGTGGGCGACGAGGTGAAACTGCTGAGCGAGAACCAGTCGGTCTATATCCCGCTGGGGGCGGTCCACCGCATGGAAAACCCCGGCAAGGTGCCGATGGTGCTGATCGAGGTGCAGACCGGCGCCTATCTGGGCGAGGATGACATCATCCGCTACGAGGATGTCTATGCCCGCGGGCAGGGGGCCAAGGGCTGATCGCCCCGGTCTTTCCCACCCGGTTGAGAAAAAGGAAAAGACGGTGAAGAAGGCTCTGATTACCGGCGTCACGGGGCAGGATGGGTCCTATCTGGCGGAATTCCTGCTGGACAAGGGATACGAGGTCCATGGCATCAAGCGCCGCGCCTCGTCGTTCAACACCCAACGGGTGGACCACATCTATCAGGACCCGCATATCGACAATGCGCGGTTCAAGCTGCATTACGGCGACCTGACCGACACGTCGAACCTGACCCGCATCATGCGCGAGGTCGAACCGGACGAGGTCTATAACCTGGGCGCGCAGTCCCATGTCGCCGTCAGCTTCGAGGCGCCGGAATATACCGCCGATGTCGACGGGATCGGCACGCTGCGCCTGCTGGAGGCGATCCGCTTCCTGGGGCTGGAGGAAAAGACCCGGTTCTACCAGGCCTCCACGTCCGAGCTTTACGGTCTGGTGCAGGAGGTGCCGCAGCGCGAGACGACGCCGTTCTGGCCGCGTTCGCCCTATGCGGTGGCCAAGCTTTACGCCTATTGGATCACGGTGAACTACCGCGAGGCCTATGGACTTTATGCCTGCAACGGCATCCTGTTCAACCACGAAAGCCCGCGCCGCGGCGAAACCTTCGTGACGCGCAAGATCACCCGCGGCCTGTCGAACATCGCGCAAGGGTTGGAAAACTGTCTCTATATGGGCAATATCGACAGTCTGCGCGACTGGGGCCATGCCAGGGATTACGTGCGGATGCAGTGGCTGATGCTGCAACAGGAGGCGCCCGAGGATTTCGTGATCGCCACCGGCGTGCAGTATTCGGTCCGCCAGTTCATCACCTGGTCGGCGGCGGAACTGGGGATCGAACTGGCCTTCAGCGGCGAGGGCGTGGACGAGGTGGCCACCGTGGTTTCCGTGACCGGCGACAAGGCGCCTTCGGTGAAACCGGGCGACGTGATCCTGCGCATCGACCCGCGCTATTTCCGCCCGGCCGAGGTGGAGACCCTGCTGGGCGACCCGTCGCGCGCCAAGCAGAAACTGGGCTGGGTGCCCGAAATCACCGTTCAGGACATGTGCGCCGAAATGGTGGCCGCGGACCTTCAGGAGGCGCGCCGCCATGCGCTGCTGAAGACGCATGGCTATGCCTCTGCCGTTTCGCTCAGCATCTGAGGGGATGATGGCACAGCGTGGCAGATTGCTGATCACCGGGGCCCGCGGGATGGTGGGGCGGAACCTCCGCGAACATCCGCTGGCCGCCGAATGGGAGATCCTGGCGCCGGGCAGCGACGTGCTGGACCTGCGCGATGCGCAGGCGGTTCAGGATTACCTGTCCGAGACGCGCCCCGATGCGGTCGTCCATGCCGCGGGCCGGGTGGGCGGCATCCAGGCCAACATGGCCCATCCCGTCGCCTTTCTGGAAGAAAACATCGCCATGGGCCGCAGCGTCGTGCTGGGCGCGTGGAAGGCCGGGGTGCGGCGGCTGATCAACCTCGCCTCGACCTGCATGTATCCGGCCGCGACCGGCGGGGTGCTGACCGAGGATCTGATCCTGTCCGGCCCGCTGGAGCCGACGAACGAAGGCTATGCGCTGGCCAAGATCATGACGATGCGGCTGTGCGAATACATCCGCCGCGAGGACCCCGAGGCACAGTTCAAGACCCTGATCCCCTGCAACCTCTATGGCCGGCACGACAAGTTCGACCCGAAACATTCGCATCTGGTGCCCGCCATCATCCACAAGGTGCATCTGGCCCGCCAGAACGGCGAGGGCGAGGTGGAGATCTGGGGCGACGGCACCGCGCGGCGCGAGTTCCTGTATGCCGGCGATCTGGCCGGGGCGGTGCTGCGGGCGCTGGCCGGGATCGAGGCGCTGCCCGACCTGATGAACATCGGCGTCGGCACCGACCACAGCATCAACGACTATTACGCCACCGTCGCCCGGATCATCGGCTGGCAGGGGCGGTTCGTCCACGACCTGACGCGCCCCGTCGGCATGAGGCAAAAGCTGTCTTCGACCCTGCGCCAGCAGGAATGGGGCTGGCAACCGCCCACGACGCTGGACGAGGGGATTGCCAAAACCTATGCCTTCTATCTTGAAAGGGCTGCCGCATGACTTTCCGTTTCCCGCTTGCCACCTCGTCCTGGGACGAGGCGGAACAGGCCGCGATCCAGCGTGTCATCGCCTCGGACCGCTACAGCATGGGCGACGAGGTGGCGGCCTTTGAACGCCGGTTCGCCGAACAGTTCGGCAGCCGGTATGCGATCATGGTCAACTCCGGCTCCTCGGCCAACCTGATCATGACGGCGGCGCTGTTCTTCACGCAGAACCCCGATCTGAAGCTGAAGGCGGGCGACGAGGTGATCGTGCCCGCGGTATCCTGGTCCACGACCTATTATCCGCTGCACCAATACGGGCTGCGGCTGAAATTCGTGGACATCGACCCCTTCACGCTGAACTACGACCTGGCCGCGCTGGCCGATGCGGTGACGGACCGGACGCGGGCGCTGATGGTGGTGAACCTGCTGGGCAACCCGAACGATTTCGACGCTATCGCCCGGATCACCGCCGGGCGGAACATCGTGATGATCGAGGACAACTGCGAATCCATGGGCGCCACCTTTCGCGGGCGGCAGGCGGGCACCTTCGGGGTGATGGGCAGCTTCTCGTGCTTTTTCTCGCACCATATCTCGACCATGGAGGGCGGGGTCGTCGTCACCGACGATGAAGAGCTTTACCATGTCATGCTGGCGCTGCGCGCCCATGGCTGGACGCGCAACCTGCCAAAGGAAAACCGCGTCACCGGCACGAAAAGCGACGATCCCTTCGAGGAATCCTTTCGCTTCGTCCTGCCCGGCTACAATCTGCGGCCGCTGGAAATGTCGGGCGCCATCGGCACCGAGCAGCTGAAGAAGCTGCCGGGCCTGATCGCCGGGCGGCGGGCGAACGGGGCCTTGTGGCAGGAAAAGCTGGGCAACCATCCGCTGTTCACCATCCAGCAGGAAGTGGGCGAAAGCAGCTGGTTCGGCTTTTCGCTGGTGCTGCGCCCCTCGGCCGGGGTCGAGCGCAAGGAAATGGTGGCCCGCCTGACCGCCGCGGGTTTTGAATGCCGCCCCATCGTGGCCGGAAACTTCGCCAAGAACGAGGTGGTGAAGTTCTTCGACCACGAGATTCACGGCGGGCTGGACAATGCCAGCCTGATCGACAGCCGCGGGCTGTTCATCGGCAATCACCACTATCCGATCCCCGAGGCGATCGAGGCCCTGGCCACGATCTGAGCGGGAAGGCAAAAGGCCAAATGTTTCGCGCGCGAAACATTTGGCCTTTTCACTCCGGCCTGAAAACAGACCCTATTCCGGCAGGATCCGCACCGCGCCCTTGTCGGCCGAGGCGGCAAAGGTCGCATAGGCCTTGAGCGCAGTCGTCACGTTGCGCTTGCGCGGTTCGGCCGGTTTCCAGCCCAGCCGGTCCTGTTCGGCGCGCCGGGCGGCCAGTTCGGCCTCCGGCACCACCAGCTCGATCGTGCGGTTCGGGATGTCGATGGCGATGGTATCGCCGTCGCGCACAAGGCCGATGGTGCCGCCCTGCGCGGCCTCGGGGCTGGCATGACCGATCGACAGGCCCGAGGTGCCGCCCGAGAACCGCCCGTCGGTGACAAGGGCGCAGGCTTTGCCCAGGCCGCGGGATTTCAGATAGCTGGTCGGATACAGCATTTCCTGCATCCCCGGCCCGCCCTTCGGCCCTTCATAGCGGATGACGACCACATCGCCCGCCTTGACCTGCCCGCCCAGAATACCCTTCACCGCCGCATCCTGGCTTTCGTAGACGACCGCCGGGCCGGTGAATTTCAGGATGGATTCATCCACGCCCGCGGTTTTCACGATACAGCCGTCCAGCGCGATATTGCCCGACAGGACCGCAAGGCCCCCGTCAGCTGAAAACGGCGCGTTGACCGACCGGATCACCCCCGACTGCCGGTCCAGATCCAGCGTGTCCCAGCGGGACGACTGGCTGAAGGCCACCTGCGTCGGCACCCCCCCCGGCGCGGCCTTGAAGAAGTTGTGAACCGTCTCGCTATCGGTGCGGGAAATATCCCAGCGGTCGATGGCATCGCCCAGGGTGGGCGCATGGACGGTCGGCGTGTCGCGGTGGATCAGCCCGCCGCGTTCCAACTGGCCCAGGATCGCCATGATGCCGCCGGCGCGGTGGACATCCTCCATATGCACATCCTGTTTCGCGGGCGCGACCTTGGACAGGCAGGGCACCTTGCGCGACAGGGCATCGATGTCGGCCAGATCGAAGTCGATCCCGCCCTCATAGGCGGCGGCGAGGATATGCAGCACGGTATTGGTGGACCCGCCCATGGCGATGTCCAGCGACATGGCGTTCTCGAACGCCTTCTTGTTCGCCACGTTGCGGGGCAGGACGCTTTCGTCGTCCTGTTCGTAATAGCGCTTGGTGATGTCGACGATCAGATGACCGGCCTCGACGAACAGGCGTTTCCGATCCGCGTGGGTGGCCAGCGTAGAGCCGTTTCCGGGCAGCGACAGGCCAAGCGCCTCGGTCAGGCAGTTCATCGAATTGGCGGTGAACATGCCCGAGCACGACCCGCAGGTCGGGCAGGCGGAGCGTTCGATGACCTTCACATCCTCGTCCGTCACCTTGTCGTCGGCGGCGGCGACCATGGCGTCGACCAGATCGAGCGCCACCTTCTTGCCGTGCATCACGACCTTGCCCGCCTCCATCGGCCCGCCGGAGACGAAGACGGCCGGAATGTTCAGCCGCATGGCGGCGTTCAACATGCCGGGGGTGATCTTGTCGCAGTTGGAGATGCAGACCATCGCATCGGCGCAATGGGCGTTGACCATGTATTCCACGCTGTCGGCGATGATCTCGCGCGAGGGCAGGGAATACAGCATCCCGTCATGGCCCATGGCGATGCCGTCATCGACCGCGATGGTGTTGAACTCTTTCGCGACGCCGCCCGCCGCCTCGACCTCGCGCGCGACGAGCTGGCCCAGGTCCTTGAGATGGACATGGCCGGGCACGAATTGGGTGAAGCTGTTGACGATGGCGATGATCGGCTTGCCGAAATCGCCGTCCTTCATGCCGGTCGCGCGCCAGAGGCCGCGGGCCCCGGCCATGTTGCGTCCATGGGTGGTGGTGCGAGAGCGATAGGCTGGCATCTTCGCTTGTCCGATCTGCTGTGCTTTCCTCTTGCCCCCTCCGTTACACCCTTGGGGCAGGGGACCGCAACCGGCGCAGTCTCCGGTGCGGCGGCAAAAGGAAAAAGGGGCGCCGCGGGGCGCCCCTTCTCTGTCCATGGTGCTGATCGTGTCCCGCGGGGGCGGGGTGCAGGATCAGACGGCCTTGCGGCGACGCAGGGCGGCCAGGCCACCCAGGGCGCCGACCAGCAGCAGGCCCGCAGCCGGAACCGGAACCGACGAGACGCTGAGCGCATCGACGTCGAAGCCGTCACGCTTCTCGCCCTTGGGCGAGATCGAGGTGTCGACCAGTTTCAGCGAGTCGAAGATGCCCACGAAGGTCAGCGACGTGCTGGAGTAGTTGTCGACCGAACCCAGGAAGGTTTCCACGCCGCCGAGAATGCCGTAGACATCCACGGTTTCCAGGTAGGTGGCGACGTTGCCCAGGGTGATCTCGAAGGTCGAGAGCGGCGAGCCGAAGACGTTGCCGAAGGTGAAGATCGCCGAACCGCCGAGGCCGAGCGACATGAATTCGCCATCCGGGGCGCCCAGAGCCTTGCTGGTGTCCGAGCGGGCGGGGGTCAGGTTCGCGCCGGGGGTAATGTAGGTCGCGGTGGTCGCGTAATAGGTTGCAGCATCTGCAGCAGCGGCACCGGCAATGGTAACAGCCGCTGCAAGACCGAGGGACTTGGCGTAGTTCATTCTTGTGAATCTCCTGGCTTGAGACGGAATTTCCAAACATTAACATGCCATGATTTTGCTGGCGATAGGCCACATTGACGCCGTAATTTTTTTCAACCGGAGGGAGATTCACCCGCTACCAAAAGGGGCTGGGGCCGGGAATGACCGCAAAATATGGAAACAATCGGTTAAAATCCGGCCAATTCCTTCGCAGTGGGAAACCTGTCCGAGTCGGTGCGGCCCAAAAGCGGGCCAAAAGCAGCCCTGGGGGCCTGCCTTTGTTCTGCCGCAATGCGGCAATCCCCGCCGCAAAGCCGGCCTCGATTCGAGACCGGAGCCCGAGGGAAGCTCTGCATTGCGGGAGCCGCCGATCCGGGGAAGACCCGGATGGGACCATCCCCCCTGAGACGTTGCGCCCGCGCATGAAGGGCTGCGCCATGCCCTCCCGGCCGCCTGCCTCGTCCGATGATGTGCCGGGCGATCGCAGGGGAGGGCGCCGGCAATGGCGGGCGCGCTGATGGCCCCGGGCTGACCGGCGCCGCCTTCGCGCTGGCGGCTGACCGCGCGCGCAACATCTTCGTGCGGTTTTCGGGCGGCGGCACCTCGGCCTGGTCTGGCATGTCCGTGGTGCTGCCGCTGGCCTTCATCGCCTGTGGCTTGCCGATACGATCCGCGCCGCTGAAGGGCCTGAACGGGCGGGGATGAGGGAAAGCCGGGCGCAAGTCCGGCCGGACGAAACAATCCGGATAATCGTTCATTATCCGGATATATCTGCAAGGCGCGCAGCTTGCGCCCTTGTGGTCATCCGGCCAGCCTTATGCCCACAAGGTGATCTTCCGGCAGGTTTCATTGAACCGGATTTGCCCCTGCCTGTGGCGCCTCCGGTGTCGGCAGGGCCGCCCCGTTGATCTGGCCCGCGTCCCTTGACCGCCGTTCCCAGAAATACAGCACCGCCCAGTGATCGGGAATGAAGGCGGCCCGGTCCTTGCTGGCCTCGTTGTCCTTCCAGATCTTTGCGCGGATCAGCAGCCACAGGCTGACCAGGCGGTGAACATGCAGGTCGTCGACCATCACGCGCACCAGATGGCGGATGTTCGCCTCGGTCACCTCGCCGGAAAGCTTTGGCTCGCCCAGCGACAGCTCGGTATGCGCCTTTTTCTGGCTGGCGGTCTCCTGCAACAGGATGCGGCCCGCCAGTTTCAGGATCTCGACATCGGCATCGCTGCGCAGCACCGCCTCGCCCAGGTCCAGCACGGTGCGGATGTTGATCGCCCTCAGCGCCAGGAACCGCTCGGGGCCGACGGTGGTGCAAAGCTGTGCCTGCGCCACCCAGTCCATCGTCTGATAGATGCCGAAGGGGCTTTCGATATGCAGCATGATCGGGTTGAAGGTCGCAAGGTTCTGCACGTCGTGGATATTCGCCTCTTCCAGACGAAAGGCGATGGTCGGGTCGATTCCGTCCAGCAGGGTCAGCGGAACCGTTCGCGTATGCGCGTCCAGATCGCCGTTGCGCCGCTTCATCGACAGTCTGGAAAAGCCGAGCAGATAGTTCAGGCCGATATCGGCGAAAAAGCCTGTGACGAAGGCCAGCACCATGATCTCACCGCTGACGGGTTTGGACGCGTTCCAGTCCTTGCCCGCCAGGTTTTCCACATAGGTCCCCACGCTGGAGGAAACCGCAAGCCGATAGAAGATCACCGTGATCAGCATCGCCAGGATGATATGGGCGAAGGCGCGCAGGAAGGACAGCGGCGACAGGTCGAACACCGCGACCGACCGCAGGAACAGCCGCAGGGTGAAGAAATATCCCCCCGCAAAGGTGATCGACACGACGGTCAGGATGTTCTCGTGAATCCGCGGCAGGTCCGACAGGCAGATGACGCCCGTGCCGCTTTTGCAACCGGCCGCCAGGTCCGTGACCATGCCGCCCGAGGTCAGAAGGCTGGGGCTGAGGAACTGCGCCAGACCCCCGCCCGCCCCCGTCAGGGCACTGACCGGGGCAAAGACCATGATCATGCCAAAGCTGACCAGCACCATATAGGGGATGGCGCAGACCAGCAGCATCCAGTCCGAATGGACCATCATCGGAAACCGCGGCACATCGGCCAGCGTCGGGGGCCTGTCGGTGGCGATGTTCAGATCGGCGAAATACTTGCCCCGGACGAATTCGAAAGAGGTCAGATAGACCTTCTGCCTGTTCTGCCCGTCGTTTTCGATCAGGTCGAAATTCTCGGCGAACAGGTCGATCAGCCTGATCCGGTGCAGCCTGACCTGATGGCGGATCGTGATGATCCCAAGCGGGGTCAGGATGCCCAGGAACACCGCGGCAATGCCGGCCAGCGCCACCTGGCCGTGATAGCGCGCCATATACCAGACAAAGACCCCCGCAAGGCCCAGGACCACCGCAAGGCCGATCTGCAGGCGACGTATCGCTGTCTTTTCCATCATTTCCTCCGGCAGGCAGGGGGGTGCAACGGGGCCGTTCAGACCAGCGCCAGCACCCCATGCAGCTTGGTTATGGCATCCAGCACCCTGTTGATCGCCCTGAGCGCTTTTGCGACGGCGCCAAGGTTGGTCGTCGCGGCCTGGATGTCGGCGATGTTCTCGCGCAATTCCGCGATGACGGGCCGGGTTTCCTTGGGGTCGAGCAGCATCTGGCGGTTGGCATTCCAGACCACCTGCATCCTCGAATCCAGCCAGAACTGAGCCATTTCCAGATCGTTGGCGGCCTCGATCTTGCCTTGGGCGCGGGCATGTGTCCCGGCCTTTTCCAGCGCCTCGCTGGCCTCGTGGGCCAGATTGGCCAGGTCGGTGAGTTCGTTTCCTGTCAGGGGCATCTCATCCTCCTTTGGCGCCTTCGCGGGCGCGGTGATCCGGGTCAGGGACGGGCGTTGCAGGCGGCGAGCGTCTGCTCGAAGGCGATCGCGGCGGCATCAAGGCGGGCCTCGGGGCTTTTCGCCGCGGCGGCGCGCAGGGCGCGGTAATGCACCTCGGTCGCGGTGCGGTTGTCGGCCTCGAAAGTCGCATCATAAAGCTGCAGCGCTCGGGTCGGGTCCTTGTCGATGAACAGCGAGACATAGACCCGCAGCCCTTGGGTCGCGCCCTCGAAGGCCTCGCGGCCGGCCGTCATCTGCCGGCAGATGCTGCCGGCCTGCGCGGCCCGGGTCAGCGCCCGCGCCATCGCCTGAAACGTGGGCAATTGCGGGTCTGCCGCGGCCAGTTTCGCCGAGGCCGCGGTCTGGTCGAACTCTTTCGCCAGCGCCTTGGCCCGGGTCGAGAATTCTGCCACCGCCGCCGCGGTTTCGGCCGGTGCCTGCGACGTGGCCAGCGCCTTCATCGCCCGCCCGAAGGCCGCATAGACATCCAGCAGCAGCTTTGCCTCGCCGGCCGGCGTCGGGGCGGGCGTGAGGCCATGGATCGGCAGTTCGGCCGGGCAGTCCGACAGATGCAGGCCGGGGCGCATGGTGAAATATCCACGGCAGTCGGGCGGCAGCAGGGCATAGCGGGCGCCCCGGTCCAGCGCGGCGTCGCGCTGACTTGCCAGATCGGCCGCGGCCGCCTTGTCGACGGGCGCGCGCACCGCCGCCTCGGCCGCGGCGACGGTTTCGGCGAAATGCGCGGCGGCGGGAATGGCCGCGCGCGGCCCGCATCCCGCCAGAACGGCGATGAGGGCCAGGGAGGGAGCTATCGGTCTCATTTCATTCTCCGTGCGTGGCATCGAGCGGCAGGGCGCGGCGGATCGACAGCAGCGCATAGTCGCTGGACCCCAGGCTACCCTTCTTCGGATAGCGCGCGACCGAGACGCGGTTGCCCTGATTGCCGCCCAGAAGAACCAGCCTCTCCCCCTCGTCGGCGACGAGAAAGCCGACATGGCCGCCGGTCTCGTCGCCCTGGGGGCGGTGGGTGACGCGGTGGAACACGGCAATGTCGCCCGGCTGCGGCGCGTCGGTCACATCCTGCCCCCAGCCGTCGGCGTGCCAGGACATCGCCCATTTGCTGTCGGTGCCGCGCAGACCCGCCTGCTCGACACACCAGTTCACGAAGGACGAACACCAGGCCAGGCTGTCCGGCCCCGGCCCGCCCGTGGTCGAGCCGTGGTATTCCACGATCCGCGGATTGTTCCCCGCCCCCGGCACCTCGCGCACGTCGCGGGCCAGCTCTTCCCGGGCGATGGCATAGGGGGACAGACCGATCCGCGGGGCCGTGGCAAAGCCCCCCGCCACCGGCGCGACAAAGGCGCTTGCCACATGGCCGTCGACCTGGCCGTCGCCCTCGACATCGGCCAGAAGCCAGCCGTCGGCCTGCGAGAGGCCGTGCAGGATCGTGCCGGGCAAAAGGGTGCGGATCACGTCATACTGGGTTCCCGGCCCGCGGCGCAGGTTGACGCCGCGGCGCGCGGTGACGACATGCAGGGCGGTGTGCGGCGCCTTGTCGACCGGGGCGGGCGCACCGCCGGGCACGAAGGCGCCGATGTCGGTGAACCCCTGGCCGGGCAGATTCTCGTCATAGCCAAAGCTGCCGCCGGGCCAGATCCTTTCCCCCTTCTGGATCAGCGTGACATGCCCCGAGGCCAGCGCCTGCCGATAGCCCGTCCATCCCGTCGATTGCGCCAGCCAGAGGAATTCGGCCAGCCCCGCCCGCCGCACCGCCTGCGTCACCAGGCCCGATCCATGGACGCCGACCCGGAACTGCCCGGCGAGGGCCGCCTTCACCTTACCGAAATAGGCAAGGATAGAGTCTATTTCAGCCGGTTTGACGAAATCGCGGTCGACGGCGAAATAGATTGCCGTTCCATGGGGCTGGGCGATGGCCGCGGCGCAGGCCAGCGCCTTTTCGGCATCGCGCGCCCCGGTCGCGGCGGTCAGGTCCGCGATCGTGCCCCCGACCGCCTCGGCCCCGGCGCGGTCCCGATAGACGACCGCCACGGACAGGCCGGCCGCGGCCAGGGCCTGCGCCTCGGGCGGGGCAAGGCATCTGGAGCGGTCGCGGGAATAACAGCGGATGACCGTCCCCACCCCGGCCTGACGGAGGGTGGTGGCAAAGGCCGTCGTATCGACGCTGGTATCAATGATTCGCAGCATGGTCGCCTCCTCGTGGCATGGCTTCTTCGCCCCACAGGAAAGCCCGGCCCCGTCAGCGCCGCGTCAAAGCAGGCGGGGCACCGCGGGTCCGCGCTTTGACGCGGCGCTGACGGGGCCGGGCCAATGTGCCCTGCATCGGCCCGCGCAAGGGCGGCTGGCGCAATGCAGCAACAGGGAGAAAGCGGTCATGAGGGACGACATCCAGATCCGGGTTTCCGGGTGGAGCGAGCGCCTTGCCACCGGCGACCAGCCGCAGATCGCGGCGACCGTCCATGCGATGGTCGACGAGCTGACGGCATGGCGCGACAGCCTGCCCCCCGCCGACTGGGAAGAGACGATCCTGGCACTGCGGGGATCGGAACTGCTGCCCCTCCTGCTGGAGGATCCGTTCACGCGCTGGTCCTATCACCGGCCGCGGGGATTTCCGGGGGATGCGGGGCTGATCGACTTCATCTATGCGCAAGGAGCCTTTGGCGACAGCCTGCGCGGGGCCTCGGCCACGGGGCAATGGATCTATTGCGCCAACCAGACCCGCCCGGCCTGCAAGGCGGTGCGCTATCGCAAGCAGATCGCGTCGGAATTCCTGCGCGAGGTGATGGCCGCCACCGCCCGCCCCGCGGTTCTGGCCATCGCCGCCGGCCATCTGCGCGAGGTCGAGACCGAGGTCCTGCGCGGGGCAGGTCTTGCGGGGCGCATCGTGGCGCTGGATCAGGACCCCACCGCGCTCGACTGCATTGCCGAACGGCTGCCCGATGTCGAGCGGCTTCGGCTTTCGGTGCGCGACCTGCTGATGGGGCGGCTGGACGGACAGCTGTTCGACGCCACCTATTCGCTGGGCCTTTACGACTATCTGTCCGATGCGGCGGCCGAGCGGCTGTTGCGCAAGCAGGTGGAACTGGTGCGCCCCGGCGGGCGCATCCTGATCTGCAACTTTGCCCCCGATGCCGCCGACCGCGGCTATATGGAGGCGTTCATGGACTGGAAACTGATCTATCGCGACGAACAGGACATGGAGACGCTGGCCTTTCGCGCCCATTCCGGTTGCGCGACTCGGGTTTATCGCGAACCCTCGGGGCAGATCGTGTTTCTGGAACTGGGCGTCTGACAGGGCAGGGGGCCGGCATGACATCGCTTGCACAGGAAAGACTGGACCGCGCCCGCATGGGCTATGTCGAATGGGAGACCGGGCGCCGCCCCGACGGCACCGGGGGTGGGACCGGCCAGACCATCGACAAGGACAGCGCGTGGTGGGTCGGTGTCGCGGTCGATCTGGTCGCAACCGGGGCAAAGCCGGACTGGTCCGGGGTCAAGGCCTGGCTGGCGGCTATCCAGGGGGCCGCCTGCGGCTGCATCGTCGCGCCCTTCGAGATCGCCCGGCTGACCTGCGAGATCGCCCGGCTTGCCCCGGGTTCGGCCCGGCTGACGCTGTTCATCGAACGGGCAAGGCTGGACAATCTGGCCGCGGTCCGGACGCAGGGCTTCGATGCGCTGGTCGCGACGATCGGCGCGCCCTTCCTGCCGAACACGTTTTCCTGGCCCGCGGGCTGGCTTCCTCCGCCCGTCCTCATGTCGGCGGGCCAGGCGGATGCCGCGCCTGCGCCCGCAAGCCCGCCGCCCGACACCCTGCCGCTCGTCGGGATCATCGACGATGGCATCGCCTTTCTGAACAAGCGGTTCTGCAACCGGACGGGCGCAGGCTTCACCACGCGGTTCCAGGCGGTCTGGTTGCAGGCCGAGCTGTTCGACAAGACGGCGGGGCGCAGCCTGGACGTGCCGTTCGGGACGGTCCTGGACGCCGGCACGATGAACCGGCGACTGGCCGCGGGGCGGCCCGAGGCGGACGACTATCGCGATCTCAACGCCCTGCTCTACCCGCTGCCCGTCCAGCAGGCCACCAATACGCGGGCGGCCCATGGCACCCATGTGCTGGACCTTGCGGCGGGCGAGGATCCCGGAACCGGGGGCGCGCCGCTGATCGCGGTGCAGCTGGCGCCGGGGTCCGTCTGGGACACCTCGGGCCGGCGCAGCGAGTTTCTGGTGGTGCTGGCCCTGCGCTGGATCGTCGCCCGCGCCCTGGGATTGGGCGACGACCCCCGTGACCCCCTGGCCACTCCCGCCCCGCGCGACCTGGTGGTGAACCTCAGCCTCGGCTCGCTGGCCGGGCCGGGGGACGACACGAACTTTCTGGCAAGCTCGATCCGGCAGGAGATCGACCTGTTTCACCGGCTGACAACCAGGCAGATGCGGGTCGTCATCGCCTATGGCAATTCCTGGCGCAGCGATCTGGTGGCCGAGGCCCGGCTGAAAAAGGGCCGGCCGCGGACACTCGACTGGCGCATTCCGCCCGACGGCCACAGCTCCAGCTATCTGGAACTGCGGGTGCCCGAGGGGCAGGCGCCGTCGATCACCCTGACGCTGACACCCCCCGGCGGGGGTCTGAAGCCGGTCGTATGGAAATTCGCAAAGCCGTCGAAAGAACCGCTGAAGGGCGCGGGCGGAGGGGTCTGTTCGCAGATCATGCCGCTGCCGCCCGAATCCGGGGTGAAAGGGGTGCTGATCGCGGTCGCCCCCACGGCCGGCTTTCTGCCGGGCCAGCGGGATCTGGCCCCGGCGGGGGCGTGGAAGATCACCCTGGAAACCGGCGGGAAAGACTGCCTTGCCACCCTGCGGGTCCAGAGGAACGAAACCCCCGTGGGCTATCGCCCCTATGGCCGGCAATCCCGGCTGGCCGATGCCGGGATTGCCGGCCGCGATCCCGAGATGCGCGACCATAGCCTGCCGGAAAAGGCCTCGGCCGTGACGCGGCAGGGCACGGCCAATGCCTGTGCGGGGCTGGCGGATATGGCCAGCGGCGGGGGCGGGGTCTATTTCGTCGGCGCCGCGCGGCCCGATCCCGGCGCGCTGGACTGGGCGGCCAACCGGGCCGACGGGGCGGTGCCCTCCTCCTATACGTCGCAAGGGCGTGCGGGGCCGCCAAAGCGGGACCTGCCCGGCCTGGGCTTGCGGACGCAAAGCGCGGGCCCGACCCTTGCCGCCTTTGCCGATACCGGGCAGATGCTGGGGGGTGTGCGCGCCACCCCGGTCCTCAGCGGCGCGCGCAGCCTGCGGATTTCGGGAACCTCGGTGGCGGCGGGCCTTGTGACGCGCCGCGTGGCCGGGGTTCTGTCGCAGAGCCCTGCCCCGCAAGACGAGGTGCAGGCGGTCCTTGGCGCAAACCCCGCGGGCGGGCGCGACAGCCGCCTGGGGTTCGGCACCCTGCCGCCCTGACCGCCGCGCCGCGGGGGCGCCCCCTTCAGGGGCGCCTCACTTCCATTCGGCCCGCGCGAATTCCCAGACCTTGCGCAGGGCGGAATGGTCGGGCGACATGGGCAGGGCGACGGGTTTGCCCAAGGCCGCTATCCCCAGCCGGTCCGAGGCCAGGGCGTTCCGCAGCAGGTCCAGCCGGAACATCTCGGTCCAGTCCGAGCCGTTCACCCTGCGCGGGACAAGCTGCGCGGGCTGTTTGGAACTGTCGGGCGTCCGGGCATAGCCGATGATCGCCAGGGCGGTCATGATCCCGGTCACGGCGCCCCCGGCGCTGTCGGTGGGGAAATGCACGCCCGCCACGGTGCGGTTGTCGGCGATGCGTTCGGCCAGCCGGAACGGCAGGAGCGGGATGCGGTCCGTCGCGGCGTCGCTTTCCTGGGTCTTGTCGTCCTTGGCCAGCAGGCGCACCAGCTCGTCCGGCGACAGGCCGTTCAGGCAGGCCAGCACGGTGGCGATGGCAAAGGATTCCGTCGCATGGCCGCTGACATAGCTGGAATGGCCGGGTGTCTGGATGATCGGCTGCACCTGCGGGGAAATGTCGATCGGCCGCGGGGTGGTGCAGTAGATCTTGATGCGCATGTGCTGGGCGGTGACACAGCGCAGCACCGCATCCAGCAGCGTCATCGTCCACCGCCGGCCGCCCCAGTCCAGCTTGAACACCGCGCCGAAGAAGGACAGCAGATCCGCCATCTGCGCGATGATCTCGTCCAGCCGGTCGGCCCGCAGATCGGCGGCGGTGCGCATGTGCATGAGCTGGCTGACGCCCTTCTTCACCTGTCCCAGCGTGTCGGGGTCGGGCGGCGTGATCCTGACCAGATCCGTGCCGTTCGCGCGCAGCGCCACGGTCTTGTCCTTCGGCACGACCGAGAACAGCGATCCCGCCTCATGTGCCAGAACCTCGGACAGGACATCGCGGGCCAGGGCGGTCAGCCTTTCCTTGGTCTCGACCCCATCGCAGGTCGGCCGGGCGATGGCGGGTGCCCGGTTGGGGGCGTTCGTCCCGGTGCCATCCCAATAGCCCAGCACCCCTTCGGCCGTCAGGCCGATGGCCGCGCTGAGCAGCGAAGAGCTGCCCCCGGCGGGGTGGGACTGGTGCGAGTGATGGCTGTGATGCGAGTGATGGGAGTGATGAGAGTGGTGGCTGAACGTCGACATTTCGGTCCCTCCTTGTGGTTTTCGGGAACAGGATTGCCACCTGTTCCCCCTTGGTTACATCCTGCCGATCATCGCTTGCGCATTACTGACGCGGGGCTGACGATCCCGGTCACAGCCGCTGGCCCGCGGTGTTCAGCAGCCCCATCTGCCGCAGCGTCACCGCCGGATACCTGTCGTCGCGCAGCAGCGTGTCGAGGGTGAAGCCCGGCTCCGCCTTTGCCAGCAGGGCGGCATAGCGCGTGGCCCTGGCATGGTCGTCCCTGACCAGAGACAGCACCGCTAGGCCGCGCAGCGGCGGGCGAAAGTGCGGGGCGCGGAAGGAAACCGCCTCGTAGATGCGGATGCAGCGGTCGATATCGCCCGCCGCCAGGGCGATCAGCGCGGCAAACCCCTGAAAGAAAAAGGCATTGTGGGCAGTGGCGGCAATGTCGGCTGCCATCCGGCCATGCCGTGTCGCCAGGTCGAACCGCCCGGCGCGCAGATGTGCCGCGGCCAGGGCATATTGCGCATAGGGGTTGAAGGCATTGATCTGCGCCGCCTCTTCGGCTGTGGCAAAGGCGGCATCGGCATCCAGCGCCAGCATCGCGCTGATCTGCGAGACCAGGGCCAGGACGATGGAACTGCGCCCCGGAAAGGCCAGGGCCATGCGTGCAAACCGTTCGGCATCGTCGCGCGCGGCGTCAAAGTCGGTCAGCACCCGCTCGATCACCATGGTCTGGCGCAGGAAGGCCCGCCAGGCCCAGGCCTGCGCCGAGGGCGCCACGTCCAGGCTTTCCTTCAACAGCCGGTCCGCGCGCAGCAGCTGCTCGTGGTCGAAGGTGAACATCGCCCGCACCGCCTGGGCTTGCCGGCCCTGCGCCCAGGTTTCGCTGTCGGGTTCCACCGCCAGCGAAAGGGCGGCATGGGCGGCCTCGGCCGCCTCGAAGGTCAGCCGGGCGAAATCACCGGATTCGACTGCCGCTGCGGGGTTGCGGGAAAACTGCGCGCGGCGCGTCCAGGCGATGCGCCGCTGCGCGATATTGGCGATGGTGGCGACCAGATGCAGGGCATTGCCGAAAGGGGCCGCCTCGATCGTCAGCCGCAATCCGCGCACGGGGGCCACCACGGCCGACCGGCCGGGGGCGACATGATAGACCTCGACCTCGGCCAGATCGCCGATCAGGCGCGAGATCTCGCTGGCCAGCGCCACGGGAAGGAAGGCCGCCGGTTCCTCGCCCAGGTCGTTCACCTGCACGAGGAAGGGAATCCGCCGCCCCTGTTCGCCCTCGCGCAGGGCGCCGGGCCTTGCGCGCGGCACGGGCTGGTCGGGCCCGGAGGGGGCCAGCCGCCCGCGTTCGGCCGTCAGCCAGTCCTCGAAGGCCTCGTCGCGGATGTCGATCCCTTCCAGGAACTCGCGCCCTGCGGCCAGGGCGCGGGCCGTGCCGGCGGGATCGGCTTCGATGTCGGTGGTGATCCCGTCCAGCGACACGGTATCGCGGTCGGCCATCAGCAGCCCCGCATGGGGGCCAAGCGCCTGCCGGATCTCGTAAAGCGTCTGGCGCAGGCTGCCGCTGGCCTGATCGGCGCCCCGGTCGGACCACAGCCGCGCCTCCAGCCAGCGGCGCGTGCGGCGGCGGTCGGATGCGGTGCAGACCAGCGCGATCAGCGCCCGCGCCTTCAGGCCCCGCGGGCTGCGGTCGCAGCCCGTGGCATCACGCAGTTGAAATGTGCCGATCAAATGCAGGCGCATGATGCAAATGTGGTTTCCCCAGGGGAAACTAGATCATCTTTGCCGGAATGCGTCTACATTTCTGCCCGGGGCGCAGGAGGGTTTCGCACCGGCCCGCAAGATTTCCATGCAATCCGCCGGCTTTTGCCCTCCGGCTTTCGGACATTCCCCCGAGCGGGGGTCCTGATGCCCGCCACAGCCCCGAAAAGGCCGAACCGCAACACTATCCGCGAAAGTTTCGGGGGGAAGGCCCCCCTTCTTTTCCCGTGACGGGGTGTTCTGACAATATGTAGGCAAGGTGTGTGTGGAAAGTGGCAGGGATCGCAAGGCCGGGGGGCCGATCCGCCGCGGGTGCAGGGGTGATTGATTTGGCCGAGAACAGCAGCAGCAATCCGGCAACCAACAAGAACGACACCATCACCGGCACGACCGACGCCGACAGCATGACCGGCGGCGGCGGCAACGATACCATCACCGGCAATTCCGGCAACGACTATCTGGCGGGCGACCAGCCGCTGACCGGGCAATGGGCCTATGGGGTCTACAATCACGATTTCACCTCGGTCAGCGGGCAGGCGGGCACCATCACCTCGGGCACGCTGGCGGGGCAGGGCTATGTCGACGATTTCGGGGTCGCCAACCTGGCCAACATCTCGCGCGGCAATGCGCTGACCGCCGATCCGAACGATTTCGGCGTGGTGTTCACCAGCACGCTGAACATCGTCACGACCGGCACCTATACCTTTGCGACCACCTCGGACGATGGCTCGCGCATCGTCATCCGCAACTCGGCCGGCACGGTGGTCAACTGGACGACCGGCGGCACCGGCTATCTGAACAACGACTATCATCAGACGGCCACCACGCGCAGCGGCACGATCAGCCTGACCGGCGGCCAGACCTATACGATCGAGGTCTATTACTGGGAAAACGAGGGCGCGAACACGCTTTCGGCCACCATTGCCGGACCGGGCATCAGCGGCACGACCGATCTGGCGACCAGCACGCTTCTGGGCACGCCGCCGCAGACCTCGGGCCATGTCGACGGCAATGACAGCATCTCGGGCGGCGACGGCAACGACACGCTTCTGGGCAATGGCGGCAATGACACGCTGTCGGGCGATGCGGGGGCCGACCGGCTGTTTGGCGGCACGGGGAACGACACGCTTTACGGCGGGGCCGGGGCGGATTCGCTGGATGGCGGCGACGGAACCGACCGGCTGGAAGGCGGCGACGATGCCGACACGCTTTATGGCGGCGCGGGGGCCGATACGCTGTATGGCGGGGCCGGAGCGGATACCGTCTACGGCGGCGCCGACAACGACGTGATCTATGGCGATGCCGGCAACGATGCGCTTTACGGCGACGACGGCAACGACAGCTTCGTGCTGGCGGCCGGGGCGGATACCGACACGATCTATGGCGGGGCGGGCACCGATACGATCACCGGATCGACGCTGACCACGGCCGTCACCGTCAATTATACCGGCCCCAGCGGCGGCACCTATGCCACCACCGGCGTCAGCGCGACCTTTTCCACGGTCGAGGCCATCGTCACCGGATCGGGCAACGACACGATCAATGCCGCCGGCAACGGCGATGCCGCCACCTATACCACCGGGGCGGGCGCCGATGTCATCACCGGCGGCGCGGGGGCGGAAACCATCTATGCCGGGGCCGACGGCGACGTGATCGACGCGGGCGGCGGGGCCGATCTCGTCGATGCCGGGGACGGCGCCGACACGATCAACCTGACCGGCAGCTACGGCAACGACACGATCACCGGCGGATCGGGGTCCGACACGCTGTCGGGTGCCTCGCTGAGCGGGAACGTCACCGTCAATTATACCGGGGCCAGCGCGGGCACTTATGCCTCGGCCGGGGGAACGGCCAGCTTCAACACGGTCGAGGCCATCGTCACCGGGTCGGGCAACGACACGATCAATGCCACCGGCAACGGCGATGCCGCCACCTATACCACCGGGGCGGGCGCCGATGTCATCACCGGCGGCGCGGGGGCGGAAACCATCTATGCCGGCGACGGCGCCGACATCATCAGTGGCGGCGCGGGCAACGACAGCGTTTTCGGCGGGGCGGGGATGGACACGATCCATACCGGCTTTGGCACCGACGTGATTTCGGGCGGCGCCGACCAGGACACGATCATCGTCGACAAGAACCTGGGCGCAACCGGGTTCACCATCGGCGGCAGCATCGACGGCGGCTCGACCGGCATCGACCAGGATGTGCTGGACCTGACCGCCTGGGGCTTTGCCGGGACGGATGTGGAATTCACCGGCCCGGAATCCGGCACGGTCTATTTCCTGGACAGCAGCGGCACGCGCATCGGCTCGATGACCTTCACCGAGATCGAGCGGGTGATCACCTGCTTTACCCCCGGTTCGGTCGCGATCACCGACGAAGGCCCGGTCGCGGTTCAGGATCTGCGCCCCGGCGACCGGGTGCTGACCCGCGACAACGGGTTCGAGGAAGTGGTCTGGACCGGGCACCAGACCGTTTCCGCGCGGGATCTGGCGCGCATCGCCGCGCTGCGGCCGGTGCGCATCGCCGCGGGCGCCCTGGGCGAAGGCTGCCCCGAGCGGGACATGCTGGTCTCGCCCCAGCACCGGATGCTGTTTTCCGGCCCGCGGGCGGAACTGCTGTTCGGCGAGGCCGAGGTTCTGGTCGCCGCCGTCCATCTGGTCGGCCGCCCCGGCATCACCCGCGCCGCGGCGGGGCCGGTCACCTACATCCATTTCATGTGCGCCGAACACCAGATCGTCATGGTCGACGGTTGCTGGAGCGAAAGCTACCAGCCCGGCGACATGAGCCTGGCGGGACTGCCCCAGGACCAGCGGCAGGAACTGTTCGCGATCTTTCCCGAACTGGCCCTGGGCGACAGCGCCCGCCGCTATCAGGCGGCGCGCGCGACGCTGAAACGGGGTGAGGTCGGCGTGCTTTTCGCCGGCTGAAGGCGCGGGCCGGGGCGCAAGGCGCCGTAACAGGGTCGAATCCGCCTGAAACCTGCGCCTCGAAGGCCCGGCAGGACGGGTGGCATCGCAGGCACAGAACGCCCGCGATCCCATGCCTTGCATGACAGGGGCGTTGACAGCGGGGTCGGTGGCTTCTACTCACCCGCCATCCCCCCGAGGATGCAAGCTTTCCGGCCAGCTCTCTCCCCGCATATTCAGGAGCTGACATGGCAAGGCATCCCCTTGCGTGGCGCGCCCTTCTGGGCAGTGTCGCGCTTTCATTCCCGTTGATCGCACCGCAGATCGTGGCGGCGCAGGAAACCGAGATCGTGCTGGACCCGGTGGTGCTGCACGGCAAGCGCGCCGTCGCCACCGGCACGGCTAAACCCGAAACCACGGTCGATCAGACCGAGATCGACGACCGCCAGGCCGGCACCATCGCCGAACTGGTCGATTCCGTTCCGGGCGTCACGCTGATGAACGGCTCCACCCCCTCGGGGTCGGGGATCAACATCCGCGGCTTCGGCGCGACGGGCACCTATGGCACCGACCAGATGGTGCTGATTCAGGTCGACGGCGCGACGCAGGGCGGCGAGGAGTTGTATCGCCTTGGCACCCAGCTTTACACCGACCCCGCGCTTTACAAGCAGGTGACGGTGACACGCGGCACGGTCGGCTCGTTCGAATACGGCTCGGGCGTGGTCGGCGGGATGTTGCAGCTGAAAACCAAGGATGCCTCGGATTTCACCGGCGGCGTGCCGGGGTTCGCCGGGCGGCAGACGCTGGAATACGGGTCGAACGGCGACGGGCTGACCTCGTCCAGCATCCTGGCCTGGCAGCCGTCGCAGGATGTGGAGTTCCTGGCCCAATACGTCTGGCGCCGCCAGCACGAACAGGACGACGGCGCGGGCGATCCGACCGGCGCGCCGGGGTTCAAGTCGACCTCGCTGCTGTTGAAGGGCAAATACACCTTCGGCGCGGCGCGCGACCATTCGGTCACGCTGTCCTACAACGAAACTTCGCTGCCCGAACGCGACGTGCCCTATAACCAGTGGGCCACCGGCACCGATACCTTCGGCAATGTCGACCGGGACATCCACACCCGCACCACCGTTCTGGCCTATGAATACGACCCCGCCAGCCCGCTGATCAAGGTCGAGGCGAACCTGAGCCATGCCGACCAGAAGATCGACAGCAGCTATGTCGCCGGCAGCTCGCCCTTCGAGGGCACGCCCAGCTGGGCGATGTTCGGCCCCAGCGTGCTGGGTCTGGCCAATGCCGACCACCGCTATCAGACGACCAAGCTGACAGTGAAGAACACCGCCGACTTCGCCACCGGCGCGCTGAACCACGACCTGCGCCTGGGGTTCGAGGTGATCCGCAAGACCCGGGCCGAGGAATCCTCGGCCCCCGGCGGCACCGACCGGCGGCTGGCGCTGTTCGCGGTGGACGACATCACCCTGGGCGGCTGGACCTTCAGCCCGGCCCTGCGGTATGAGACGCAAAAGCTGCGCCGCGCGGGCGATGCGGTGACCACCAACCCCACCGAATATGAAAACCATGCAGTGATGGGCGGGCTGTCGGCGCGCTATGCCTGGGACAACGGCGTGTCGGTCTTTGCCAGCGCCGCCTATACCGAGAACCTGCCGATCCTCGACGATTTCGACACCCCCGCCTATATGGGCAAGCCGCAAAAGGCGCGGGTCTGGGAACTGGGCGCCGCCTATGAGGGCGCGGGCCTCCTGTCCGAAGGCGACGTTCTGGCGATCAAGGCCAATCTCTATCAGACCCATGTCTGGGACGTGACCTCCTATTCCGGGATCGACCAGGTGACGATGAAGGGGATCGAGCTGGAGGCCGCCTATAGCCTGGCGAACGGTCTTTATGTCGACCTGAACGCCAACGTGGTGCGCGGCGACCAGATCCGCCTGACCGGGGTCGAGGATTACTGGACCAACGCCCCCACCGACCGGCTGCGCGTCACCCTGGGCAAGCATGTGACCGAGACGCTGGACCTGAGCTGGGAGGCTGTCGCCGCCGACCGGATGGAGCGGGTGAACGCCCCCACCGCCGAGGCGCCGGGCTATGTCCTGCACAACATCCGCGCCACCTGGCGCCCGCAGTCGGGCGCGCTGGAAGGGACCGAGGTGCGCGTCGGCGTCGAGAACCTGTTCGACACCGAATACAAGCCCTGGCTCGCCACCCGCAACGCGCCGGGCCGCACCGTCAAGCTGACGCTGGCCAAGACGTTCTGATCTGCGGCGCGCGCGGGCATCCCCCCGGGCCGCGCGCGCCTGTCCAACCAAAGGGAGACTGGGCATGAAACGACTGACGACCCCTTCGGCGCTGGCCGCCCTGCTGCTGGCCGCCCTGCCGGGCCAGGCGCAGGAAAGCGCGCCTGCCGCCCCTGCCGCCGCCGGAACGCCTGCCGAAACCCCCGCCGAAACGCCCCCGGCCCTGGGCCTGTCGGGCGGGCACGGGCGCAAGGCCTTCATGGCCACCTATGACACCGACGGCGACGGCTCGGTCACGCGGGCCGATTATTTCGCCCTGCGCCGCGCCCGGTTCGCCACCGCCGACATCAACGGCGACAAGGTTCTGGACAAGGCGGAATACCTGCTGGAATTTCAGGACCGGCTGGATCAGGACTATGCCGCGCAGCATCGCGCCCGCGACAGGTTCTATGCCGGCAATATCGAACAGACGATGAACCGTTTCGACCTGCTGGATCTGAACAAGGACGGCAAGATGGACGAAAGCGAATTCTACGCGCAGGCCGAAAAGACCTTTGGCCGGGTCGATACCAATGGCGACGGCGTGGCCAATGCCGATGATCCCGAACCCGAACGCCGCCCGCAGGCGACCGAGGCACCCTTTGCCGGCGCGGTGGAATTCAAGGGCCGCCTGTCCGCGGCCGGCCCCGATGGCGCGCCGGTCTGGCCGGGAACCGAGGTCACGGTTTCGGGCCGCGGCCTTGCGCCGGGGCAGAAGGTCGCCCTGCAACGCGGGGCGGTCGCGCTGACCGACGACCCCGTCACCGTGGGCGAGGACGGCAATTTCCGCGCCAGCTTTACCCTGCCCGACACGGCGGCCCCCGGCCTTTACCCGGTCTTCGTCATCGGCGAGGGGCCGGATGCGGTGACGACGCTGGATGTGAAGATCTCGCCCAGGGTCGCGCTGTCGGGGGCGGACCAGTTCCCCGCCCAAGGAGTCAAGGGGCCGGATGGCCTGTATCAAAGCGCCTATTCCGCCGGAACAGACACGCTTTTCGTCACGGCCACCGCCTTTGGCGGGCCCGGCGGCGGGGCGCCCGCCTCGGTTCTGGCCAAGGTCTCGCCCGAGACGCTGGAGACGCTGGCCCAGGTGACGATCCCCGAATCCGCGCCCGAGCCCGCGAAACCCGTGCCCGAGGCCGGGGCGCTGGCCCGCGTGCCTGCGGTCTTTGGCGTGGATGTGGACGATGCGGCCGGAACCGTCTGGGTGACGAACACCATCCAGGGCACGGTTGCCGTCTATCGCCAGTCCGACCTGTCGCTGGTCAAGCAGTTCGCGCCCGAACTTGTCCGCCACTCGCGCGAGGTGCTGGTCGATGCGGGCGCGCACCGGGCCTATGTCTCGGCCTCGGCCTCGAACGAGGTGGGCGTGTTCGACACCGAAAAGCTGGAGTTCGTCGATACGATCCGCATCGTCTCGGGCCAGCGCGGGGGCGAGTTCACCGCCATGGGCCTGGCGCTGGATGAGGGGGGGCACCGGCTCTATGTCTCCAGCCGGACCTCGAACGAACTGGCCGAGATCGACACCGCCACGGGCGCGGTGCTGCGGGTGCTGACCGTGCCGGGGGCGAAGAATTCCGCCGGCATCGCCTTTGGCGGGGGCCGGGTGCTGATCGCCTCGCAGGACAGCGACGACCTGATCGCGGTCGATGCGGCCACGGGCGAGGTGGCCTTCCGCACGCCGGTGGGCGCGGGGGCGCTGGCCGTCGCCGTGTCGGGCGATCTGGCCTTTGTCGCCAGCCGCGGCGCGGGCACCGTGACCGTGGTGGACGGCGCGGGCAAGGTGGTGGCGAACCTCGATGCCGGCAGCTATCCGAACCATGTCGAGGCTGGGGCAAAGGGCCAGGTCTTCGTCGTCAACAAGTCGCGCGGCCCCGATGACGCGACCGGCGACCACCTGACGCGTCTGCGCTGACGGCGCGGCCCCGTCGCATCGCGGCGGGGCCCCCCTAGTCGGGGCGCGACAGCAGGCGGGTGATCTCGGCCATGCGATGCACCGGATAGGGGGCGGGCTCGATCTCGAACCGGGCCATCCGCCCGACGATCTCTGCCGGGCGGACAAAGGTTTCCACCGCCTCGACGTAATGCGGGCGGTTCGCATAATCGTCGAACAGGATGGTGACGGGCCGCGACGACCGATACAGCGCCGCCAGCAGGCAGCCGACGCGGAACCTGCCGTCGATCAGGATCAGGTCGGGCTGGCGGAACCACGGCATGTCCCAGACCGCCAGCGGGTAAAGCGCAAAGGTCTGCCAGGACTTCTGGTTGGCCGGCCGCCCCCATTTGGCCGTCGGCCCGATGTCGGCCCAGTGCAGCCGGACATTGGCCTGCGGAAAGTCCCGCGCCAGCACCTGCTGCATGTTGTCCGCCCAGGCCCGGTCGCTTTCGACCGACATGACCAGCGTATGATCCTGCGATGCGGCCAGCAGGGTCGACCCGCCCGACCCGTATTCCAGGATCACGTCCTTGCGGGCGTAACACTCCTTGAGAAGCGCGGTCTCCCGCTCGGGCATGGTGATCGAGGGGGCGAAGGGCGCGGCCGCGGGGGCCGCCTCGGGCCCGGCCTGCCCGTCGTCGGGGAGCAGGGCCTCGGAGTGCAGGGCCGCGATCCGTTCTGCCGTCAGCGCCAGTCCGGCCTCATGGGCATGGCGGATGGCGTCCTGGCCCAGAAGCCGCTCCATCTCCTGCGTGGTGGCGGCGGCGTGGCGCAGGATGGTCGCGTCCTCGGCCTCGTTGCGGTTCTGTGCGGCAAAGAAGGCGGGGGTGTGCCGCGGCCGGGCGACGGGCTTGCCCTTGACGATGTTCAGGAACCCCCGGCCCCGATGCGCCTTGAGGTCGAACATCTCGCGCGTGCGGAGCATGTAGTGGTTGATCTGAGCAAGGCCCCGGTCATCGTCCGCGGGCGGGATCGAGAAATTCGCCTTGCCCTCGACCCCGCCGATCCAGCGGCGGTTGGGCAGGAAGGACATGTCGATCGGCCGCCCCCCGGCGTTCAGCGCCTCGTCCGGGCGCAGGACCTTGCGGTCCAGCAGGTGGGGCCGGTGGTTGGCGACCGGGGACAGCCGCATCCGCCCCTCGGCATGGCGGAAGAAGGTCTTGACGATGCGGTTGCCCTCGAACCCGGGCGCGGCGGCGCGGGTAAACGCCCCGGCGATGAAGCGGCCGGGAAATGTGGCATTCCCGCTGTCGCCGAAGATCCGCCACGGGATCAGCATCGCGCGCGCCGGGCCCATGGCGGCCACCAGATCCGCGACCCGGCCCGCCCCCACATGGATGTTCAGGAATTCGTCGGCATCCAGCCAGATCACCCAGTCGCCGTCCCCGATCAGCCCCGAGGCATTGCCCGCGACGGCCGCCTTGCCCTGCGGGGATTCCCCTTCGCCGACGCTGTGGTGGATGTGGTGGATGAAGCCGCCGCGATGCAGGCTGTCCAGCAGTTCGGTCGAGCCGTCGTCGCTGTCGTTCGAGACGATCACGATCCGGTCAAAGCCGATGGCGCGGTGATAGGCGATCCATTCCAGCAGGAAGGGCGCCTCGTTCTTGACGGCCGAGAACAGGATGGTGCGGGGCCCGGTCACGCCGCGCCCCCGATTGCGCAGGCCTGCCCGGATGAAGGGCATGTGCTGACAGGGGGTCGCAACGGCACGAGGCGGGCCGGACGGGACGGCGGAACCACAGGCACGGGCCACAGCCTTTACTTTTGAACTCTTTCCGGCTGCGACTGTGAAAGATAATCCCGGCGTAATCAAGCGGGCGGCCAGCGCCGCGCGACATGCGCAAGCCGGGGGCGAACCCCCGGCTTCCGGCCGCGTTTACTGCCGTGTCAGAGCCTATTTCGGCAAGGCATAGGCCACGATGTAATCGCCCCGGTCGGGCGAGTTGCGCGCGCCCCCGGCCGAGACGACGACGAACTGCCGCCCGCTTTCGGGCGAAACATAGGTCATCGGCGTCGCCTGCGCGCCGACCGGCAGGCGGCCCTTCCACAGCTCGTCCCCGGTGCGGCTGTCCAGCGCGCGCAGGTAATAATCCTGCGTCCCGGCATAGAAGGTGACGCCGCCCGCGGTCGTCACCGGCCCGCCCAGCGTCGGCATCCCGACCGGGATCTGCAACCCGGTCTTGATCCCCAGCGGCCCGGTGTCCTGCAAGGTGCCGCCCGGCACCTGCCAGACGATGGCCCGCGTCTTCAGGTCGATCCCGGTGATCGTGCCATAGGGCGGCTGGTGGCAAGGCACCTGCAGGGGCGAGAAGAAGCCGTTCTTCCACGCGCCATAGGGCGTGCCCTTCTGCGTCGACAGCCCGTCGTGCGATTTCGACGAGACGGCGCCGCTGTCCAGTTCCGCCTGCGGGATCAGCTGGATGAATTGCGGCATGCGGATGTCGTTGACCACCAGCAGGTCGCGCCCTTCGTCCACCGAGGCCGACCCCCAGTTCATCCCGCCGTAATAGCCGGGGAAGATCAGGCTGACATCGGTGCCCGGCGGGGTGAACTCGCCCTCATAGCGCATCTTCCGAAAGGCGATGCGGCAGTAAAGCTGGTCATAGGGCGTGGCGCCCCACATCCGCGCCTCGGTGAAGGGTTCGGTCCCGATGGCGGGCATCCCCACCGAATAGGGCTGCGTCGGCGAGACGTGATCCTCGGGCACACCGCCCTTTTGCGGAACGGGCTTTTCCTCCACCTCGGTCACCGGGGTGCCGTCGCGGCGGTCCAGCACGAAGATCTGGCCGCGCTTCGTCACCTGGATCAGCGCGGGCACCGTGCCGCCCTTGCCGTCGGGCATGTCGGCCAGGGCGGGCTGGGCGGGGATGTCGTAATCCCACAGGTCATGGTGCACGGTCTGGAACTTCCACCGCTCGCGCCCGGTGGCGATGTCCAGCGCCACGATGGACGAGTTGTAGGCATTGGCCGCATCCGACCGTTCGGCGCCGAAAAAGTCGGGCGTCGCATTGCCGGTGGGCAGGTAGATCAGGCCCAGATCCTCGTCCACCGCGGGGGTGGACCAGACGTTCGGCGTGCCGCGGGTATAGCTTTCGCCCGCGGGCGGCAGGCCGGTGAGGGCGGGATTGCCCAGGTCCCAGGCCCAGACCAGATCGCCGGTGACGGCGGAAAAGGCCCGCACCGCGCCCGAAGGCTCGCCCGTTTCCACGTTGTCCCAGACCCAGCCGCCGATGACGACCAGATCATGGCTGACGGTCGGCGCCGAGGTCTGGAAGTAGAAGCCGTCCTTGACCTCGCCCATGCCCTGTTTCAGGTCGACCGTGCCGTTGGTGCCGAAGGTGGCGCAGGGCTGGCCGGTTTTCGCATCCAGCTGGATCAGGCGCGCGTCGATGGTGGTCATCACGATGCGCTGCGCGCAGGTGGCGGGGGTGGTCGCCGCTGCCGTGCCATCGGTCGCGGCGGGTTGGGCCGCGGCCAGGGCCTGGGCCGAGGGTTCGTAATAGCTCACCCCCCGGCAGCGCTGCCACAAGGGCGCCTTGGCGGCCGGATCGAACTTCCAGCGCAGCTCGCCGGTTTCGGCGTTCAGCGCATGGACGATGTTGTGCGGCGAACAGGTATAGACCGTATCGCCCACCATCAGCGGCGTGTTCTGGTCCTGGGCCATCGCATCGGGCGTATCGCCGGTGCGGAAGGTCCATGCGACCTGAAGCCCGCCGACATTGGCCGGGGTGATCTGCGCGATCGGCGCATGGCGGGTGCCGGCCAGCGTGCGGCCATAGGCGCGCCAGTCGGTCGCGGCGCCCGGATCGACCGGGGCCTCGGCCACCTCGGCCGGGATCTGCCCTCGGATCACGTCATGCGGACGGAAGGCGAAGACGCCCGTGGCCACCAGCGCCAGCGCCAGCGCCGCCGCCACCGCAAAGGGCAGCGCCTTGCCGCGGTTGCCCGGAAACAGCGGCGCGCACAGCGCCACGACGATGCCCAGCACCGCAGGCGCCACCAGCCGCGGGATCTGCGGCCAGAAGTGAAAGCCCGCCTCCCACAGCGCCCAGGCGACGGTGGCAAGGAAGGTGATCGCGTAAAGCCACAGCGCCGCGCGGTTCCTGACAAGGAACAGCAGGCCGGTCACGACCACCGCCGCCCCGGCCAGCAGGTAATACCACGACCCGCCGACGCCGATCAGCTGCACCCCGCCCCAGACCAGCGGCAGGCCGGCAATCGCCAGCAGCACCCCCACGACACGCAAGACCCAGACACCCGATCCCGGTGGTCCGGCCAAGGAATTCCCAGCAGACATTTCGCCATCCTCTGACTTGCCACGGCAGGGCCGCGGCGATGTTGCATCCCCGGGCAGGGAAGGCCTGTCAGGGGGAGGGCGGGCCGGGGCGCGCGGACCGGGCGGGGAGGATACCTCGCGGGGGGTGGCGACAGAATGCCGCAGCAGGCTCTCGCCCCATCAGTTAGGCTGCGGCGGCGGGGAAGGCAACGCCGATTCGCCCGCAGGTTGCGCAAAAAAGGCACAGGCCGGCGGGCAAGCCCCTGAAAGGTCGATATTTCCCGCTGGCCGCCCGTGCCGTTCGGGGCGGCTATTCGCGGTTCTGCGCGGCGTCGACGCTCCACGCGCCGGGGCCGGAGAAGACGAGGTAAAGGAAGACGAAGCAGAACAGGATCGCCGCATCGCCGCCGTTCAGCGCCGGAAAGAATCCGCCGTTCGGGAAATGCATCATCCAGTAGGCATAGGCCATCTCGCCCGACAGCACGAAAGCCACCGGCCGGGTGAAGAAACCCGCCAGGATGGCAAGGCCGCCCACCAGTTCCAGCAGCCCGCCGACCAGCATCAGCGGCGAAAGCGGCCCGCCCGCCTGCCCCGAGGAGGGGAAGTCGAACAGCTTCATCGTGCCGTGTTCGATGAACAGCAGGGCGGTGACGATGCGCAGGACGGCCAGGGCCTGGGGCGCGTATTTTCCCAAGGATCGCATGGGATCTCTCCTTGTTGCGGGGGCGTTGCGGGATGGCCTGGCAGGCCCGGACCGGGGCCGTGGCTGGACGGGTTCGGCCGCATGATGCCGCCCCGCGGCCCGCGCTTCAAGCGGGCGTTCGCAACCGGGGGTTATGGGAGCTATGGGGGAGGGCCAGGCGGCAAATGTTTCGCGCGCGAAACATTCCGGCCGCCCGCCTGCCTTCGCCCGCCTGCGGGTCAGCGGCCGGTCATCCGCGCCATGACCAGCACGGTTTCCCCCATCAGCCGCAGGTCCTGCGCCAGCGAGGCGTCGTCGTAATAGCCTTCGTCAAAGCGCACGCGGTCGACGAACCGGGTGGCCGAGCGGCCGCGCACCTGCCAGGTGCCGGTGACGCCGGGGCGCATCAGGAAATAGGCCTCGCCCCCGGCATCGGTGTAAAGCCCCTGCTGGTCGGGCAGGAAGGGGCGGGGGCCGACGATCGACATGTCGCCGCGGAAGATGTTCCAGAACTGCGGCAATTCATCGAGGCTCGACTTGCGCAGGAACTTTCCGATCGGGGTGATGCGGGGGTCCTGGGCCAGCTTCTGGTTTTCGGCCCATTCGCGGGCGATCCGGGGGTCGGATTCGCACATCTCGCGCAGGCGGTCGTCGGCGTCGGTGATCATGCTGCGCAGCTTCCAGCAGCGGAACACCCGCCCGCCCCGGCCGACGCGCGGCTGCGAGTAAAAGCCCGGCCCGCCGTCCAGCCGCACCAGAAGCCACAGGATCGCCACCAGCGGCAGCACCGTCGGCGCCGCCAGAAGCACCAGAGCCACATCGAAGACCCGCTTGCGCAGGCCGAAATAGGTATTGGGCCGGACCTTCCGCCGCAACCGCGGCAGCGAGAGGGTCGCGCTGGCCAGACTTGCCGGGGAAGCCGCTTTATAAGCCATCCGTGAAGTCCCCTGATACATGGGCCGGAATGCCCGGGCGAATTAAACTCAAATTCGACGGATCAAGCGGTAGCCAGCCCCACGATTCGCTGCAAGTGCAAAGGCGAGCGAAAAAGGCTCCTGCACAGAGCTTGGGCGGCGAATGGCCGTTCTGCCGCCATTCGATGCGCGGAGAGATACCCATGGGCAGGGATATGTGCATGTTCCATAAACGATTTGCGACATTCTGCCTTTTTCCGCGCCGGCTTTGGGGCAGCCCTTCCGCCGCCTTTGCCCCGCCCCGCGGGGGAAGAAGGTTGCAGGTGCAGCATCGCGGCTGCGGCATCCGGGGGCCAGCCGTCATGCCCCGCCCCCCGCGGGACAGGGCGGGCGGGGCAGGGCGCGCTCAGCAGGGCGGGGGAACGGCGATCAGTGCAGGGTTGCGGGGTCCGGGGTCAGCAGCGGGTTGTCGGCCAGGACCTCGGCCACGATGGCGGCCCCGACGCGGCGCTGGTCGTCCGACAGGGTGTAAAGCAGCGCCAGGTCGCAGATCTTGTTGATCGTCCGCGGAATGCCGCGCGCGGCGGCGTGGATGGCGGCGGCGGCGGCGGGGCTGAACTCGCGCCCCGTGGCCCCGGCATGGCGCATCCGGTGGGCGATATAGGCCTGCGTCTCGTCCGCGGTCAGGCCGGTCAGGTGAAAGCTTGCCGTCACCCTTTGCGCGAAATTCTGCATCCCCGACCGCTCGACCAGCGCGCGCAGCTCGGGCTGGCCGACCAGGACCAGCTGCACCAGCTCGCGCCGGGCGTGGTTGAGGTTGGTCAGCATCCGCAATTCCTCGATCGCCTCGGGCGACAGGTTCTGCGCCTCGTCCACGATGATGACGACCGGGCGGCGCGCGGCATGTTCGCGCAGAAGAAAGTCGCGCAGGCAGTGGAACCGCGCCACATGGTCAAGCTCGCGCCCGGGGGCGATGCCGAAGGCGTGCAGCGCCCAGCGGATCAGGTCGCCCCGCCCGCCCCGCGCATTCGCGATCAGCCCGACCGTCACCCGGTCGTCCAGCGTGCGCAGCAGGTGGTGCAGAAGCGTGGTCTTGCCGGTGCCGATCTCGCCGGTGATCAGGGTGATCGGGCCGCCCGCCATCAGCCCGTATTCCATCATGGTGAAGGCGCCGAGGTGGGCGCCGCTCCAGAACAGGAAATCGGGGTCGGGCAGCAGGGTGAAGGGCCGTTCGTTCAACCCGAAGGCCGAACGGTAAAGCTGCGCCAGCGACGAGGGGCGGCGCGGCGTCCCCTGCCTTTCCGGCTGCGGCCCGGCGGGGGCGGCCCCGGCCAGGGGCGAATCCTGCAAGGCTTGCGGCGGCAGGCCGGACGAGGGAGGCGGAGACGAGGGGGGCAGAAAAGACGTGTGGTGGGTCATCGCTTTTCCCGCTGGGGATGAGGGATTTGCAGAAAATGCGCAGGCATTCGACCGCATTCGGGGCCGAAAAAAGGCATTGTTGCGTCGGCGGCCCATTTTCTGGCCGCCCCGCGGGGATCGTTGAAGGGTTCCCTGCCGCCTGGCTCCGGCTGGAAAACCGGCCGGCAAGCGCGTAGCCAGAGGGGGACGGGGACCTGTGCGAAAGGAAAACGGATGGCGCCGAAATTCGGAACGAGCGGGCTGCGCGGGCTGGTGGCCGAACTGACGCCCGGCCTGGTGGCCGACCATGTGCGCGCCTTTCTGGCCGCCTGTCCGCAGGGCACGGGGCTGTGGATCGGGCGCGACCTGCGCCCCTCGTCGCCGGATCTGGCGGCGGCGGTGGCCGATGCGGCGCGGGGGGCGGGCGTCGCCGTCACCGATTGCGGCGCGGTGCCCACCCCGGCCCTGGCGCTGGCGGCGATGGGGGCGGGGGCGGCCTCGGTGATGGTGACGGGCAGCCATATCCCGGCCGACCGCAACGGGCTGAAGTTCTATACCCCCGCGGGCGAGATCGCCAAGACGGACGAGGCGGCGATCCTGGCGCATCTGGGCGGCCCGGTTCCGACGGGGTCCGCCCCGCTGGCCGCCTGCACCACGGCCGGGACCGGCTGGGTGGCGCGCTATGTGACGGCCTTTGGCGGGCAGGCGCTGGCCGGGCTGCGGATCGGCGTATGGAGCCACAGCGCCGTCAGCCGCGACCTGCTGGCCGAGGCGCTGCGCGGGCTTGGGGCCAGGGTGGTGGAACTGGGCCGGTCGGACCGCTTCATCCCCGTCGATACCGAGGCGGTGGCCGAAGAGTTCCGCAGCCGCATCGCGGCCTGGGTGGGCGAACACGGCCTCGATGCGCTGGTGTCCACCGACGGCGACGGCGACCGGCCGCTGCTGGCCGACGGGGCGGGGCGGATCGTGGCGGGCGACGTGCTGGGCCAGATCGCCGCCGCCGCGGTCGGGGCCGATACGGTCGTCACCCCGGTCAGTTCCAATACCGGGGCCGAGGCGGGCGGGCGGTTCGCGCGGGTGATCCGCACCCGGATCGGGTCGCCCTTCGTCATCGCCGCGATGGAGGCGGCAGTCCGCGCCACCCCCGGCGCCCGCGTCGCCGGATACGAGGCGAACGGCGGGTTCCTGCTGGGCTTTGCCGCCGCAGGCCCGGCCGGGCCGCTGCCGCCGCTGGCCACGCGCGACAGCCTGCTGCCGCTGGTGGCCGCGCTGGTCGAGGCGCGCGGGGCCGGGGGCCTTGCGGCGCGGGTGGCGCGGGAGCCCGCCCGCTTCACCGCCGCCGACCGGCTGGAGAACACCGCCCCCGACGCCTCGGCCGCGCTGCTGGCGGGGCTGGAGGATCCGGCGCGGCGCGACGCGCTGCTGGCCGGACTGGGCGAGGGCTGGCGCGCGACCGACCGCACCGACGGGCTGCGGATGGCGCTGGCCTCGGGCCGGGTGCTGCATCTGCGCCCCTCGGGCAATGCGCCGGAATTCCGCGTCTATGCCGAGGCCGAAAGCCCCGGTGCCGCGGCGGATCTGCTGGCGGGCGCGCTGCGGCGGATCGGACAGGCGCTGGCCGGGGATCGGGGCTGACCGCCCCGCCCGCGCCGGGCCGGCGGCGGGAAACCGCCCTGTCCCTGCCCGGCCGGCGGGCATATCCGCCCGGTTTCCGGTCACTTTTCTGCATGGGACGCATATCTTTGCGGCAACCCGCCCTTGGCGCGGGCCGAAACCCCTTGGCTTGCCAGCCGGTCTTCTTTATGCCGGGGGCATTGGAAATTTGACCATATGGACAGCAGGAAAAGGGGCCGATGCCTTCCGACCAACCCCGTCCCGATGCTGGCCGCCGCGTTCTGATCGTCGTGGAAAACCTGCCGGTGCCGCTGGACCGCCGCGTCTGGCTGGAGGCGACCTCGCTGACCGAGGCGGGCTATCAGGTGTCGGTCATCTGTCCGATGGGCCGCGGCTGGGTCAAGGATTACGAGGAAATCCAGGGCGTCCACATCTACCGCTATCCCGAGCCGGTCGAGGCGCATTCCGGCGCCGTGGCCTATGCGCGGGAATACCTGCATTTCCTGCGCCACATGTTCCGCCTGGCGCGCAAGGTGCGGCGCGAACGCGGGTTCGACGTGATCCACGGCTGCAATCCGCCCGACCTCGTGTTCCTGCTGGCGCTGCGCTGGCGGCCCTGGGGGGTGCGCTACCTGTTCGACCACCACGATGTCTGCCCCGAGCTTTACGAGGCCAAGTTCAACCGGCGCGGCCTGCTTTATCGCATCATGCTGGTGTGGGAGCGAATGACCTTTGCCTGCGCGCAGGTCTCGATCGCCACCAACGAAAGCTTTCGCCGCATCGCCATCGCCCGCGGCCGGATGAAGCCCGAGGATGTCTTCGTCGTCCGTTCGGCCCCCAAGGTGGAAATCTTCCTGCCCGGCCCCGGCGACCGGTCGGTGCGGCAGGGGGCGGGGACGGTGATGGGTTATGTCGGCGTCATCGGCCAGCAGGAGGGGATGGACCTTCTGGTCCAGGCCGCGCTGCACCTGATCCGCGAGCTGGGCCATGAGGACGTGCATTTCGTCATCGTGGGCTTTGGCCCGGAGCTGGAAACGGTCAGGGCCGATGTGGCGGCGCGTGGGCTGGAGAAACACTTCACCTTTACCGGGCCGCTGTTCGGCGAGGCGATGCTGGCGGCGCTGAACGCCATCGACATCGGCGTGGCGCCCGATCCGAAGAATGCGATGAACGACATTTCCACCATGAACAAGGTCATGGAATACATGACCCTGGAAAAGCCGGTGGTGCAGTTCGACCTGACCGAAGGCCGGGCCTCGGCCGGCGATGCCTCGCTTTACGCGACGCCCAACGATCCCAAGGATTTCGCCGCCCGCATCGCCTGGCTGATCGAGAACCCCGCGGCGGCGCGCGCCATGGGGCAGGCGGGCCGGGCGCGGGTGCTGGACCGGCTGTCCTGGCAGCATTCGATCCCGCATCTGCTGGCCGCCTATGAGCGGGTTCTTGCCCGCGGCCGCGGCCGCGCCTGAGGGGGCCATGATCGGGGCCGGATTGTTTCGCCACCTGCCACAATAGGGCAGATGCACCCCAAGATTTTGCCGGATCTGACACGCGTGCGGCCAGATTGTGCCGCAATTTCCTGAAAATCCTGCCCCAAAGTCCGAAAGGACGCCGACAGGGGCAGAATGTCATGACGAAACCCGCCACCGAGGCAATGCCGGTCCGCCGCATCCGGGCGCTGGTCCTTCCGCCGCTGGGTCTGGCCGCGGTCTTCAGCGCGGTGATCAACGTGCTGATGCTGACCGGGTCGGTCTACATGCTTCAGGTCTATGACCGGGTGCTGCCCTCGGGGTCGGTGCCGACGCTGCTGGGGCTGTTCGCGGCGGTGGTGATCCTTTACGCGCTGCTGGCGGTCTATGACCTGCTGCGCCAGCGGCTTCTGTCGCGCGCCGGCCACCGGATCGAGGCGGAACTGTCCGGCCCGGTCTTCGGCCGCTTTCTGGCGCAGGGCCAGCCCGCGGCGATCCGCGATGCCGAGACGCTGCGCGGCTTTCTGGGCAGCCCGGCGATCCCCGGCCTGCTGGACCTGCCCTGGGTGCCGCTTTACCTGTGCATCCTGTGGCTGCTGCATCCGCTGCTGGCGGGGCTGGCGCTGGTGGGCGTGGGGCTGGGCATCGCCTTTGCGCTGGCCGGGCAATGGACCAGCCGCGCCGCCCTGGCCCGCGCCGCCGCCCCCGAGGCCGAGGCGCAGCTGTTCCTGACCCGCACCGCCGAAAGCCGCGAGCTGATCGCGGCGCTTGGCCTGGGCGACCGGCTGGGCGCGCGCTGGCGCGGCATCCGCGACAAGGCCCAGGCCGAGGTGCAGCGCGGCGCCGAACGCGCCGAACTGCTGGGCGCGATGTCGCGCGCGACGCGGATGCTGCTGCAATCGGCGCTGCTGACGCTGGGGGCCTGGCTGGCCATCCGGCAGGACATCTCGGCCGGCAGTATCGTCGCCTCGTCCATCCTGTCGGGGCGGGCCATGGCGCCGGCCGACCAGGTTCTGGGCCAGTGGCGGATGATCGCCAGGGCGCGCGAGGCCTGGGCGCGCCTGACGCAGGTTCTGGCCGATGCGGGCGACCGGCAGGCCGCGCGCCCGGTGCGCCTGCCCGCCCCCACCGGCCGGATCGAGGTGGCGCGCCTGACGAAACTGGCCCCCGCCGCCCCCGGCACGCCCGCGGCGGAACGCGCGCGGCTGCTGGATCAGGTGGCCTTCGCGCTGGAACCCGGCGACGGGCTGGCGGTGATCGGCGCCTCGGCCTCGGGCAAGTCGACGCTGGCGCGGGTGCTGACCGGGTTCTGGCTGCCCGAGGGCGGCGAGGTGCGGCTGGACGGCGCCACGCGCGACCAGTGGGAGGCGGCGGACCTGGGCCGCCACATCGGCTATCTGCCGCAGGTGGTGACGCTGCTGCCGGGCACGGTGCGCGACAACATCGCCCGGTTCGACCCGCAGGTCGGCGACGAGGCGGTGATCGCCGCCGCCCGTCTGGCCGGGGTTCACGAGATGATCCTGGCCCTGCCGCAGGGCTATGCCACCCGCGTCGGTACCGAGGGCCTGCCGCTGTCGGGCGGGCAGATGCAGCGGCTGGGTCTGGCGCGTGCCCTGCTGGGCCGCCCGCGGATCGTGGTGCTGGACGAGCCGAACTCGAACCTCGACCAGGCCGGGGACGAGGCGCTGACCGCCGCGCTGACCGGCCTGCGGGCCGAGGGCTGCACGGTGATCGTGATGACCCACCGGCCGGGCCTGCTGGCGGTGGCCAACAAGATCCTGGTGCTGAGCCAGGGCCGCGTCGCCCGGTTCGGCCCCAAGGACGAGGTGATGCCCCCCGCGCTGGTCGCGGGCGGCCCCGCGCCGGTGCGGGTTGCCGCCGCGGCCCCGGTTCCGGCGCTTGCCGCGCCCCCCCAGCCCGCCAGCGAAGGCCCGCGGGCGCAGGGCCGGCCGCTGTTCCGCCGCAACGGCCATCTGGCCGCCGTGACCGGCGACGAGCCCGCGACGACCGAGCCGCTGGCCCCCACCGGGGCGCTGTCGGTCTTTCTGCGCAACCGCGCCGAACGGCAGGTGCTTGAACTGCCCGCCGCCGCCCGGATCGAACAACAGGCCGATGCGCCGGCCGATGCGCCTGTCGATGCAACCGACCCCCTTCCCGCCGCCGGAGCGACGAAATGACCGATCTGTCCGTCCATTCCCCCGCTCTTCCCTCTCTTACCCCGGCGCCGCGCACCGGATTTTCCGGCGCCGGGCGGCTGGGGGCGGTGCTGGGCCTTGCCGCCCTTGCCGCCCTGGGCGTCTGGGCCGCGACCACGATGATCGGCGGCGCGGTGATCGCGCAGGGCGAGGCGGCGGTGCGCGGCCAGCCCCGCAGCCTTCAGCATCTGGACGGCGGCATCCTGTCGGAAATCCTGGTCGCCAACGGCGACACGGTTCAGGCCGGGCAGGTCATCGCCCGCCTGGACCCGACGCTGCTGGCCGCCAACCTGGAAATCGCGCGCAGCCGTCTGGCCGGATCGCTGGCCCTTGCCGCCCGGCTGGAGGCCGAGACGGCGGGCGAGGACCGGCTGGACCCCGCCCGCATCGCCGCCCTGTCGGGCGCGGATCTGGCCGATCCGCAGGATCTGGCCCATCAGGTCGAGGCGCAGGCCGGCATCCTGGCCACAAGGCGCGACTTTCATGCGGGCGAGGCGGCGCAGTTGCAGGAGAACCTGGCCCGGCTCGACGCGCAGAGCCAGGGCATCCATGCGCTGATCGAGGCGCGCACCGACCAGCTGGCGCTGGTCGAGCGCGAACTGGCCAATCTGGAGCCGCTGGCCAACAAGGGGCTGATCCGCGACACGCAGCTTCTGGATGCGCAGCGCCGCCAGTCGGAACTGAAGGGGCAGATCGCCTCGGACCAGGCCGATATCGCCCGCATGGCGGTGGAACGCCGCGATGCCGAGCTGAAGCTGGCGCAGAGCCGCCACGAAGAGGCGGAAAAGGTCGCGACCGACCTGCGCACCGCCAGGGCCGAGGCCGCCGAACTGGTGCCGCAGATCCTGACCACGCAGGCCCAGCTGGACCGGGTGGAGATCCGCGCGCCCGTCGCGGGCATCGTGCATGAATTGCAGCTGACCACGCCCGGCGCGGTTCTGGCGGCGGGCCAGACGCTGGCGCAGATCGTGCCGGTGGCCGAGGGGGTGGAGTTCGACCTGCGCCTCGATCCGCGCTCGATCGACGAGGTGCATCCGGGGCAGAAGGCGCGGATCGTGCTGCCCGCCTTCGACAGCCGCACCACGCCGCAGATCTTCGGCGAGGTGGCCTCGATTTCCCCCACCAGCGTCACCGACCCGCAGACGGGCCGCAGCTTCTATCGGCTGCGCCTGTCGGTCCCGGCGGACGAGATGGCCCGCCTCGGCACCCGCCATCTGGTGCCGGGGATGCCGGTCGAGGCCTATCTGCAGACCGGCGACCGTTCGGTCCTGGCCTATCTGCTGCACCCGCTGACGGTGCAGGCCGACCGGATGTTCCGCGAGGACTGAGGCTCGCCCCTCCGGGCCGGAGACGGGCCGGACCCCCCTGCCCTTTCCCTGCAAGGCCTGCCGCGTTGCGGCGGGCCTTTGTCGTGAAGGCGGCGGCTTCGGGACGGGATGTTTCCACCCCTTGCCCGATTTGCCGGGATGCCGGGGGATTTGCCCCTGCGGCAGGACAGTTCCCGCCCGGTCGTCCCGACTTCATGTCGCAATTGTGGCCATGCCGCCGCGCCCGATCCCTCCCCGCCCGCAAGGCCGCCGGCAACAGCTTGTTTCCCAAGCAGAAGCGCCCCCCGGGCAGCTTTCCGCCGCATTGCGGCATTGGCGGGAAAATCCACGCATTCGCCCGATTCAGGCCGTCCCATTGCCCCATCGGGACTGTTCCCTGCACAGGAAAGCTGCCTGCGTCTTCGGCCTTCTGCATCGGCCGGGCGCATATGACCGAAACCCAAAGCCGGGGTAATCATGGCCAAGACCATCACCGTCTCGAACCTGACGGAACTCTATTCGGCGCTCAAGGCATCGACCGGGGGCGAGACGATCCTTCTGGAAGGCGGCGATTACGGCAGTTTCAGCCTGAACGCGAAATCCGGCTTCGATCTGGACCTGAACCACGTCACCATCACCTCGGCCGATCCGTCGGACCCGGCGGTGTTTTCCGGTCTGGGCCTGAACGGCGTGTCGAACCTGACCATCGACAACGTGGTCTTCGACTATACGTTCAAGGCGGGGGATGCGTCCTATCTGACGCCGTTCAGCGTCGCCAAGGGCACCAATGTCACCATCAGCAATTCGGTCTTCGACGGCGACGTGGCCTCGGGCGTGTCGGAAGCGGCCGATGGCTATGGCTATGCCTATGGCCTGTCGGTGCGCGACAGCACCGGCGTCAGCATCGAGGGCAACGAATTCCACACCTGGCTGCGCGGCGCAATCTTCCAGAACAGCACCGACCTGACCGTCACCGGCAACGAGGTGCATGACATCCGGTCCGACGGGATGAACTTTGCCGATGTGCAGGGCGTGGTGATCGAGGACAACTATTTCCACGACTTCCGCGCGTCCTATGCCAGCGGCGACCACCGCGACATGATCCAGTTCTGGACGACCGGCACGACCGAGCCGTCGACCGACATCACCATCCGCAGCAACACCTTCGACATCGGCGAGGGCAGCTATACCCAGTCGATCTTCATGCGCAATGAAGAGGTCGACAGCGGCCGCGCCGGAACGGCGATGTATTACCAGAACGTCGTGATCGAGGACAACACGATCTACAACGGCCATCTGCACGGCATCACCGTGGGCGAGACCAAGGGTCTGACCATCGCCAACAACAGCGTGATCGCAGTCCAGGATCAGGACAATCCCGACGCCAGCAGTTCGGCCGTCTGGGTGCCGACCATCCGCGTCGCCGCGAAATCCACCGATGTGGAGATCACCGGCAATGCCGTCGCCTCGATCAACGGCTATTCCGGCCAGTCCGGCTGGTCGGTCAAGGACAATGCCTATATCCAGAACACCGACCCCTATGGCGACGGCTATTACGGCAATGTCTTCGTCAGCTCGTCGCTCGACGCCAGCAACGGGGTGCATTCCTATGTCGCGCTGCCCGGCGGGATTCTGGGCACCACCGGGGCCGGATCTTCGGAAACCGCCGCGTTCGAGACCCTGTCCTCCGAGGCGCTTTACAATGTCGATGCCGGCGACGGCGGCACGCGGGTCTTCGATGCCGGGCTGACGGCCAGCCTGCTGGGAACCGATGCCAAGGGCGCCACCTATGTCTGGACCTTTGGCGACGGCTCCACGGCGACGGGCCAGGTGGTCAGCCATTCCTATACCAAGGGCGACAGCTACGATGTCACGCTGACCGTCACCACCAAGGCCGGGCGCGTGCTGACCGCCGACAGCACGGTCACGGTCGCGGGGTCGCAGGTGATCGGCTATGACGCCCATGCCCATGCCTTCGTCGCCTATGCGGCGGGGGCGGAAAAGACGCTGGCCGCGCTGACCAGCCTTGACGGCGACGAGATCCAGCTGGGCAAGACCGGCACCGTCGCCTCGGTCTCGCGGGCGCAGTTGTCGGCCCTGCGCGGCAGCGACGATTTCGCCATCGACTTCTCGCTCCAGGCCGACAAGACCGGCACCAGCGGCGAGGTGTTCCGCCTGCACGGCAGCTTTGTCGCCACGGTCGGCGCCTCGGGGGCGCTGTCCTTCCTGATCACCGGCGCCTCGGGCAGCAGCGTCACGCTGACCACCAAGGGCGTCGCCCTGAACGACGGGGCCGAGCACGACATCTCGGTCCAGCTGGATGACGGCAGGCTGACCATCTATGTCGACGGCAAGGCGGCGGCGGAAACCGCGTTCAGCGACACGCTGCCCACCTCGGGGTCGTGGGACCTGTCCTTCGGCAATCCCTGGGGCAAGGCGAATTTCGTGGGCGACATCTCGGCCTTTGAAATCAGCGTCGACAAGGACAGCTATGCCGCCACCCCGACCAGCACCGACCAGACCAAGACCGAGACCGGCAGCCAGACCGATACCGGCACCGGCACGACCGATGGCGGCACCGAGGCGGTCAAGTCCGGCGCCGAACATGCCGAGGGCACATCCTCGGGCGCGGGCAGCGCGGGGGAAAGTCTGGCCCAGGCCGGCCATCTGCATGGCGGGCTGGAGGTGGATATCGCCTCTCTCGCCGGGACGAAGAAGCTGGTGGGCGCGCAGGTCGAAACGCATGGCTCTGCGGCGGTGCTGACCTTCGACGGCGACCAGGATTACGTGAACCTAGGCTATCAGTCGCAATATGCCAATTCGGACCGCATCGCCTTTTCGGTGGATTTCACCCGCGACGGCGACATGGACGGGGCCGAGCGGCTGGTCTGGAACCACCTCAAGCTGGGGCTGACGCTGGCGAGCGACGGGTTCAACATCCAGGTCGCGACCGAGGACGAGGGCTTCAAGACCTTCAGCGTGCGCGGGCTGGATCTGAACGACACCGACCAGCACAACCTGACCGTCATGGTGGATACCGCGACCGACAGGTTGCAGGTCCTGCTGGACGATAAGGTGGTGATGGATGTCACCGGCGGCACCGATTTCGACTTTTCGGACGTGGCCAACCGGGAATGGACGCTGGGCACCGCCTGGAACCGCTATTTCGAGGGCGAGGTTTCAGGCTTCCATCTGACCGACAGCTTCGACTTCGTGGACCACTATACCGCCGATCCCCATGCCCTGCTGAGCTGAACGCCCGGACAGGACAGCCGACCGGACAGCCCGAACATCCTGGCCCGCCCCTTCGGAAAGGGGCGGGCCAGATCGTTCCCGAAAGGGAAAGGCGCGCGTCAGGCAGGCCGGGGTTGGCCGCGCCGCCGGATGGCGGGAAAGCGGGTGTATTGCGGCCCGCGGGCGCGCGGCTCGGGCGCGGGTCCGGTATCTTTTCCGGCGGTTTCGGGCTGGGCATAAAGGAACCACATGCCCGCCCCGAACATGAAGAACACGAAGGAAAAGATCGTGTGCCAGATATGCACGGTGGACAGGGTGAAGGTCAGCCCGATGAACGAGAACATCCAGGCCCGCCGCAGGTTCCACAGCGCCGGGTCCGCGTCGAAATCGCGGGTGCCGATCTTCCACAGCGCCCAGGCATAGCCGGCCGCCAGGAACAGGAAGCCCGGAATGCCATAGCGCATCGCCGTCAGCAGCCAGAAGTTGTCGACGCTGCCCGAATACATGTAGACCGGGCGGAACCAGTCGTTCAGGCCGATGCCGAACCAGGGGTTCGCCCAGACGTTCTGCATCCCGTAGTCGAAGATGATCGTCCGCCAATAGGCGGTATGGGCCGAGAAGGTCGCATAGCTCAGGAAGACGCGCAGCGGCGGGCGGGACGAGAACAGCGCGATCAGCACGTAGAGAAAGGCGAAAAGCCCCAGCAGATACCACCAGCGCGCCTTGTGCGTCCTGAAGACCGTGGCCCAGAAGATCAGCCCCAGTTGCAGCACCAGCGCCAGAAGCGCGCCGCTGGACAGCGCCAGAAAGCAGCAGGTGGCGCAGGCGATGCCGATGACATAGCGCCGGGTGGCGCCATAGACATCCTTCAGCCCGACAAAGCACAGCGAGAAGGTCAGGATGAAGAACAGCCCCGAATGGATCGGATGGGCAAAGACCACCTGCGTCCGCGACAGACCCAGCCGCTTGTCCATCAGCAGGTCGGGAAGCGAGCCGACGCCGGGCAGGCTGCCCAGGAAACGCAGGATCGGCGCAATGCCGGTCAGCGCCTCGTAGATGGTGAAGGGCAGAAGGCACAGGCAGATGAAGGCCAGCGCCCGGCCCAGACCCACAAAAGCCTCGCGGTTGCGGATCGTGGCCCGGCCAAGGACATAGCCGCCGATGAACTCGATCCCCGTCGATCCGGCATTGGTGACGACCTGGTTGGGGTTGTTGATCGCCAGCGCCGCCGTGAACCACGCCACATGCAGAAAGAACAGCACATCCACCAGCAGCACCCGGCCATAGGCCCCGGTGAACAGCCGGATCGACAGCGGGACGATCAGCAGGATCAGCAGCAGCCGCACGCCCGTCATGATGACCGGCCCGACGCTGAAGGTGATCGGAAGGACCACCGCCGCCAGGTAAAGCGTTGCGGCAAAGGGCAGGCGCCCCTTGGTCAGGGCCCGGCGGACACGGCCGCCCATGCCTTCCGCGACCGGCGCACGGTTTACCCCGGATCGTCCAAGCTGTTCTGCCGTCGCCGTCACGTTCCCGCCCGTTTCCCGTATCCTGCCCGCCGCGCATGGCCCGCGGCGATCCTGTCACGGCCCCTGTCTGCCGCGCAACCGCGGCATTCTGATGGCCGCGCGCCTCAGGGGGCGAAACTTTCCGCCCCCGCCGTCAGCGTCAGCGCGGTGATCGCCGCCGGCAGCCCCGGCTTGCCGAAGGCGCCGCCCAGAACCAGCGGCCGGTTCACCGAAGGCAGCGGCCCGGCCCCCTTTACCCGCTGGGCAAGCCGTCCGTCCACCGTGATTTCGGCCCCCTCCGCGCCGATGCGCAGCCCGATCCGGTGGGGGGCGCCATCGTTCAGCCGCAGGCCGGGGGCGGTGCGCAGGACGCGGGGCTTTTTCTGCCCCGGCGCGAACAGCGCCAGCGACAGATCGCCCGTCGGCCCCATGCCGAGGGTAAAGGCTTCGTGCAGGCGCAGGATCTCGCCCGAGGGGGTGCCGCCGCCCGTGGTCGCGATTTCCATCGTCAGCGCCACTTCGGGCGCGCCGAAGATCCCGGCGATCGCCGCGCAGGGCACCTCGATCGCCGGGGCCTTGCCTCCGATGGCCAGCGCGCCCCGGCTGGGCGTGCTGCCCGCCACCGGCTTGCCGCCCGCGATCAGCCCCTGCCGGGGGTCCAGCCGCAGGATCTGCGGATCGGGCACCACCACGCGGGCCGAGGTGCTGTCGCCCTCGCCCGTGCCGGTGCGCAGCACGACCCGGTATTCCCCCGGCCGGGCGAAATCGTGGCTGACCTTTTCGCCCCTTGCCCCGTTGCCGTCGCCGAAATCCCAGACCGCCGTGGCGCCGGGGGCCATCCGCGCCTCGCCCGCGTCAAAGTGGAACCGGTTGATCCGCGCCGGATCACGCTCCACCCGCAGCACCGCCAGCCCGCCCCCAGCCTTGCCGTCAGCCTTGCCACCCGCCTGGACGGCCAGCCGCCCGGCCCGCAGGCCCGGCGCACCCACATCCCCGCCCGCCGCAGGCCCCCCTGCCCGATAGGCAAAGGAGGCCAGCGACGAGGGGTCGCCCGACATCGCCGCCGCAAAGACCTTGTCGTAATAGTCCGGCCGGGCGGGGCTGGTGTCCT